>NZ_WRXM01000002.1:900000-1112922 GCF_010119205.1 Haloarcula limicola
GTCGAGCGAGACGACGGTCTGCTGGAACTGCCCGGTGGACCGGAAGTGTACTTCGAACGGCCCGAGGAGTGGGAGGCACTCGACCGCACCGCCATCGAGTGGGCCGAGGGCCGCGTCCTCGACGCGGGCTGTGGCCCCGGCCGCCACGCGCTGGCGTTGCAGGAGCGCGGCCACGACGTGACGGGTATCGACCGCTCGCCGGGGGCGCTCCGAGTCGCCCGAGATCGCGGCGTCGCGGACGCTCGAATCCTGGACGTCGCCGACGTCGGGGAATTGAACCAGCGATTCGACGCCGTCGTCATGCTCGGCAACAACTTCGGACTGGTCGGGAGCGCCGAGCGAGCGCCCGCCGTCCTCGGTAGTCTCGCCGCCGTGACCACCGACGACGCCACGCTCGTCGCCGCCAGCATGGACCCGAGGATCACCGATAGAGAGGTGCATCTAGACTATCACGAGCGAAATCGCGAACGGGGCCGACTCCCGGGCCGGGTCCGCATCAGGACCCGCTACCGGCAGTACGTCGGCGAGTGGCACGACTACCTCCACGTCGCCCCCGAGACGATGCGGGATCTGGTCGCCGACACCGTCTGGTCCGTCGAAGGGGTCGAACAGGACGGACCGAAGTACGTGGCTCGACTGGAGAAGTCGGCGTAGAAATACGCGTCTGCGGCGTACTAGAACTCCTCAGAACCCCTCTTCGAACTTGAACGTCCCGTCCCGCTGGACCACTTCGCCGTCCACTTCGATACGCGAGTCCTCGCTCGTGTCGACCGACCTTTTTCCGCATCGGGTCGCCTCCGGCGACCACTCGCGCAAAAACGTCGATGAAAAAGGCCGCGCCTCGCTCGGCTCGGCGCGGTACTCAGCCCTCGAACCCGTCCTCGAACTCGAACGTCCCGTCCCGCTGGACCACTTCGCCGTCCACTTCAATACGCGAGTCCTCGCTCATGTCGACGATCATGTCGACGTGAACGGCCGAGTCGTTCTGTTCGTTGTCCTCGCCGACGGTGTCCTCGTAGGCGCGGCCGACGGCCATGTGGACGGTGTCGCCCATCTTCTCGTCGAACAGCATGTTGTATGTGAACCGGTCGATGTCGCGGTTCATCCCGATGCCGAGTTCGCCCAGTCGGTTCGCGCCGTCGTCGGTCTCCAGCACCTCGGTGAGTACTTCCTCGTTCTTGCCGGCGCTGTGGTCGACGACCTCGCCGCCCTCGAAGTCGAGGTAGACGTCCGTGACCTCGCGGCCCTGGTGGTAGAGCGGCTTGTCGAACAGCACCTCGCCCTCGACGCTGTCGGCGACGGGCGCGGTGAACACCTCGCCGCCGGGGAGGTTCTTCTCGCCGTAGTCGTTGAGCGTCGGGTTGCCGGCGACGGACATCGTCACGTCGGTCGTATCGCCCGAGACGATGCGCACCTCGTCGGCGGGGTCGAGAATGTCGACCATCTGTGACTGGTGTTCTCGGACCGCGTCCCAGTCCTTGTTGACGGCGTCCCAGACGAAGTTCTCGTAGCCCTCGGTGGACATCTGCGCGAGCTGGGCGTTGGCGGCCGCCGGGTACTGCGTGAGGTTCCACGTCTTCGAGAGGCGCTCGGCCAGTAAGGGCTGCTGAGCCTGCTGGTAGGCCGCGTTCGTTTCGGGGTCCACGTCGCTGGTCTCGGTGACGTTCGCGTTGCCCCGGATGGCGATGTAGGCGTCCATCGCGTCGTAGAGCGCCTCGACGTGGCCGGGCGTCTCGAACTCCTCGCGGTTGCGGAGGAAGGCGCGCTGATAGCGCTCGCCGAGTCGGTCCTGGACGACGAGGGGGTTCGCGCCGCGGTCGGCGGCGAGTTCGTGCAGCGCGACGACGAGGTCCTCGGCGACGGGGTGGGCGTCGATGACGACGTCGTCGCCCTCGCTCAGATCGACGGAGTGGTCGACGACGACTTCTGCGTGTTCGCGGATGCGCGGGTCCATAGGGAAAGGTCCGGCGACGGCCCCAAACCACTTTCGCCGTCGGTCACTTCTCCCTGCTGTTTTCGAGTCCCTCGCGGAACCCGAGGAAGGTCCGCCGCAGCATTAAGTACATGAAAAAGAAGAACGCGAGTACCGCGGCGAGGAGACCGTAGGTGATAAGGTCCATACCATCCGGTTGCGGACGCGCCGACAAAGAGGTTTCGCCACTCCGGATAAAACCGCTGAGCGGGTCGATTTCGAAGAGTAAAATGCGTATTTGAGCGATAGGTGAAGTGGTCACCGTACCTTGGGGAAGACTCATAACACCATGGAACATACGCTATTCCATGTCGTTGCTGCCCTCTCGGGACCCGGCAGTGCCCGACGCGGAACCTCGGGTCATCGGGGTCGATAGCGAGGACGCGGACGACGTCTTGTCGGCGCTCTCATCGGAGACCGCTCGTAACCTCCTGGCGGCGCTCAACCGCGAGCCGGCGCCGCCGGCGGAGTTAGCAGACCGTGTCGATACCTCCCTCCAGAACGCACAGTACCACCTGAAAAAGCTCGAAAAGGCCGGTGCCGTCGAGGTCGTCGACACGGCTTACTCCGAGAAGGGCCGGGAGATGGACGTCTTCGCGCCCGCGAACCAGCCGCTGGTCATCTGCGCTGGCGACGAGAAGGAGACCTCCGGGCTCCGGGCCGCGATCTCGAACCTGCTGGGCGGGCTCGCAGTCGTCGGTCTGACGGCCCTCTTCGTTCAGCAGCTGTTCGGGCGGGGTCTCGGGACGTTCTTCGGCCCCACGATCCGGAGCGGCAGCGGAGACACGGGCGGCGTCGACCCGAGCTTCTACATCGAGAACGGGACCGTCGCCGACGGCGGGACGCCGTACGCGGTCGACGCCGCCTCGCAGGGCGGTGCCGACGCCGTCGCCGGCTTGCCGCCCGGCCTCGCCTTCTTCGCCGGCGGCGCGTTCGTCCTCTTCGCGCTGGGCGCGATCTGGTACGCGCGCCGATAGAGTGTCAAACGCCCGTTTCACTCTCCGGTAACTCCTTTATTTGCCGTGCAGTACGTTCACATGCGTGCCGACCCGCTCGGCGCGTCACGGGTCACACTGACATCTACTGGCATTCGGCTTCGACGACGATGCGGCCGGCACGCCGTTTCGGCCGCCGGCCCCTCACCGCTTTCGCGTTATCGAGGAGACGGTCGTCCCGTCGGGCGAACGCAATCGAACGGTGAGACGCCCGTCCTCGACGTCGAGTTCCGCGTGTGCCGGTTCGTACCGCCGCGGGTCGGCGTAGCTCCCGGGGTTGACGAGCAGTCGGCCGTCCAGTTCGGCGAGTTCGGGTCGGTGCGAGTGACCGACGACGACCACGTCGGCGTCCTCCTGTCGGGCGAGCATCGAGAGCGCCGTCTCGGTGTGTTCGTGGCCGTGGACGACGAGAACCGTCAGTCCCGCCCACGAAAGCGTCGCGACGTCGGTGAGTCGGCCTCGGACCCCTCGCGTGTCGTTGTTGCCGTACACCGCCGTGAGCGCTGTCGTTTCCGATTCGACGGCGTCGAGCACGGTCTCGGTGGTGAAGTCGCCGGCGTGGACGACGCGGTCGGCCTCGCGGACGGCCGCGAGCGTCTCGCCTTCCAAGCGATGGCCGTCGGTCCCGTGCGTGTCAGAGATAACGGTGAGCATACCGCCCCTTCACACCGCGGACGTAAATCCAGAACCACTTTCCGCCCGCCTCGTGTGGTGTGGGTAATGGCAGGCAGTAAATCAGTCGTCCTCGCCGCCCTCGTCGCCAACGGAGCCATCGCCGTCCTGAAGTTCTTCGGCTTCCTGCTGACCGGGAGCGCCGCGATGCTCTCGGAAACGTACCACAGCATCTCCGACACCGGCAATCAGGTGTTCCTCCTCATCGGCATCCGCTACAGCGGCCGAGACCCCGACCGAAACCACCCGTTTGGCTACGGGAAGGCACAGTTCTTCTACAGCTTCCTCGTCTCAGTCCTCCTGTTCGGTATCGCCGGGTGGGAGAGCGCCAAGCACGGCTACAACGAACTGACCAGCGGCGGACACGGCGGCGGCGAGCACGCCGGCGAAGCCGTCGAGTTCCTCTTCTTCAGTTTCCAGCCCCCGGCGTGGCTCGACCCGCTGATGGTCAACTACACGGTCCTGATCGGCGCGTTCGTCTTCGAGGCGTACGCGCTGGTGAAAGCCCGCGCCGAGATGCGACGGCAGATGAACCGCAACGACTGGGGGAGCTACCGGGAGGCGTTCCGCAAGACCAGCGACGTGACGACGCTGACGGCGCTGACCGAGGACACGATCGCGCTGTCGGGCATCGTCATCGCCCTCACAGGGCTGTTCTTGGAACAGCAGACCGGCAACCCGGTCTTCGACCGGCTCTCGGCGCTGCTCATCGGTATCATGCTCATGGGCTTCGCCGTGGCCCTGGCGTGGGAGAACAAGCGCCTCCTGTTGGGCGAGAGCCTCCCGAAGTCGGAGAACGACCGCCTGCGTGAGGTCATCCGCAGCGACGAGCACGTCGCCGAGATAATCGACTTCCGGACGATCTACTTCGGGCCCAACGAGGTGATCCTCTCTGCGGACGTGGCGTTCGTCAAAGGGCTCAGCACGACCGAGATCGACGACGCCATCACCGCCATCGAGGACGAGCTGCAGGCGACTAACGAGGACATCAGAAAGATATACATCGAGCCCGAAATCAGCGATCAGCCGTAGATAGCCGCGTCCTCGGCCCACCACGGTATCGGCACGCGGTCGATTCCCGTCCGGACCCGCATCCGGAGTTCGACGACGGTGCCGTCCTTCCGTCGCTCCCAGTGCTCGACGCCCCTGACGATCCCCTGCCTATCGACGTAGATGCGCGAGCGCACCGCGACCGCCTGGTTCGGGTCGGCCCCGGAGCGGGACACGCCCGTGTCGTTCGAGGCGACGACCGCGAGCGGGCGACCGACCCGTCGGACGGTCCCCACCCGGTCGTAGTCCTCGGCGTCGAGTACCTGTCTGAGCCGCGGCGCGCCGGACGCCGAGAAGACGTAGGGAATCCGGCCGTCGCTCTCGTCGGTTACGTAGTCCCGCTCCGGGTCGTCGCGAACGCTCCGATAGACGACGCCGCCGGCGACGATGGCGTCGTCGGTCAGCGGGCCGAACGTCTGCCGGACGCGAACGACGCCGCCGTCGCGGTCGATCCAGACGTCCCGCGTGTTCTGCGGGCCCTCGCGTTCGACGTGCCGATGGAAACTCCGCTCGGCCAGCGCCGCCTCGTGTCGGTCGATCACTCTGTCGAGGTCGACGCTCCCGTTTTCTCGGGGCAGTTCGACCGGCGTCGCCGTCGGTTCGGGGACCGGCGCGGGCGTCAGCGTCGTTCTAGCGTCGCTCGCCTCGCCAGTCGCCAAGAACCCCGAACAGCCCGCGAGGGCGACAACCGTGACGACGAGCAGCGGACGCCACATACTCGCACACTGGGGGCGACGCGACAAGTGGCTGCCGGGGCCGAACCCTTTTGCCCGAGAGCGACCAACCGGACTCCGTGGCGACGACCGACGACGGCTACCTCCGCTTTTTCCCGTACGATCAGCCGTACGACCACCAGCGAGAGGCGATGTCGACTATCTACGACGCCTTAGACGAGGGCCGTGACGTCCTCTTCGAGGGTGCGTGTGGCACCGGCAAGACGCTGGCCTCGCTGGTCCCGGCGCTCGAACACGCCCGCGAGACGGGCAAGACCGTCGTCATCACGACGAACGTCCACCAGCAGATGCGCCAGTTCGTCGAGGACGCCCGCGCGATCACGCGGAAGGAGCGCCTCCGCGCGGTCGTCTTCCGCGGCAAGGGGTCGATGTGTCACATCGACGTGGACTACGAGGAGTGTCAGGCCCTGCGGGACACGACCCGCGAACTCGTCGACGTCGAGGAAGACATCGCGGCCCTCGAACGCCGCGAGGGCGAACTCTTAGAAGAGGGACAGGCTGGCAGCAGCGAGGCGATGGACGCTCGCAACGCCGTCGTCGACGAACTGCGCGACCTGCAGGAGCAGCAGGAAGAACTCCGCGAGGAGCGCTCCGTCTGTGAGCACTACTACCGAAACCTCACCGAGAACACCGAGGAGTTCTACGCGTGGCTCTACGACGACGTGCGCACGCCCGACGACGTCTACGAGTACGCCGAGCAGCAGGGGATGTGCGGGTACGAACTGCTCAAGGAGGGGATGGACGGCGTCGACCTCGTGGTGTGTAACTACCACCACCTGCTGGACCCGACCATCCGCGAGCAGTTCTTCCGCTGGCTCGGCCGGGACCCCGAGGACGTCGTCGCCGTCTTCGACGAGGCTCACAACGTCGAGTCGGCGGCGCGCGACCACGCCCGGCGCACGCTCACCGAGAACACGCTGGACCAGGCGCTGGACGAACTGGACGGCGTCGAGGACTCGCGCGCGCCCAACGCTGCCAACGTCCTCGAGACGTTCCGCGACGCGCTGGTCGAGACCTACGAGGACTCCTTCGGCTTCGGCGACCGCGAGGCGGTCGACGACCGCTGGGAGGACGTCACCGTCGCCAACGACGATCGGAAGGACGACCTGACGCTTTCCTTCCTGCAGGGATACACCGGCCCCGGCTTCCCCGAAGAGGTCGACAAAGCGGTCGACCTCGGCCGGGACCTGGACGCCCGCTACGAGGAGGAGTTCAAAGACGGGAAACGCGACACCCGCAAGGAGTGTCAGACCCTGCAGGCGGCGACGTTCCTCGCCGAGTGGCTGGCCGAGTCCGACGACGCCGGCCAGTACCCCGTCGCGAGCGTCCGCCGGGACGAGAGCAGCGGCGACGTCTACGGCCGCGCCGAGCTGTACACCTGCATCCCCGAGGAAGTGACCCGCGACCTCTTCGAGGACTTACACGCCTCGGTGCTGATGAGCGCGACGTTGCGCCCCTTCGACGTGACCGAGGACGTGGTCGGCCTCTCGGACCCGGTGACGATGGCCTACGGCGCGCAGTTCCCCGAGGAGCGCCGCCGGACGTACTCCGTCGACGGTCCCGCGCTCTTTTCGAGCGAACGCGACGACCCCGAGACCCAGCGGACCATCGCGCGCACCTTGGAGGACGTCATCCGCTTTACCCCCGGAAATACGCTCGTCTTCTGTCCCTCCTACAGCGAGGCCGAGCGCTACCACGACATGGTCGCCGTCAGCGGCACGCGCTATCTCGACGAACCCGGCAAACAGGCGCACGACCTCCGCGAAGCGTTCACCGACGGCGACGATGGCGTCCTCTTTACCTCGCTGTGGGGCACCCTCGGGGAGGGTGTGAGCTACGACGGCGACGACGCCCGCACCGTCGTCGTGGTCGGCGTCCCCTACCCCCATCTCGACGACCGAATGGAAGCCGTTCAGGACGCCTACGGGACCGCCTTCGCCGACGACGCGGACGCAGAAGAGGCCGGCTGGCGCTACGCCGTCGAGATCCCGACCGTTCGAAAGACCAGACAGGCCCTCGGTCGGGTGGTCCGCTCGCCCGAGGACTTCGGCGCTCGCATCCTCTTAGACACGCGCTACACGCAGGGAGCCGAGATGGAGATGCACGACTACGCGGTCCGCGGGACGTTCCCGCCCGAGGAGCGCAGCGAGATGGTCGACGTCGCCCCGGACAAGCTCAAGTTCGCGCTGTTGAACTTCTATCAGGACATGCGGGCGTACGACGGGCCGCCGCCGAAGCCGTAGGGCGGTATCGGCTCGTCGCCGACCTCACCGCGCCCTGCCGAACCACTTCGCCAGTCCGGCGCTGGTGGCCATCTCGACGATACCGAACGCGACCGCGGGGAGCGTCGCCGCCGGGGGAAAGCCCGCGCCGACGAGGATCGCGGCGGCGACCGCGAAGTCCCGCATTCCAACCGAGAGGGCGGTCGCGATGCGTTCCGGCCGGGTGAGCCGAGCCCCGACGGTCCAGCCGAGGGCGTAGCCGGTGCAGTTGAGGGCGACCGCGCCGCCCGCGACGACGAGCAGCGTCACGCCGCCGCCGCGGACGAGCGACGCGTTCGACGCGGTGACGATACCGACGAGGAGGACGACCATGACGCCGGAGACGGACGGGTAGAGGTCGTCGTACGCGCCGATACGCTCCGGCCACCGAGACCGGAGCGAAACGGCCAGCGTCATCGGCAGGACGACGGCGAGCAGCAGTTGCTCGACGATGGCGACGGCGTCGACCGTGACGGACGCGCCCAGCAGCGCCGTCGTCGCGCCGGGGACCACCGCGAGCGTGCCGAGTCCGACGAGGAGGAGCGCCGTCGTCGCCAGCGCCGTATCGCCGCCACCGAGTTCCGTCATCGTCGGCGTGACCAGCTCCGGCGTCACCGCTCCGACGACCACGAACCCCGCGGTCAGCGCCGGCGACAGGGAGAGCGCGGACGCGATCGCGAACCCGAGAAGCGGCATCGCCGTCTGTGCGAGCAAGATGGCGAGCACCGCGCGACCTCGGACCTCCCGGAACCGCTCTGGCGAGAGCGTCAGTGACACCGATCCGATCATGACCGCCAGAATCGGCGTCGATAGCCGGGAAAGCGCGCCAATAGAGGGGACGGCCACCCCGACGAGAACCGCGAGAACGACCCAGAGCAGGAGCCACTCGTCGACGAGCGCGGCGACGCGGGCGAGGGGGGAGTTCGACATCGACGTGTTCGACTTGGTCCGCCGCGGTTTGTTCGTTCGCGTTCCGGCTCGGATACCTAGGGACGCGAGTCGCGTGTGCTATCGGTGAAGAAGGCGTCGCCGCTCACGGGACAGCGGCCGTCGGGCCGCGCGTTCGCACAGACCGCTCCCGTACGAGGAAACCGGATGGTTTGAAACCCTCCGCGCGAAACCACCGGGCAATGCTAATCGCGTTCGACTTCGACGGGACGCTCTCGGACTCGGAGATGACGGTGTTGCTCGGGAAACGGAACGGCACCGCACAGGACATGGCCGACATCACCGAGCGGGCGATGAACGACGAGATCGAGTACGCGGAGAGCCTGCGCCAGCGCTGTGCGCTGCTCGAAGACCTGCCCGACGAGGAAGCGCAGGCGGCCTTCGACGAGGTGGAGCTGCGCCCCGGCGCGGGCGAGGTCATCGAAGCGCTGCGCGAGGCAGGCCACTACGTCGCCGTCCTCACCGGCGGGTTCGAACGCGGCGTCGAGGCCGCACTCGCGAAGGAAGGCGTCGAAGTCGACGCCATCGTCGCCAACCGCCTCCCCGTCGCCGACGGGAAACTCACCGGCGAGGTCGAGGGGCCGCTCATCGAGGGGACGAAAGACGACGCGCTGGAAGTGGCGACGGCCATCACCGGCGAGGACCGCGACCGGACCGTCGCGGTCGGCGACGGCGCGAACGACCTCCCGATGCTGGAGGTCGCCGAGCTCGCGATCGGGTTCGAACCGAAGCCGGCCGTCGCGCCCTCGTGTGACGTGACCGTTTCGACGATGGAGGAACTGTACGACCTCCTCGAAGAACGGGATATCCTCTGAGGCGAGGCGGTCACGACCTCGACGCGGACTCGGGATCGGCGTGGCTGTACAGCGAGTGGACGAGCAGGCCGAATCCCAGCGCCGTCACCACGCGTTGGACGAGGACGCCGTCCAGAAACCCCCAGCCGAGCATCTGGTGGACGCCGCCGCCCAGCAGGAGGCCGAGGGTGACGAGCCCGAATCCGACGGCGAACCGCCGCATGACCGGCGATCCGCTCCGGCGGGCCGCTCGGTAGGCGAGGTGGGTGACGACGCCGCCGAGGACCAACACGACGGCGCTGGTTATCACCACGAGGACGGTCGCGAGTGCCGGGTCCATATCAGTCCCCCCTCACGTCGAAGCGGAGGGTCGGTCTCGGCTGTCCCGCCACCGGGCTCTCGGGTAGCGAACGAGGTGGCCGCACGGTCCTCACCCGAGGAGCGCGCGGAGCCACGCGTTCTCTTTCACGACCTCCAGTTTCTCCAGGTAGGCGTCCAGCCCGAGGATGCGGCCCGCGCCGATCGCACCGAGGCCGAACAGGAGCGCCGCGTAGACGACGTGGTCGTCGACGACCCAGCCGTGGGCGATGGGGAGCCCGGCCATGAGACCGCCCTGGAGGCTCGCCGCCCAGAACATCATCATCATGACCGCGCCCCAGAACGCGTTCCAGCGGACGAACGCGCCGACGATGAGGCCGATCCCGGTGAGGGTGAGCCCCCACATCACGAGCAGGTCGACCATCGGGCTGCCGGCCATCGCGCCCCACATCCCCACGAAGGGGTTGCCCTCGGGGATGGCGCTGGCGAGGTAACCGGCCGCCGTCCAGTCGTTCGCCGGGTCGGCGTCGAGGTACGTGATGAGTTTCGTGAGGCCGCCCTGCAGCAAGACCCACCCCATCGTGACCCGGAGCGCGAGGATGGCGTAGCCGATCCAGTGCTCGGAGTACTCGAAGTCGGTCTCGCGGCCGAACAGTTCCGCGTCGAGGCGTCGGGTGTTGGTGGACATGATTGGTTCCCTCTACAGGTGAGAGTTGGACCCGCCACCCCTTGAATCGAGGAGAGCGTTCCCACAGAGTGGGAACAGAGCGCGTCTGTCGCCGTCAGTCGGTCGCTGAGCGCCGGACCGAACGCCGGTCGCAGACGGCGGCCGTCGAACGGCCGAGTCGCGTTCCCGTGATCGACGGCGCTACCGCGTCGCCTGCCCAATGGCCTGGTCCAGATCCGCGACGATGTCCTCGACCGCCTCGGTCCCCACCGAGAGGCGAACCATGTCGTCGGTGACGCCCGCGGCGGCCTTCTCCTCGTCGGTGAGCTGCTGGTGGGTCGTCGACGCGGGGTGGATGACGAGCGTCTTCGCGTCGCCGACGTTCGCCAGGAGAGAGGCGATTTCGGTGGACTCGACGGTGGTCCGGGCGGCGTCGTAGCCGTCTTCGAGCCCGAACGTGATCATGCCGCCGTAGCCGCCGTCGAGATACTCGCTCGCGGCGTCGTGGGTCTCGTGGCTCTCGAGACCGGGGTAGGTGACCCACGACACTTCCGGGTGGTCCTCTAGGAACTCCGCGACGGTCATCGCGTTGTCGCAGTGGCGGTCCATCCGCGCGGGGAGGGTCTCGAGGCCCTGCATGGTCTGCCAGGCGTCGAAGGGCGACTGCTGACAGCCCAGGTCGCGCAGGCCGCGGGCGATGGCGGCGTAGGTGAACGCCGCGTCGCCGAAGCGCTCTTCGAAGTTGACGCCGTGGTACGCCGGGTTGTCGCCGGCGATCTCGGGGTACTTCTCTTCGTACTCGTCCCACGGGAACGACCCGCCGTCGACGAGGACGCCGCCGACGGTGGTGCCGTGGCCGTGGATCCACTTCGTCGTGGAGTTCCAGACGAGGTCCGCGCCGTGCTCGATGGGGTTACAGAGGTACGGCGTGGCGAAGGTGTTGTCCACGAAGAAGGGGACGCCGTGGTCGTGAGCGATCTCCGCGAGCCGCTCGAAGTCGGGAGTGACGAGCGCCGGGTTGCCGATGGTCTCACAGTGGACGTAGGCGGTGTCGTCGTCGATGGCCTCCTCGTAGGCGTCGTAGTCCAGCGTGTCGACGAAGCGCGTCTCGACGCCGTTTCGCGGCGCGGTGTGGGTGTAGTAGGTGTAGGTGCCGCCGTACAGCGAGGAGGCGGTGACGACGTTGTCGCCGACGTCGGCCAGCAGGAACGTCGCGAGGTTGAGCGAGGCCATCCCCGAGGCGGTGGCGACGGCCCCGACCCCGCCTTCGAGCGCGGCCAGTCGTTCCTGCAACATCCCGACGGTGGGGTTCATCAGCCGCGAGTAGATGTGTCCCGGTTTCTCCAGGGCGAACTGGGCGGCGGCGTCCTCGGCGTCCTCGAAGACGTAGGAGGTGGTCTGATAGATCGGCGGGGCGCGCGCGCGGGCCTCGGCGTCCGGCGTTTCCTGTCCGACGTGGAGCGCGTCTGTCTCGAACTGGCGGTCGTCGTTGCTCATACACCCGCCCTGTCACGGTGGACCCCCTTAAGTCTCGCTGGCAGCGGCGACACGCCCTCGGAATCCGGGATACCGGCGGATATCTGCCGTCGTCGCGGACGAACGGGCCGGCGCTCAGGTCTGCAGCGACCCGGCGTAAGACTGGTCGCGCGCGACCGCCGTCTCGGGGTCGAAGCGGACGAGCCCGTAGCCGTCGCCGCCGAGTCCGCGAAACCGCTCGTCCCATTCGTCTCGATCGGAACCGAGGTACTTCCGGAGCAACCGCCCCGCTCGGGAGGCGTCGTAGGCTTCGAGCGTCGCCGTCCCGCGCATCCCGACGTGTTCGACGGCCCCCGATTTCGGGTCGAAATCGACGACTGCGAGCGCGCAGTCGGGGTACTCCCGGACCCGGTCGGGGTACGAACGCCCGTCTTCCATCGCGACGAGCCACACCTGTTCGTCCTCCCAGCGGAACCACAGCGGCGAGACCCGCGGCCCGGCAGCCGACGACTGCGCGAGGAAGCAAAACAGCGGGCGGGCGAGGAACTCGTCTATCGAGGTGTCGAGCGTGTTTTCGACGATCTCCATGACCGGCGTGAGGAGCGCCCGGCCGAATAGAGTGGCGGCGACGCGAACCGCGATCCGGTGGCTACGACGGCGACGCGGACGGCGATTCGCCCTCGCTCAGACACCGCGCGTCGAACGTCGGTTCGCCGTTCTCGATGGCTGCGTCGACGACGAAGTCGGCACACTCCGCGGGGTCCCACGTTCGCCCCCGTTGGCCGCCCTCGCTGTTGATGCTGAAGTCGTACTGCTCGTCGGTCCGCCGGAGCGTCGCGACCATCTTCACGGACTCGCCGGCGGGCAACGTCCCCGAGAAACTATCGGTCACGCTGGATCCCTGATTGACGACGACCTCGTAGGACCGGGCGACGTCGTCCCGGTTTTCGAGCGTGAGCGTGACGGACACCTCTCCCGACGTCGGCGTCGGCGTCTCCGTTTGAGAGGCCCCATCGCATCCCGCGAGGGCCGTTGCGATGCCCGTTCCGGCGAGCGCGAGCACCCGACGGCGCGTTTCGACAGACTCGGTTTCGGCGCGACGTGGCTTCGACACAGGCGAACGTGTCGCGGGAGGCGCAAAAGGGTTCTCGCTGACCCCGGCGCGCAAAATGCCATCCCGCGGCGTCGCTGGAGTGGAAATAGGGGGCAAACTGGGGAGTATCTGAGAGTCAGTTCGACGCCGGGCCGGGAGCGCGTTTCATCGCGCACAGACACCGTCAGAGCGGACTCTGACGAGCCTTCGTTCACGCTGCTCACGAAGACAGGGAAGGGCAGGCTGACCTGAGAGCATCCGGCGGCTTTGCCGCCGGTTCACCGGAATCGCCGACGGCGATTCCGGCTTTTTTCGCCCACGTTTTTGGCCCGGGGTTGAGCGCTCGCCGCTGGCGAGCGCGAGCCCCCGGGTGAAAAAGGTGGGTTCACGCGAACTTCCGCACCGTCATATCCAACGTATCCAGATCGAGGATGGGGGCGAAACCGGCATCGGGATCGATGTTGACGGACTTCTGGAACTCCGTCTGGGCCTGCCAGCACCCCGAGTTCAGCGCGAGGACGTTGTGGTACTTCCCCCAGCCGAGCTTGTGGACGTGGCCCGTGTGGAACACGTCCGGGACCTCCTCCATGACGAGGTAGTCGCGGTCCTCCGGCGCGAGGCGGGTGTGGCCGCCGTACTGCGGGGCGACGTGGCGCTTCTTCAGGAGTTGGTACATCGCCTTGTGGGGCTCGTCGTAGTTGGCCTCCTCGTCGGGGAGCTCGGCGATGACCTCGTCCAACGAGACGCCGTGGTACATGAGGATGGTAACCCCCTCCACCGTCACCAGCGCCGGGTTCGAGTGGACCCGCGCGTCGTGGGCAGTCATGATCCCCCGCAGCTCCTCGTCGAAGCCGGGTTGTGGTTCGGCCAGCCGCACCGCGTCGTGGTTGCCCGGGATCATCCGGATCTCCATGTCGCCCGGCACCTCCTTGAGGTACTCCGAGAACGCCTCGTACTGCTCGTAGATGTCGACGATGTCGAGTTCCTTGTCCTGTTCGGGGTAGACCCCGACGCCTTCGACCATGTCGCCCGCGATGAGCAGGTACTCGACGTGTTCGGCCTCGGGCGTGTGCAACCAATCGGTGAAGCGATGCCACGCGTCGGCCATGAACTCCTGACTGCCGACGTGGACGTCCGATATCAGCGCCGCCTGGACGTGGCGGTCGGCCGTCGAGGGCTTGTGGGTCCGCGGGACGTCGGGGAAGTGCAGCGAATCGACGAAGAGGATGCCCGCGTCGTCGGCGAGCGTTCCGTCGACGGCGATGACCTCGTCCAAGAGGAGTTGCTGGACCAGATCGGCGATCGGGCGGTCTTTCATCACGAGACACGGAAAGGTCCCATTGGTATCTTCGAGTTCGACCAGCCAGTGCCCGCTGGCCGTCGAGCGGATGTCCGAGACCATCCCGATGAGCGCCGCTTCGCTTCCCCCCGCCATGTTCTGGATGGCGTCCGTCGGTCGGTGGTTCACCCGGCCGCGCAGGTTGCCCGCGAGTTTCTCGTAGCGGTCCCGAAACACCGTGACGAAGTCCTGATACTCGCCGGTGCCCGTCGAGTTGCCGGTCATGTCGTTGGCCACTTCGATGGCTCGCTTCGAGAGGTCCACGTCCCGCGACCCCCTCGTTTCGGGTGGAGCTCGGTCGTGGCTGTCCGGCGATTGGGAAGCGGCGGTTCCAGTCGAAACAGAGGGGTCGCCCCCGTCTGTCGGCGTCGCGTTCGGCTGTGGCGAGTTACCGGGCCGCGCGGTGGCGTCGGCGCGCGATTCCTCGCGGTCGAGAACGGAATCGACGTGCGCGACGGTGAGCTTCAGCGCGTCGTCGGGCACCGTTTCCAGTGCGCGTTCGAGGGCGGCAGCGGAATCCGGCGCGTCGGCCAGTCGGGTGACGGCCTCGCGCTCGGCGTTGTAGCCGCGACTGGCGAGTTCGCTGACGATCCGGGCCGGCGTCGAGAGCGGCACGTCCTGGTACTCCGCGTCTGCGGGCAAAAATATAGCGGACCCGAAACGGCGGGCGGACGCGACACGGCAGGTGACCGCGAGACGAGCGGCCGGTACTCGGCGGGCGTCACAACATTGATGCACGGGTGCTGACAATCCGGGGTACGGATGGTCCCCGACGACCCTGTCGACGAGAGGTCAGACGACACCGGCCAGTCTGTAGCGGGTGGTTCTGAGATGGCCGACGCGAGCGGCGACGACGAGAGCGTCCCGGTAGCGGTGTACGTCCGCGACATCGGGTCGAGCGTCGGCGCGGTGTTGCTCGTCGGCGCGCTCCTGTTCGCGGTCAGCGGTATCTGGCCGCCGCTGGTCGCCATCGAGAGCGGGAGCATGGAACCGCACATCGACACCGGCGACATGGTGTTTCTGATGGACGAGGAACGGTTCTCTGGGCCGAACGCCGTCCACGGCGTCGTCACCGCTCGCAGCGCCGGGGGGTACGTCCGCTTCGAACAGCCCGGCGACGTCATCATCTACGAACCGGACGGGAGCGAACGTCGGACGGCCGTCATCCATCGGGCGATGTTCTACGTCGAGGACGGCGAGAACTGGTACGACCGCGCCGACCCCGACGCCGTCGGCGGGGCCGACGACTGCGCCGAACTGCGCAACTGTCCCGCCCCCCACGCCGGCTTCATCACGAAGGGTGACAACAACGACGCGTACGACCAGGCGACGACCACTAGCGGCGTCGTCCGCGCCGAGTGGGTCATCGGCACGGCGGAGCTCCGGATACCGGGGTTAGGCTGGATCCGCCTCCAGACGCAGCCGACGCGGCCGGCGCAGTCGCCGCCGCAGAACCGCGCGACGTAGCTCCGACAGCGGAACGTTGATTGCCCGTCTGGCAGTACCCCCATAGGAATGTCCAGCGACGAGGGTTTGTCGGCGATCGGTGACGACGGGGGTCCCGGCGCACTGGTCTACGTGAAGGACGTCGTCGGCAGCGCCGGTGCCGTCCTGCTGGTCGGCCTCCTGTTGTTCTCGGTCAGCGGCGTCTGGCCGCCGCTGGTCGCCATCGAGAGCCCCAGCATGGACCCTCACATCCAGAAGGGCGACCTCGTGTTCGTCATGGAAGAGGAGCGGTTCGCCGGACCGAACGCCACTCACGGCGTCGTGACCTACCAGCGTGGAGAGAGTTACGTCCGCTTCCAGCGGCCCGGCGACGTCATCGTCTACGCCCCCGACGGTGACACCCGAACGACGCCCATCATCCACCGAGCGATGTTCTACGTCGAGGACGGCGAGAACTGGTACGACCGCGCCGACCCCGCGGCCATCGGAGCGGCCGACGACTGCGCCGAACTCACTCACTGCCCCGCTCCCCACGCCGGGTTCATCACCAAGGGCGACAACAACGCCCGCTACGATCAGGTCGGGATGAGCCCCATCAGCGAACCCGTCGAGGCGTCGTGGGTCGTCGGGACCGCCGAGTGGCGCGTCCCGCTGTTGGGAGAGATCAGACTCGGGTGGAATCGGGCCGCAGCGCTCGAATCGGGGCCGGTCACCTCGGCGAACGACCCGGTCCCCCAGCAGAACGGAACTGCCGCCGCGTAGCGTTTCAGTTGTCGAATCGCGCCTGTACGAACGGTTGCACGTCGTCGATGTCGCCGAGTCGGGAGTCCGAGAGCAGGACCGCTTCGGTCTCTTCGGTCGGCACCGACAGCGAGATCTCCTTCGTCCGGCCGTACCGGCCCTTCGAGACGACGACGGCGTTGACGATGCCGAGCATGTCCAACTCGGAGATGAGGTCCGTGACCCGACGCTGTGTCAGGACGTCGGCGTCGATCTCCTCACAGAGGTTCTTGTAGATGTTGAACACCTCGCCGGTGTTGATGTTGCGGACGCCGTTCTTCTCCAAGAGGATGATCGCGAAGAGGACGATCTTCGATTGGGTCGGGAGCGTCCGGACCACCTCGACGACCCGGTCGAGTTCGATCTTCTCCTGGGCCTGCCGGACGTGGCCCTCCTCGACGTGGTCGGTCTGGTCGCGCTCGGCGAGTTCGCCCGCGGTCCGCAGGAGGTCGAGCGCGCGCCGGGCGTCACCGTGTTCCTGTGCGGCGAAGGCCGCACACAGCGGGATGACGTCCTCGGAGAGCGCATCGCCCTTGAACGCGACGTCGGCCCGTGCCTGCAAGATGTCTCGCAGCTGGTTCGCGTCGTAGGGCGGGAAAACGATCTCCTCCTCGCCGAGGCTCGACTTGACGCGGGGGTCCAGAAAGTCGGTGAACTTCAGGTCGTTCGAGATTCCCATGATGGAGACCCGGGAGTTATCCAGCTCGGAGTTCATCCGCGAGAGATTGTAGAGCGTGTCGTCGCCCGACTTCTCGACGAGTTTGTCGATCTCGTCGAGCATGATGACGACCACTCGCTCGTGGTAATCGACGGCCTCGAAAAAGGAGGAATACACTCGATCGGTGGGCCACCCCGTCATCGGCACTTCCTCGAACTCCTCCTTGTCCGCGGCCAACGAGTCGATCTCGTCTTCGATCGCGTCGACGCTCCCGAAGGCGGCGTCGGCGAGGGCGGCGTCGTCTTCGCGTGCGCGCGAAGCGAGGTCGTTCAGTTCCCCGAGCCGGTCGTCGATCACCTCGACGTTCTTGTTGATGAACTTGTTGGCGAGTTGCGCGAGGACGCGGTACTGCGTATCCGTCACCTCGCAGTTGATGTACTCGACCTCGCAGGGGACCTCGTACTTCTGTGACGTCGTCTCCAGTTCTTCGCTGACGAACTTGGCGCTGGCAGTCTTGCCCGTCCCCGTCTTCCCGTAGATGAGGATGTTCGAGGGCGTATCCCCGCGGAGCGCCGTGACGAGGATAGTCGCCATGTTGTTGATCTGCTCCTCGCGGTGGGGGAGTTTGTGCGGCGTATAGGAGGGGCGAAGCACCTCTTTGTTCTCGAATATCGGTTCGCCCTCCAGTAAGTCGTCGAATAATCCGCGGGAGGCCTCGTCGGAGTCGTCACTGTCGCCGGTATCGAGGTTGTCGAGGACGACGTCGTCGAGATCCGGCATCCCCGATCGCGTCTCGTCGGACTGCTCGTCCGCTGAGAGGTCGTACGAATCGTCCTCCGGCGTCTCAGGCTCCGTGTCCGGGTCGTCGCTTGGGTCAGTCATGCTCGGAGAGCTACCCCTTCGTTTCGAGTGGAAAGACGGGCACGCACAGGGAGAGCGGACGCGACAGGCGCGTTTTTGCCATCGCTGACGGGTTTCGACGCTCTCGGGTGCGTCCAGTTGAACCACATGAACCCGTGGCTGATTGCATATTAAATATTTCGGTCGTATGCCGCTCTCGACTGGACCTGAAACGTCGCCATCGATGGGAAGAGACGCTCTGAATCGCGGTTTTGGAAGACGACCGATAGCCAGTCGTTAGGGCGGTGGTACCACCGGCTGGCTACGAGCGAGAGAGGGTAGTGAGTCGATTCGAGCCGAACCACGGGGAAGTTGACCTATGGCAGTTGCTCGATCGCGATCGCTCCGACCGTCGTCGTAAGAGGTGGTTACCACTTCCGAGAGAGATGACGGAGAGACCTCTAACCCGAATTCCGGAGGACCCCCCCACCCCTTCGTTTCGGGTGGAATGGCTCAAGAAGGTGGGTGGGGGTGTGAGTCAGCAGCGGTCGGTCGCTAGTCTAGGAAAGATTTAATAGGGTATCACAAAAACCAAACCCGCACTAGAGAGGAAGAAGTGACTAGTAGTTGTGGTGTACGGCTAGACTAGTGTTTTAGTCTCTGTCAGTCCATTCACCGCTAGTCTAGGTCGCGACGAGCCCTCCTCGAACGCTCTCGAATCGGCCGTCGCGCGGTCCCGATGACGGACCTACTGCCGGTTCCACCCGAAACGAAGGGGTGGGGGGGGAACCTATCCCGCCCACCGTTGTTTCCCGTCCACCTACTCTGGACCCATTCTGACATATCGGCTCCGCCCGGCTCACCTAACGCCTGCTGTCTCGCGTCACCTCTCCATATTGACAAACTCTCGACCGCTTCACTCTCGCTCTCTCACCTGTCTACTCTAACATCGATTAGACGATCGATATACTGTGACAGGGGTGAATATCGATAGAGAATGCTGTTTTCGTCGCTTTCGGACACCCCGACGGTCTCTCAGTCGATCCTGCTGAAAGAGGAAGCGCAGTAAGATCCCATATATTCGACAGCCAATTATATCAGAGTCATTTCATATGTCTGACGTAGCCTTAAGTGAATTCGTCTGTCTTCTACGGGCAGAAGCCGCCAGTTCGGCACGTCCGGGCGGCCGGAGGATAGGATGGGATTGTTAACAAACCTCAAAGATAGCATTTCGCGGGCAGCATCGACGCTGTTCTCTGAAGAAGACCCGAAGCGGATCGGTATCTACGGCCCGCCGAACGCGGGCAAGACGACGCTTGCGAATCGGATCGCGCGGGACTGGACCGGCGACGCCGTCGGCCCGGAGAGTCACGTCCCCCACGAGACGCGCCGCGCGCGGCGAAAGGAGAACGTCGAGATCGAGCGGGACGGAAAGAAGGTGACCATCGACATCGTCGACACGCCCGGTGTCACGACGAAAGTCGACTACACCGAGTTCCTCGAACACGACATGGAGAAAGACGACGCCGTACGCCGTTCCCGGGAAGCCACGGAAGGGGTCGCGGAGGCGATGCACTGGCTTCGCGAGGACGTCGACGGCGTCATCTACGTGCTCGACTCCTCGACCGATCCGTTCACGCAGGTCAACACGATGCTCATCGGTATCATCGAGAGTCAGGACCTCCCGGTGTTGATTCTCGCGAACAAGATCGACCTGGAGGACTCGTCGGTCCAGCGGATTCGAAACGCCTACCCCCAGCACGAGACGATTCCGCTCTCGGCGCTGGAAGGGGACAACATGGACGAGGTCTACGACAAGATCGCGGAGTACTTCGGGTGAACTAGAATGGCAGAAATCAAAGGACAGGACGACGGCGTCCAGATAGACCTCATCAGCGGGGAACGGATGGACGGGATGGCCTCGATGGAGAAGATACGGATGATTCTCGACGGGGTGCGAGACGGCAACATCGTCATCCTCGAAGAGGGGCTCTCGCCGGACGAGGAGTCCCGACTCATCGAGGTGACGATGACCGAGATCAGCCCCGACGAGTTCAACGGCATCGAGATCGAGACCTACCCCAAATCCGAGGCCGCCGACGCGAGCATCTTGGACCGTATCATGGGCAAAGAGTCGACGAAGAAACTGACCGTTATCGGGCCGGCCAACCAGATCCAGACGCTCCACAAGGACGAAACCCTCATCAGCGCGCTCGTCTCCCGGAAATAATGCCCCACCAGTGCACGAACTGTGGCCGCGTGTTCGACGACGGCTCGAAGGAGATGCTCTCGGGCTGTCCGAACTGCGGCGGCAACAAGTTCCAGTTCCGCCCCGACGGCGTCGACAGCGGGACGCCGCCCGATAGCGACGCGGAACCGCCGGAACCGCCGGAGCCACCGGGCGGCGACAGCGCGGTCGCGCGCACGGTCGGCAAGACCGCAGCGACGGTTCGAGACTTCGTCGGCGGTCCGTCGGGCGAAGACGAGCAGCCGACTATCGGTGCCGAACCCGAGGCGGACGCCGGCGCGGGGGCGTCTGCCGGCGCGACCGAGGACGCCGACGGACCGGCGGCCGACTCAGCCGAAGGACAGGCCGCCAACGCGGAAGACGCCGCACAGGCGAGCGCTCGCGGCGACGTGGTTT
This sequence comes from Haloarcula limicola, assembly GCF_010119205.1. Lineage (NCBI taxonomy): Archaea > Methanobacteriati > Methanobacteriota > Halobacteria > Halobacteriales > Haloarculaceae > Haloarcula > Haloarcula limicola. The sequence goes on from NZ_WRXM01000002.1 coordinate 920,688, forward strand.
CGCCCGACGAGATCTCCGCGGCGCAGGGCGATTCCGAGACGGAACACCGGTTCCAGCCGGTGGAGACGGACGAGGACGAATCCGAGGAACCCGACGAAGCGGACCGCCCGGACCTCCAGGAACTGCGCGAGGAACTCAACGACCAGTTCGAGTCGATCAAGGTGCTCGAACCGGGGCAGTACGAACTCAATCTGATGGAGCTGTACGACCGCGAGGAGTACATCGTCGCCCTGCAGGAAGACGGGCGCTACTCGATTCAGGTTCCGGAGACGATTCGAGAGTCCTAGAAAGAGCGAAAGCGGCGGACAGTGGACGGGACGAGAGACGCCCGCTATCACTCGCTTTATTCGATCTCGTCGTACTGGTCGGAGAGCTTCTCGGCCGCTTCGGCCATCAGCTCTTCTTCGTAGTCGTCGAGGTCCCACTCGACGATCTCCTCGACGCCGTTACTGCCGAGTCGGACGGGGACGCCGAATGCGGTGTCCTCGTGGCCGAACTCGCCCTGTAGCTTGACCGACGCGGGCAGGACTGCGCCCGTGTCCCGGACGATGGCCTCGACCATGTGGGCGACGCCGCGGGCCGGGCCCCACTCGGTCGCGCCCTTGCGCTCGATGACGTCCATCGCGGACTCCTGGAGGTCGCCCAGGATCTCTTCGCGCTCGTCGTCGGTGAAGTCGGGGTCGGCCCCGTCGACGCGGACCTTCGAGAAGACGGGCACCTGCGCGTCGCCGTGTTCGCCGAGGATGGTCGCTTCGACGTTCTGGACCGGCGAGTCGAAGCGCTCCGAGAGCACGTAGCGGAAGCGCGCCGAGTCGAGACGACCGCCGAAGCCGATGACCTGCTCGCGCGAGCGGTCGCCGGCCTCGTAGAGGTGGCGGTTCAGCAGGTCGACGGGGTTCGACGTGGTCAGCGAAATGTAGTCGTCGTTGTGTTCGTCCAGCGAGGACTGGATGTCCGCCATGATGGGCGCGTTGTCGCCCGCGAGGTCGATGCGGGTCTGGCCCGGTTGGCGGGGGATGCCGGCCGTGATGACGACGACGTCCGAGCCGGCGGTGTCCTCGTAGCCGCCCTGTCGGACCGTCGTGTTCGAGTCGTAGGCGATGCCGTGATTGGTGTCGGCGGCCTGCCCGATGGTGTCCTCTTCCTTGTCGGGGATGTCGACGAAGACGACTTCGTCGGCGATGTCGCGGAGCGCGATGTTGTACCCTGCCGCAGCGCCGACCGTTCCGGCCGCGCCGACTACGCTTACCTTTGTCATACCATTCGAAACGCCTGCCGCGCGAACGTTAAACGTGTCGAAACCCCCTTCATCCGGGCAAACGACGATGAACAAGTCCGCCACGAGAGGCCCGTCGGAACGCCTCTCCACCGGAACGGAGCCCCCGTTCGCCAGTCGCTACCCGTAAAGGGTTTTCAGCCCCGCGGCGTTGCATCGGGTATGAGCGACTTCGACAAAGAGGCCGAGCGCGAGAAGTTACGCGAGAGGTTCGAGGCCGAGGAGGAGAAACGCGAGGCGACCGAACAGATGAGCGAACTCCTGTTGAAGGGCGCGACGATGACGAACGCTCACTGTTCGGACTGCGGGGATCCCGTCTTCCGCTACGACGGCCAGGAGTTCTGTCCCACCTGCCAGAAACCGATCTCGCGGGAGGAAGCCGAGGCCGACGACGAGACGGAGACGACCGGAGACGGAGCGGACGACGAGAGCGGACCGGACGCGAGCGGGGAGTCAGGCGACCACATCGAGGTCGCCAACCCGAGCGAGGAGGCCCGCGTCCAGTTCGGCGGGGACGACGAGAGTGCGGCCGCCGACGGCGAAGCCGGCGACGAAGCGCCGGCCGGCACGGACTCGCCCGCCACCGGTTCGACGGGCGAGCAGACGGCCAGCGGACGGCCCGCTACCGAGGACCCGACCGCCGGCCGGTCGGAGCGCGAGGTCCGGGAGACGTCCCAGGAGATACCGTCGGCCGACCCGGAGCGCACTCCAGCCGAAGCGGGGGGTGAACAGCCGGCGGAAGGTGCCGGGACCGACCATGCCGGCACGGAATCGCGGGAAGAGGACCCACAGCGGAATTCTGCCCGTCGACAGCCGTCGCCGGCCGGTCGGTCGACCCCCTCCGCTTCGACTCGAACCGCCGCCCGGTCCGAGTCGGGCGGCGACGTGGCGACCGACCTCGCGGCGGCGGAGACGGCGCTCGCGCAGACGGTCCGACGGTTCGCGGAGCGGGCCGCGGCCACCGAGAACCCGAGGGAGGCTCAGGATTACCTCGCGGCGGCCCGCGAGGCGGCCGAAGCGCTCGACGCGACGAGACGCTAGCGTCGGTAACGCCGCTATCCGCCGCGAGCGAAATAGACGCGGAAGGCGGACTCAGGGTTCGTAGTCGGCACCGACCACGTCGCGGATGCGCTCTGCGGTCACGTCGCCGATGCCGTCGACGTCGAGTAAGTCCTCGTGGGCCGCGGTCATCACCGCCTCGACGCTGCCGAAGTGGTCGAGGAGACTGCGGGCGGTGACCGGACCGACTTCGGCGACCGAGGCGACGACGTACTCCTGCTGTTCGGGCAGGGTCTTCGATTGCTTCTCGCCGTGGACGCTCACCTCGCGGTCGCCGTCGTCCTGCTCGCGGCCGGCGATGACCTCTAGCAGGTCGGCCGTCTCGCCCTCGTCCGCGGTGTGCATCACGCTCGCGCCGAAGTCCACGGCCAGCGACGCCAGCGCGCCGTTGATCGCCTTCTGGTGGACGTTCCGAGACCCGTAGAGGTCCTCGCCCTCGATGACGACGACGGGGCGGGCGTAGTGGCGGGTGGCGTCGCCGACCTGTTCGAACATCGAGCGGTCGCCGCCAGTCAGGGTATCCAAAAAGTCAGCCACCGTCTTGCGCTCGACGACGACGCGGTCCGAGAGGACGTAGTCGCCGACGGCGAGCGTCTCCAGTCGCGTCTCGACGCCTTCGCGCGTCGAGAGGTCGCGGGCGATGGTCGAGTCCAGTTCGCGCTGGTCGGCGACGATCTCGATCCCGTCGTCGCCGTCGGCGGCCGCGACGGTGCCGTCGAGTTCCGCCTCGCTCGCCCCGGTCTCGGTCGCGGCCACGTCCTCGCCGGCGAAGGCGTCGAGACCGGTCTGGCCGTCACCGTCGCTGTCACCGGAACCGTCGGCACCGGCGGCGGCGTCGGCGTCCGGACCCTCGCTCTCTCCGGTCGCCGATCCGCCCTCAGTTTCGGCTGGAGTGGCCGTCGCCTCGGCAGTCTCGGCTACCCCCCCGCTTCCACTGGAACTGTCGACTGCGCCCGATCCGCTGGCCTGGCCGGTCCCGTCGGCGTCCTCGTACTCGTCCAGCCCAGTCTGGTCGAGTCGGGCTTCGAGTTCGCCGGCGGCGCTCTTGAGGTCGTTCAGCTCGTGTTTCATCCGCTTCTGGTCGTTCCTGGCCTTCCAGAAATACGCCTCGTCGCGCGTGTCCTCGGCGAGCAGGACGACGACGCGACCCTCGGCCTGTCGGCCGGTCCGGCCCTTCCGCTGGATGGCGCGGATGGCGGTGGGGACCGGTTCGTAGAAGAGGACGAGGTCGACCTCGGGGACGTCCAGCCCCTCCTCGGCGACGGAGGTGGAGACGAGCACCTCGAACTCCCCGCTGCGGAAGCGATCGAGCGTCTCCTGTTGCTCTTTCTGGGTCATTCCCTCGCTGCCCTCCGTGTCGCTCTGGCCGACGAACTTCTCGGTCTGGAAGTGCTCCGAGAGGAAGTCGACGAGGGTCTCGGCGGTGTCCCGCGATTCGGTGAAGACGATGACACGCTCGCCGTTCTCGATGCCGAGCGTCTCGGCGAGCAGCATCCGGGTGCGGCGGAACTTCGGGTGGAGGTCGTCGTAGTCGCGGGCCTTCCGTATCGCCTCGCGGATCTTGGGTTCGCTGACGAGCCGCTGGTCGGCCTTCGACGCGCCCGAGGAGCGCGCGGCCTCCTTCAAGCGCTCGAAGTACCGCCGCAGAGACTCGACGCTCTGGGTCTCGACGTAGGTGACCGCCGTCCGGAGCTTCCGGATCTCCGCGAGGAAGCTCATCCCCTGGTACCCCTCGCTCTGGTCGTTGTCCATCAGCTTCCGGAGCTCGGCCTGCATTCCTTGGATCTCGCGCTCGGAGACGTCCGGCGAAGACTTGTTGGTGATGCCGAGTTCTTTCAGTTCCGCCAGGCGGTCGGCGACCACCTCGTTGACGGCGTCGCGGATCTCGATTACCACCTCCGGCAGTTCGATTCGCTTCCACTCGACGCTCGTGTCGTGGGTGTACTCGGCCACGTCGGCGTCGTCCTCGGTCATCACCGCGACCTCCGAGAGGCCGAGGTTCTCACAGACGTCCAAGATGGCCTCCTCGTCGTCACCGGGCGAGGCGCTCATGCCGGTGACGAGGGGGTTCCCGGCGTCGGCGTGGTAGCGGTCGGCGATGTAGTTGTAGGCGTAGTCGCCGGTCGCGCGGTGGCACTCGTCGAAGGTGCAGTGGGTGACCGGCCCGAGGTCGATCCGGTTGCCGACGAGGTCGTTCTCGACGACCTGCGGCGTGGCGATGACGATTCGGGCGTCGGTGAAGAGGTCGGCGCGGTCGTCGGGGCGGACCTCGCCGGTGAAGACGACGATCTCGTCGTCGGGAATCGTCAGCGCCTCGCGGTAGAACTCGGCGTGTTGCTGGACGAGCGGTTTCGTCGGGGCCAGCAGGAGGGACTTGCCGCCGACGGTGGCGAGGCGTCGGGCGGTCACCAGCAGGGAGACGGTCGTCTTCCCGAGGCCGGTCGGCAGACAGACGAGCGTGTCGCCGTGTTCGGCCACGTCGGCGAGTTCGACCTGATACCGACGGTTCTCCAGCAGATCGTCGGTGACCAGCGGGTGCTCGACGTACTCCCCACCGGCGTCTGCGTCGGCGTCGGCGGTCGCCATTGGGGTGGCGTTCGTCCCGATGCCGGTTAAGGATTCAGGTAGCGTGGTGAAAGTGAAGCGCTCGCGGTTCGCTCGGCACGGTCGGTGGTGGTGTCGCTATCGAGCGGTTCAGAAGCCACCGAGAAACGCCACGCCGGCCCACATCGCCGCGGCGGCGAGGACGGGGATCGAGAAGTTGTCGTCGACGACGTAGCCGGCGACGGTGGGTTTGACGCCGTCGGCGAACGTCGCGGCCAGGCCACCGAGGACCGCCGCCGCGGGCGGGACGAACGGCGAGGCCAGCAGCGTACAGACGCCGAACATCGCCAGCAACACCCAGACCTGCTTGACGGTGCTGGCGTCGTTGGAGCCGAGCAGGCCGCTGATGGGGTCGCCGATGGCCAGCATCAACATCGCCGAGACGGCGACGGCGACGGGCATGCCGAGGACGCCGACCGAACCCGCGACGAGGGCCATCCCGACGATGTACAGCGCGTAGCCCGCCGGGTTGTCCTGCTCGTAGGGCCGCGTCAGTCGGTCGTAGATCGCCCAGTCCAACCCGACGGAGAGGCGGAGGAACTCCAGGACGACGACGACGGCGAGCGAGAGCGCGAGGAACGCCTGGACGACCCGCCAGGTGACGACGGTGGGGGCGAGAACGTGCGCGAGCGGCACCGTCGAGCCGGTGACGTGGACGAGCCGCCGGGCGACCTCGTCGGCCATCTTACAGGGCGTCGAAGGTCGTCTCCCCGTCGACGAGGCGGTCGAGCGTCTCGGCGAGGCCGTCGATTGAGACCCGCGTCTGCTCGGTGGAGTCGCGTTCGCGGAGGGTGACGGTGTCTTCTTCGAGACTCTCGTAGTCGACGGTGACGCAGTAGGGCGTGCCGACCTCGTCCTGTCGGCGGTAGCGTCGGCCGATCGCGCCCGAGTCGTCGTAGGTGACCGAGTGGCCGGCCTCCCGGAGCGCGTCCGCGATGTCGCCCGCGTACTCGGCCATGCCGTCCTTGTCCATCAGCGGGAAGACGCCGACGGTGGTCGGGGCCTGTTCGGGCGGGAGGTCGAGGTAGGTGCGTTCCTCGCCGTCGACCTCGTCCTCGGTGTAGGCGTGCGCGAGGACGGTGTAGATGAGGCGACCGACGCCGAAGGAGGGTTCGACGACGTGCGGTCGGACGTGCTCGCCGTTCTCGGTCACCTCCTCGACGCTGAAGTTCGTCTCCTCGACCGGCACCGTATACGAATCGCCGTCGACCTCGACGGTCACCTCGTCGCCTTCGAAGGCATCCGGGTCGCGCTCGGCCAGCGCTTCGAGCGCGTCCGCGACGGCCTGCGCGTCGCCGCCGAACTCGGGACCGAGATAGCTCATGTCGGGGTCGACCGTCGGTCGTTCGACCGTGACGGGTTCGTCGTACTGCTTGAAGACGGTGAAGTCCTCGCCGGAGTGGTCGGCGTGTTTCCGCAGGTCGTAGTCGCCCCGGTAGGCGAAGCCGGTGACCTCGATCCAGTCGCCGTCGATCTCGGTCTCGGCGTCCCAGCAGTCCGACGCGTAGTGGGCGAGCTCGCCCGGGAGGTGCTGACGGAACCGGAAGCGGTCCATGTCGACGCCGATGCGCTCGTACCAGTCGCGGGCGACGCCCAGGTAGTAGGCCACCCAGTCGCTCGCGATGACGCCGTCTTCGACGGCCTCGCCGACGGTCAGCCTCTCGACGCCGCCGTCCTCGGCCTGCTGGCTCTCGCCGGAGTAGAGCGGCAGCGTCACGTCCTCGACGGCTTCGAGCGGCGGTTCGTCGTCCTCGGGGTCGACGAAGTGTTCGAGTTCGGCCTGCGTGAACTCGCGCACGCGCACGAGGGACTTCCGCGGGGAGATCTCGTTCCGGTAGGCCTTCCCGATCTGGGCGACGCCGAAGGGCAACTGGTTGCGGGCGTACTCCGAGAGCTGCGGGAACTCCACGAAGATGCCCTGTGCGGTCTCCGGGCGGAGGTAGCCCGGCGAGGAACTGCCGGGGCCGATGTTCGTCTCGAACATCAGGTTGAAGTTGTCGACCGAGACGCCGGAAAGCGACTCGCCACAGGAGGGACACTCGATGCCGTGGTCGGCAATGATATCCATGATCTCCTCGTTCGGCAGGGACTCGGCCTCCTCGATGTCGGTCTCGTCCTCGACGAGGTGGTCGGCGCGGTGGGTCGCGCCGCAGCCGGGACACTCGATGATCATGTCGTCGAAGCCCTCCAGGTGGCCCGACGCCTCGAAGACCGGCTCGGGCATCACGTCCGGCGCGGAGATCTCCTGATGGCCCTCGCGGACGACGAAGCGGTCGCGCCACGCGTCCTCGATGTTCGATTTGAGCGCCGCGCCCTGCGGGCCGTAGGTCCAGAAGCCCGAAGCGCCGCCGTACGCGCCCGCGGACGGGAAGTAGAAGCCGCGTCGCTTGGCCAGCTCGGTCAGCCGTTCGCCCTCGCTCATAGCGCCTCCAGCAGGTCGACGTCGCGGACGATGCCGACGAGTTCGTTGCCCGCCATCAGCGGGATCTGTTCGATGTCGTGTTCGATCATCTGCTGAGCGGCCTCCCGCGCGGTCCGACGCTTGCTGACGGTGACGACGTCGGCGGTCATGAACTCCCGAACGGGTTCGGTCGGCAACTCGACGTTGCGGGTCGGCATGTAGCGACCGCCGACGGCCTTGATGCCCTCCCAGGCCCACTCGTCGTCCTGATTGGCGATGGAGTCACCGGTGTCGTCTTCGCCCTCGACGACGCGGGCCACGTCGATGATGTCGACTTCGGTCAGCACGCCGGCCATCTCGCCGCCGTCGTCTAAGACGATGCCGTAGGGGACCTCCGCGTGGGAGAGCTCCCGTTCGGCGACGGTCAGGGGCGTCTCGACGTAGATGCAGTTGATGTCGCTCCGGGCGAGTCCGCCGACTTCGGCGTCCCCGTCGACGTCGCCGTTGGCGATGGCGTGGACGACGTCGGTGATCGTGACGATGCCCTCTAACTCGCCGTCGACGACGGGGACTCGACGCGCCGCCTCGGTGACCATCAGCCGCGCGGCCTCCTCGATACTCGCGTCGGCCGTGATCGTCGGCGTCTCCTCGACCAGAATCGCGAGTTGGTCCTCGTCGGGGTTGTTGATGAGCGTCTCGCGAGAGACGATCCCGCGGAACTCCTCGCCGCCGTCTGTCTCTTTGATGACGGGGACGGACGAGAACGCCCGCTCTTGGAGGTACTCCAGCACGTCGTCACGGGTACCCGGAATCTCGACCGTGACGACTTCCGAGCGCGGCGTCATCGCGTCTGCAACGTTCATACTGCCGTACCTTCCTCCCCGCATCTACTAAGTCCTTAACATCCACTGGTCTCGTCCGGGAGTTATCGTCCGACGAAGCCGTCTCCCGCCGTCGATGTCGAGGCCGGGGTGCCGAACTGGATCGGACCGGTCGGGGGAGACACGAGCGCCGGCACGGCGAGGCGCGGAGAGAATCCACCGAAAACTGGTATGTTCACATCGCGTATCCAAGAATCGGATCCGTCCCGGTATACTCTCTCCCGCAGCGCCTCTTTCCGCTACAAAACGAGGGACATCGGGCTCGTCTCTCCGTGCTCCGAACGAGATTCATTACGACTTACTGACGATTCTTTTGTTCAGAATTGTAGCACGTACTCCCACGTCGGACGGTGATTCCGCTACGTTTATATGTGGGTGTTACATATTATCATGCATGGAGCCGGACACGGTTGCCCCAGCGGAGGTCGCCGAAGACGCAGAAGTCATGGCTTCCGTCGAGGAAGGTCAGACTGAAACGCTCGTCATCGCAGATATCTCGCAGGACGACGCCTATATGACACTCCCGCTTTCCGACGCCGCATCGCTCCCGGAGTGGCGGTAAGTCGGCCCATCCGGAAGACGCCTTTTCGAGCCGAGCATCGACCCCGATAGCCCCGGTGTTCTCGTTCGGTGTGCGGACGCCACGAGGGACACAGTCGTCGGGCGCGACCGACGGCGAGGCCACGTCCGCGTCGGATTGGCGGACGCTCGGCGCGCGAGTCTCGGCGAGCGACCGGTAGAGCGATCGAACGCTCCCGAAATTTTTCAACGCGCGTTTCAGACGGCGAAACCGGCCGATACTGTCGCGGAGTCCCGTCAGTGCGTTCCGAGAAAACAAGCGTTATGCCCCCCCGGTAAGTTCGGTCGGGTATGAAGGTACTCGTCACGGACCCCATCGCCGACGCCGGTCTCGACCGGTTACGCGAGGCGGGCCACGAAGTGGAGACAGCCTACGACGTCGAGGGCGACGCGCTCCTCGACGCGGTGTCGGACGCGAACGCGCTCATCGTTCGCTCGGGCACCGAAGTCACCGACGAAGTGCTCTCGGCGGCTCCCGAGCTGGTCATCGTCGGCCGGGCGGGGATCGGCGTCGACAACATCGACATCGACGCCGCCACCGACCACGGCGTCATCGTCGCCAATGCCCCCGAGGGCAACGTCCGCGCCGCCGCCGAACACACCGTCGCGATGGCCTTCGCCACCGCTCGCTCCATCCCGCAAGCTCACGACCGCATGAAGGCCGGCGAGTGGGCGAAAGGCGAGTTCCTCGGGACCGAAGTCAACAACAAGACGCTGGGCGTCGTCGGCTTCGGTCGCGTCGGCCAGGAGGTCGCCAAGCGCCTCGGTAACCTGGGAATGGACATCGTCACGTTCGACCCCTACATCAGCGAGGACCGCGCGAAGCAGTTCGGCGCGGAACTGGTCGACGATCTCGACGACTGCCTCGACGCCGCGGACTTCGTCACCATCCACACGCCGCTGACCCCCGAGACCGAGAACATGATCGGCGAGGAGGAACTCGCTCAACTGGAGGGCGGCTACGTCGTCAACTGCGCCCGCGGCGGCATCATCGACGAGCCCGCGCTGGCCGAGGCCGTCGAGGACGGCGTCCTCAAGGGCGCGGCGCTGGACGTCTTCGGCGAGGAGCCGCTCCCCGAGGACAGCCCCCTGCTGGGCGTCGAGGACGTCATCCTCACGCCGCATCTCGGCGCGTCGACGGAGGCCGCACAGGAGAACGTCGCCACCTCGACTGCCGACCAGGTTATCGCCGCCTTCGACCACCAGCCAGTGGCGAACGCGCTCAACGCGCCGTCGCTGGACCGGGCGACCTTCGAGCGCGTCGAGCCGTACCTCGAACTGGCCAGCACGGCCGGTCGCATCGCCGTCCAGCTGTTCGGTAGCCACATGAGCTCCGTCGAAGTGACCTACGCCGGCGACATCGCCGACGAGGACGTCGAGTACGTCACCGCCAGCGCGCTGGAGGGCGTCTTCGCGCCGTCGGACATCCAGGTCAACGCGGTCAACGCCCCGCAGATCGCCGAACAGCGCGGCATCGACGTCACGGAGTCGAAGACGAGCTCCGCCGAGGACTACCAGAGCCTCATCACCGTCACCGTCTCCGACGGCGAGGAGTCGGTGTCGGTCTGTGGGACCCAGTTCGGCGGCGAGGAGTCCCGCATCGTCCGCATCGACAACCACCGCATCGAGGCCGTCCCGCACGGGCACATGCTCGTCGTCCGCAACAAGGACGAGCCGGGCACCATCGGCTTCATCGGGACGGTCCTGGGCGACTCCGACATAAACATCGCGGGGATGTTCAACGGCCGCGAGACCATCGGCGGGGAGGCGCTCTCGGTGTACAACCTCGACTCCCAGCCCGGCGCGGAGATCCTCGACCGACTGAACGAGGACGACCGCATCATCGGGACGACCTACGTCGCGCTCGACGACTAGTCGGCGACCAGACGGCGAGCGAGTCGGGTTTTTCCCGCTGATTCTCCGAGGGGAACGGTTATCTGCCGCGGTGGTTACTGTCCGGTAACGAAGTGGTGGTATGGGAGTGGACGACAAACAGGTGGTTCGGATCCTGTTCGCGGACGGGAGTGGACGACTCGACGTCTTAGCGGGTCAACTCGCCGAACGCGGGTTCGAGATCGACCACGTGACCGACCCGGAATCGCTCGCCGAGACCGACACCGACGGGTACGACCTCGTGGTCGTCGTCCACGACGAGACGACGACGCCGAAACGGGATGGCGTCGCCGGCGTCGAGACGGCGATCGCGGCCGTCGACTGCCCGGTCGTGCTCTACGCTATCGGCTTTCCGGGAGCCGCGGTCGCCGTCGAGGCCCTCGAGGCGGGGGCCGCCGACGCCGTGTACGTCCCGCCCGAACGCGGCGAACTGCTGGCGCATCGACTGCGCTGTGCGGCGACCGGCGACGACGGGTTCGACTCGGCGGAGCGACTGCTCGCGGACTTCTTCGAGCACTTTCCGGAAGACGTCTACGTCAAGGACGACCACGGCCGCTTCGCCGTGGGCAGTCGGCCGACGACACAGCCACAGGGGTACGACCGCGACCAGCTAGCGGGGCTCACGGACTACGAACTGCTCCATCCCGACCTCGCCGACGCGCTCTACGAGCAGGAGCGCCGCATCCGCGAACGGGGGGAGCCACAGGTCGACGTCGTCGAACACTACGTCGAGGACGGACGGGACCGCTGGGTGACGTCGACGAAGGTTCCGAGATACGACGCCGGGGGGAACGTCACCGGCATCGTCGGCGGCACGCGCGACGTGACGCGGTCGCGCCGTCGCGAGCGCCTCGTGGCGATGCTTCACGAGGGGAGCCGAGACCTGATGCGAGCGGAGACGCGGGCCGCCGTCTGCCGGGCGACGACGGAACTCGCGGACGACATCGCGGCGCTCCCGTCGGTTCAGGTCGCGCTCTACGACGGCCAGACGCTCCGCCCGAGTGTGACGACCGACGAGCGGGAGACGGCGTTCGACCGGTACGAACGGTGGTTCTGGCGGAGTTTCGAGACGAGCGACCCGCAGTACGTCACGACCGAGCCGAACGGTCGGACGGTCCGCACCGACGCGGCCGACCCGTCGGCGATCGACGCCGTCGTCCTGCCGCTCGGCCGACACGGCGCGCTGGGGATGTGGCCGGACGACCCCCTCGACGAGTTCACGCTGGAGTTGGCGAACGTGCTCGGCGCGACCGTCGAGGCGTCGCTCGACCGGGCGCAGCGAGAACAGGAACTCAGAGAGCGCGAGGCGGAGCTGGAGCGCCAGAACGAGCGCCTCGAGGAGTTCGCGACGATGGTCAGTCACGACCTGCGCAACCCACTGCAGATCGCGTTCGGCGCGGCCGAGATGTTAGACGCCGAAGGCGAGCACGGAGACCGCCTCTACGCCGCGCTCTCTCAGATGAACCGCCTCGTCGACGAGCTGCTGACGCTCGCGCGAGAGGGCGAGATCGTCGGGGAGCGAACGCCGGTCGAGGTCGCTTCGCTGGCCGAGGCCGCGTGGGGCGCGCTCGATACCGGTGCCGCCACGCTGGAACTGGACGGCGCCGGGACCGTCCTCGCCGACCGCGACCGCCTCCGCGAGCTGTTCGAGAACCTCTTCTGGGTGTTGCTGCGGCAGGCCGACGGCCGTACGATCCGGGTCGGCCGCCTCGGTGACGACGGCCTCTACATCGAACAGGCCGACGGCGACGGATCGACCGAGGCCGACCCGTCGGCGACGCGCCCGCTCGACACCGACGACTGGACCCAGTACGGCCGCTACATCGTCTCGACGATCGCGGAGGCCTACGGCTGGACCGTGACGAGCGCCGACACCGACGGCCGGTACACTCGCTTCGAGATAACGGGGGTGACGGTCCGGTGACCGCCGATAGCGACGGTCGAACGACGACGGCCACCGCGCCCATAGGCGTCTCCTGTGTCGACCCCGACGGGCGGCTCCGACCGGTCGTTGCCGCGCTCCGAGCGGTCGACGACGTCGCCGTCTCCGTCGTCGGCGACGTAGCTGCCGTCGAGGGAAACTCGGACTGCTGCGTGCTGTTACACGCGCCCGAGACCGAGACGCACGACGCCGTCGACGGGCTGGCGCAACTCGACGAGTTCGTCGAGGCGCACCCGGGCGTTCCGGTCGCCGTCTACGGCGTCGACATCGAATCGGCGATGATGACGACCCGGGAGTTCGCCCGTCGAGTCGTCGACCACGGCGGCGACGCCGCGATGACGATGGCCGGCGAGCGAACGGAACTCATCGTTCGGCGGATCAAGCAGGTCGCCGGTTTCGAGGAGCACTTCCAGTCGGACGCGGCGCTGTTGGACTCGCTCTTGGAGTCCTTTCCTCACCAACTGTTCGTCAAGGACGACGTGGGCCGCTTCGTCGACACCAGCGCCGTCACGGCGCGGGAGTACGACTTCGACCGCGAGGCGCTGATGGGGCTCACGGACTACGAGCTCATGCCGATGAGCCTCGCCGAGGACCTCTACGAGGAGGAACAGCGGATCATGGCGACCGAGGAGCCAATGCTCAACAAGGTCGAACACTACGTCGACGCCGAGGGCCACAGCCGGTGGGTCAACACGACGAAAGCCCCCCGTTACGATCGGGCCGGAGCGGTGACCGGCATCGTCGGCGGCACGCGCGATATCACCGAGGAGAAGCGACAGGAGCACGTCGTCCGGGCGGTCCACGAGGCCAGCCGCGACCTCGTCCGGGCGGGCGACCGAACCGAGATCGGCGACGTGACCGCCTCGATCGCCGAGGACATCCCGGCGCTCCCGCGCGTGCAACTCGTCCTCGCGGACAGGACGACCGGGGAGCTGCAGCCGGTCGAGTCCGACGGCGAGCCGTCCATCTACGCCCGGTACGCCGAGTGGTGCGAACGCGCCCACGAGCGGGCCGAGGCGCTGTTCGTCCTCGAAGACGGGAGCGACGCGGTCACCGACTGGGACGCCATCGAGCGACCGGCGGCGGCGCTCGTCCCGCTCGGCTCGCACGGCGTCTTCGGCGTCACGACGGGCGAGCGGACGATCGACGAGTTCACGTACGAACTCGCGAACATCTTCGCCGCGAACGTCGAGGCGGCGCTCGACCGCGCCGAGCGCGAACGCGAACTCGAACACCAGAACGAGCGCTTAGAGGAGTTCACGAGCATCGTCAGTCACGACCTCCGCAACCCGCTCAGCGTCGCCAGTTCCTCCATCGAACTCGCGAAGGATGACCCGAAGCCGGCCCATCTGGAACGAGCCGACCGCGCGCTCGACAGGATGGAACAGCTGACCGAGGAACTGCTGACGCTCGCGAAGAAGGGGCAGACGGTCGGCGAGACCGATCGCGTTCAGCTGCGAGAGGCCGTCCTCGACACTCGCGAGAGCGTCTCCGACCAGCGCGCTAATATAGTCACCGAGGAACTGGCGACCATCGAGGCCGATCGCTCCCGACTGGTAGAGCTACTGGAGAACCTGTTTCGGAATGCCGTCGAACACGGACCGGCAGACGAGACCGATGCGGTGACGGTCACCGTCGGGATGCTCGCCGACGGCTTCTACGTCGAGGACGACGGCGTCGGGGTCCCGGAGAGCGAGCGCGAGGCGGTGTTCGAGATGGGCTACACGGGCAGCGATGGGGGGACGGGGTACGGTCTCTACATCGTCGAGACCATCGCGGACGCCCACGGGTGGTCCGTCCGCGCCACGGAGAGCGAATCGGGCGGCGCGCGTTTCGAGTTCACCGGCGTCATCCGGTGATCAGCGCTCGGCCAGCAACCGCTCGTACCGGTCGACGACCTCCTGCCGACGCTGCCGCTCGCGCTGTAACTCCAGCTCTAAGGCCGCGATCTGACAGCGCAGGAGCAACAGGTGACTCCGCGAGGCGACGGTCGACGGCCGATGCGGCGTGACGCGTCCGCTCTCGATGCCGTTCTCGGTGGTCGGCGGCGTCGGGGGCGATGCCACTCCGGTGAGTCGCGTGGGCATGTGTGGTAATCGTCCCCACCCGGCAAAAGCACCCATCGGACGGCCGTCGCACGTCCGTCTTGCGCCCTGAGTGCTCAGCCGACCCCTACATGAAGTCGGCGATGCCGGACTGTTTGTTGTGGTCGTTCTCGAAGACGGACTCGATGGACCGCTCCAAAATCTTCAGGCGCTGTTTCGTGTAATCGCGAGCGCCGAACTCGTCGGCGACGCGGATGGCCGTGTCGATGTACTTGTTGACCGACCCCTCGTGGACAGTGAGGTTCACGCGGCCGCCGCACTCCCGGCAGTCGCCCGTGAGCGGCATCCGTCGATAGGACTCTCCGCAGTCCAGACAGCGGACCTCCTGTCTGGAGAACGCCCGGAGGTTGCCGATGAGGTCCGGCAGGAAGTGGTACTCGATGATGCGCTCGGCCACGTCCGATTCGACGACGGCCCGCAGTTTCCGCGAGATTGATAGTTGGGCGTCCATCTTGTCCTCCATCGACCCCAGCGTCTTGTACGCCGAGAGGTCCGGTCCCGCGGCGATGTTCGTCGTGTCGTGGGTGTGCCGGAAGTCGGTGTACTCGCGGTCGGTGCCGAGCGTCTCCTCGGCGATCTTCATCACGTCCTCGACCTCGGCGGGGTCGGCGAGTTCGCGGGTGGCCTCGTAGAACTCGCGGGGATACGTGTCCATGATGTCCATGTTGTGCGCCTCGTCGTCGATCTCGCTCGGGTCGATGCGGGAGGACATCACGAGCGGCGCGTCCATCTGCCCGCCGCGCTTGTCGGGGAGGTAGGACTTGCTGAAGTTCAGCAGGCCGTCCATCAGGAGCATCACGCAGTCCTCGTCGCCGTCGCAATTCCGACGTTTCGCGGCGTGAAAGTACGGATGCGCGTAGCCGACGGCGGCCGAGGTGAACCCGACGACTCGGCCGACCGTCGCGGCGCTGGTGTGGGGAGCCATCCCGAAGACGAGTTCGCCGACCAGTTCCTCGCGCTCCTCGAACTCGTAGTACGGCCCGAGGCCGTAGTACTGCTCCAAGAGGTCGTCGACGAAGTCGGCGGTCTTGAGCATGTGTTCGGCCGCGCCGTCAGAGAGGACGATGTCCTGCACCTTCAGTTCGACCAGCTGGTCGGCGCGGGTGAGCGGGTCGCCGTGGATGTCCGTCTCGTAGCCGAGGTGACGCAGGCGGTCCGGTTCCACGTCGAGTTCGGCGGGCCGAACGGCCGTCACCGGGAGGTCGGTCATGTCGTAGCGGACGGTGCCGTCCTTGAACGCCGAGACGTCGTGCTTCGCCCGCAGGACGCCCTTCTCCATCGGCTCGGGCAGTTTCTCGGCGGAGGTGAGTCCCTTGACCGCCTTCAGTTTCTCGAAGGCCGTCTCGCGCTCGCCGACGGTTTCGAGGGCGTCCCGGTAGATGGACTGTAAGTCCAGTTCCTTGTACTGGGTCGGCGAAGCGAGCGTCTCACAGCGGCCGCACTCGGCGCGGCCGGACTCGTCGGGTTCTACCTCCATCTCGCAGTCGGGACAGACGTACACCGTCTCGGCGATCTGGTCGCACTCCGGGCAGCGGGCCTCGTGGGTCTCGGTGCCGCAGGCGGGACAGCGGCGGTGGGCCACCTCCACGTCGACGCGGCCCGGCGTCTCGCTCATCGAGTCGGCGTGCTTGGTCGCGTCGGCGACGCTGCGCTGGGAGCCGCCGGCCTCGCCGATGGGAAAGAGGGTGTGGACCGCCGGCGAGAGGTCCCGGCGCTCGGATTTCTCCGGACGGCCCATCCGGTTGCCGATGCGGGTCGGTGCCCGCTCCCGGACTTCGAAGGGCGAGACCTCGTTGACCGCGAGGACGGCGTTCAGTCCGTCGCCGTCGTTCTCCTCGGGCGAGTAGCCGATGGCGTCGGTCGCCTCGCCCTCGCCGTAGGTCTTCGCGCGCTCGGAGATATCCGAGCGCGTCCAGTCGCGTTCGAGCGAGCGCGAGAAGCCCAGCGTGCGCACCAGCGGCAGCCAGTCGGAGACGACGAGTCGGTCCCCGTCTTGCGTGTGCTCGACCAGCAGGTGTTCGAGCGCCGTCTGGACCGGGCCGCTCCGCGAGAGGACGAGGTCGCCGGTGGTGGCTCGCCGGTCGCCGTCGTCTCGAACTACAGCACCGTCTGTCGCGGCGACTTCCGCCCCCTCGATCGCGTCGGCGAGCGCCGCCATCTGTTCGACGCTCACGTCGTGCCAGAGGTAGGTGTACTTCGGGTGCAGCGGCGCGTCGTACTCGGTGGCCCACTCCAGGGCCTCGTCGGCGCTGGGGTCGGCCAAGTCGATGTGCGGGGAGTCCCGCATCGCGGCGACGTCCGCGCCGGCGGCCTCGAAGTCCTGCTCCCACCACTCGACGGTGTAGGAGGCCGGCGCGAGCGGGTGGTTGTTCTCGACGAACTCGCCGAAGTTGACGAGGTACTCGCCGAGGTCGAGGATCTTCTCGACGCCGTTGCGGACTTCGAGAGCTTCCTCGGCGTCGTCGATGCGGCGCACGTCGCCGTTGGCCAGTCGCACCGTCGGCCCCTCGATGGTGTCGACGGGGACGACCCCGGCGGCTTTCCCGGGCCGCTCGGTCTTTATCTGGGTCCCGGTCGCGAGGAAGTCGTCGACCAGGTGCATCGTCGCCGGATGGACGCCGGCGGTGGCGAAGCCGTGGTTGCGCGCCCGGCCGTAGCGCAGGCGGAAGCCGCCCGATTTCGAGGGATGCGAGAACACCGGCCGACCGGCGATGAGGTCCCGGAGGTACTTCTTGGCGGGATCGACCCGCGGCGGGCCGGGCCGCTCCTCGCTCTCGTCGGCTACCTCGTCGTCGCCGTCGGCCCCTCCGCTCTCGCCGTCCGCATCGCCCGCGGCGTCGCCGCTCGCGTCGTCCGAGGCCGCCCCGTCGTCGGCCTCGCTCTCGCTCTCTCCGATGGTGCCGTCGATGAGGTCCTGCAGCCACGGCCAGTCGACCTCGTCGAGATTGCGGGTGTAGCGCTGGATCTTCGGGGCTTTCAGGGCGATCCCCTCCGCGAGGACGAGACACATCCCGCCGCGGGCGGAGTTCGAGTCCACCCGTTCGAGGTCCCGATACCCCGAGACCTCCTCGTCGCCGGTGGCCTCCCCGTCGAGCATGATGGGCATGTGCTCGGCGATGAACTTCGTCTCCTTCTCCTTCGGGGAGTACTGGAGGCCGGTGTCCTTGTCGTAGAGGTCTATCTCCTCGGCGTAGCGGCCGATCTCCTCCTGGCGGGCCTCGTACTGTTCGATGCCCAGCAGCGCGCGGGCGTAGTCGGCGACGAGGACGGAGAGGGCCTGTGCGGTCCCGCCCGCCGAGCGGATCGGGCCGGCGTAGTAGACGTTGATGAACTCCGTCCCGTCGTCGTTCTCGAGCAACTCGACGCGGTCGATGCCCTCGATGGGCGCGGCGACCACGCCCTCGGTCAGCAGGGCGACGGCGGTTCGAACGGCGCCCTCTATCTTCCCCTCGCGGGTGTCGTAGTCACCGACGCTGCCGTCGACGAAGTCGTCGACGAGTTCCAGCGCGGCCTCCTCGCGGGACATCTCGCCTTCGAGTTCGCGGACGCGCTCTGCGACGCCGTCGATGCCGAGGATGTTCTCGACGCGGTCGGCCATGTCGCGCGCGGTCGGGATCTCGACTTCCGGCTTCGGGTCGCCGCCGCGCTCGCGGGCGCGCTCGGCGACGGCCATCGCCGCGTCGAGTTCCGTCTCCAGCGTCTCGAAGTACCGCTCGTCGGCCTCGCGCATCTCAGAGGTTCCAGAGGTCCAGGTCCGTCGGCTCGTCGTGTTCGCGCTCCAGGTGCGTATCGAACGCCCGGACGTACAGCTCGCCGGCGAACACCGTCGCGCGGTCTAAGTGGCCCGCGAGCGCGGTCCCGTCCGGCCGCGAGAGCACCGCGTGCGTGTGCGCGAACCGCTCGTCGTTCAGATGCGAGACGTTCCCGACGCAGGTCGCGACCTCCAGCGGTTCGTCGAACTCGATCGCGTCGTACTCCTGTCGGTCTTGGTCGTAGAACAGCACTTCGGCGTCCTGTACCGCGCCCAGACCGTAGAAGAAGGCCGCGTCGATGTCCCGTTCGGCGGCGAACTCCTCTATCTGTCCCCGCCAGTCCGCGCCGTGGTCCAGTCGGCAGACGTACTCCGAGGCCGTGTCGACCTCCCGATAATCCATACAGGAACTGGATGGCAGGCGACGGCAAAAACGTACCGCCCTCGGTCGCGGGCGGACTCAGGCCGGCAGCGCCACGCGGCTGACCCACTGCCCGCGCTCGGCGTCGTAGAACTCGAGTTCCTCGGCGGTCCACTCGACCGGCTCTATCTCCCGGCCGACCAGCCGCTCGGCCGCCGCCGCGTCGCCCCCGCGGGCGACCGTGACGTGGGGGACGTACTCGCCGTCTTCCAGGCCGTCGACGACGTCGAACGCCTCGCAGAGCCGCTCGTGGAGCGCGACCAGTTCGGGGCTCTCGACGGCGAGGTAGACGACCGGCGAGGAGCCGGTCTCGGCCACTTCGAACTGCTCCACGCCGGTGATCCGAACGGAGAAGGGAGCCGTCCCGCGCAGGGCGTCCCGCGCTCGCGCTTCGATGTTCGCGTAGACCGCGTGGTCGCCGCCGCCGAGGCGCTTGGCGACCAGCGTGTGCTCGCCGCGTCGCCGGGCCTCTGCGAGCGGCAGGTCGCGGGCCAACTCCCCGGCCAGCGAGGTGACCGCCGACGGGAGCGGGACGTTCAGGCTGTACACAGTCGGTTAGAGCGGGGCGGGCGAGAAAAGGCGTGCGGTCAGGTCGACGGTCCTGCTTCAGAGCCGATCGGTCAGATACAGCACGATGAGGACGACGAGCGCCAGTCCCAAGAGCGGCTGCAGCGGGCCGAGCAACCACCCGAGGATACCGAGCAGCCCCTCGACGATCTCCAGCGCGATCCAGACGACGAGGAGGACGAGGACGATGCGCAACAGCGTGTCAACGTCGATGTCTCCGCGGTCCATGTGGTCGCCGTCTCCGCGCGAGGTGAAACCGCTTGCGGCGCGGTATCGTGCGGATGGGATCGATTCGCGTGGGAGGAAGACGCACGACCGCCCCGAACACGGAAGCTATTAGTAGGCGACCTACAGTAGTCGGGAGTACATGACGCGGACTCACGCCACCGATCGGCTCGCTGTCGCGAGCGATGGGTCCGCCCGTTTTTCCCCCCGACGACGCCGTCGGACTCCGTCCGACGAGCAGTCGGTTCAGACGCCGAGCCGACGACGACCGGGCCTCTGCTAGGCCCACTACTATCTTCACTCCGTTTCACGGTTCGTCTCGTCCCCAAGCGCCGCCGGTCGGCTGTCCGGCGCGTCATTCCAAACCGACAGTCACACCACGGAACCCACAGAGTACACAACTATGCCAGAAGGAAACGGAACCGTCGCGCTCGCCTTCTCCGGCGGGCTCGACACGACAGTCTGCGTCTCGCTGCTCAAAGAGGAGTACGGCTACGACGAGGTCATCGGCGTCACCGTCGACGTCGGCCAGCCCGACTACGAGTTCGAGGAGGCCGAGGAGACCGCCGAAGCGCTCGGCGTCGAGCAGTACGTCGTCGACGCCAAGGAGGAGTTCGCCGACCTCTGTCTGAAGGCCGTGAAGGCCAACGCCGACTACCAGGGCTACCCGCTCGGCACCGCGCTCGCGCGCCCGGTCATCGCCAAGGCCATCCTCTCGGTCGCCGAGGAGGAGGGCTGTAACGGCATCGCCCACGGCTGTACCGGCAAGGGCAACGACCAGCTTCGCTTCGAGGCCATCTGGCGCGACTCCGATATGGAGGTCATCGCCCCCGTCCGCGAACTCGGCCTGACCCGCGAGTGGGAGAACGAGTATGCCCAGGAGAAGGGCCTCCCCGTCGAGGGCGGCGACGGCGGCCGCTACTCCATCGACACGAACCTCTGGAGCCGCTCGATCGAGGGCTCCGAACTCGAAGACCCGTCGACGATCCCCGAGGACGACATCTACAAGTGGACCGAGAATCCCTCGGATAAGGACGCCGAACTGGTCGATATCGAGTTCGAGGAGGGGAAAGCCGTCGCCGTCGACGGCGACGGACTGGGGAAGGTCGAACTCATCGAGCAGCTCAACGAGCAGGCGGGCTCCCACGGTATCGGCCGCACCGATATGATGGAAGACCGCATGCTCGGGCTCAAGGTCCGCGAGAACTACGAGCACCCCGCGGCCACCGTCCTGCTGACCGCCCACGAGGCGCTGGAGGGCCTCGTCCTCACGCAGGAGGAACGCCAGTTCAAGGCCCAGGTCGACCAGCAGTGGTCCCAGAAGGCCTACGAGGGACTCGTCGACGCGCCGCTGGTCAGCGCGCTCGAAGCGTTCGTCGACGACACCAACGAGCGCGTCACCGGCTCCGTGACGGTGAAACTCGAAGGCGGTCACTGCCGTCCAGTCTCCCGCGAGTCCGACTACGCCGTCTACAGCGAATCGGCGGCCTCCTTCGACGAGGAGGACGTCACCGGCGGCATCACCCAGCAGGACGCCACCGGCGTCGCCAAGTACCACGGCTTCCAGTCCCGTCTGGCGAACGAGATCCTGGCCGACGCGCGCAAGAACACGGCGGTCACGGACGGTGGCAGCGAGGGGCGCGAACGGAGTGAGCGGCCCTCGGAGAACGCGAACGGTGAAACCGTGAGCGAGACAGCGAACGCGGAGTCGGAGGAATAACGGATGAGCGACGGAGAGGACCCCACCTCGGAGCCAGACGACGAGACGGTCGTCCGCCGCGACCGCTTCGCCGGCGGGCCGGCCCGCTCGTTCCTCTCCTCGCTCGCCGACGACGAGCGCATCTTCGCGGCCGACCTCGCGGTGGACCGCGCCCACGTCGTGATGCTCGCCGAGCAGGGCATCGTCGACGAAGCGACGGTCGGCGAGATCCTGGCCGCCCTCGACGAGGTCGAGGCGGCGGGTCACGGCGACCTCTCCGACGGCGAAGACGTCCACGAGGCCATCGAGAGCGCGGTCATCGACCGAGTCGGGCCGGAGGGCGGGAAGATGCACACCGCCCGCTCGCGCAACGACGAGGTGGCCGCGTGCATCCGGTACCGCCTGCGCGAGGACGTCCTCGACCTGCTCTCGACGCTCGTCGGCGCGCGCGAGCAGTTGCTCGCGGTGGCGAGCGACCACGACGAGACGGTGATGCCTGGCTACACGCACCTCCAGCCCGCGCAGCCGACGACGGTGGCTCACTGGGTGCTCTCCTACGAACAGGCGCTCCAGCGAGACACCGGTCGGCTGCTCGATGCCTACGAGCGCATCAACCAGAGTCCGCTGGGCGCGGCCGCCTTCGCCGGGACGCCGTTCGAGGTGAACCGCGAGCGAACCGCCGAACTGCTCGGGTTCGACTCCGTAGCGGAGAACTCGATGGACGCCTCGGCGACCCGCGACTTCCTCGTGGAGACGATCAGCGCCGTCGCCGCGCTGGCGACGACGCTGTCGAGTCTCGCCGAGGACGTGATCGTGATGGCCAGCAAGGACCACGTCGAACTCGACGACGACTACTCCTCGACGAGTTCCATCATGCCACAGAAGAAGAACCCCGACACGCTGGAACTGGTGCGGGGTCGCACCGGCGACGCGACCGCCGGGCTGAACGGCCTGCTGACCAACCTCAAGGGCCAGCCGCGCGCGTACAACCGCGACCTGCAACGCGCGGGCCGGCACGCGTGGGACGCCATCGACAGCGTGACCGACAGCGTCGAGGTCGCGGCGGGCGCGGTGGCGACGGCCGACTGGCCCGCCGAGACGCTCGAAGCCGCGGCCGGGGAGGGCTTCGCCACCGCGACCGGCGTCGCGGACCTGCTGGCGATGGCTGGCGTCCCGTTCCGCACCGCCCACGAGGTCGTGGCGGAGGCGGCCGCCGGGCTCGACGCGGACGAGGACGCCCCGGACTACGAGGCGCTCTCGGCGGTCGCCGAGGACGTGTTGGGCGACCCCCTTTCCCAGTTCGTCGAGCGCGAGGCCGTCGAGCGGGCGCTCGATCCGACCGAGAGCGTCGCCATGCGCGACTCCCGCGGCGGGCCCGCGCCCGCGGCCGTCGCCGAACAGGTGTCGGACGCGGAAGACGTTCTGACGGCGCACCGAGAGACGGTCGAATCGCGGCGAGACGCCGTCGAACGCGCGACAGACCGCCGGCAGACGGAGGTGAGTCGCTATGCGTGAGCGACGACCAGCCCCGCGAGGGGAAATTATACCATAAATCTGATACGGATTTCAGACATAGGCGGATATCGGGATTAACACTCCATTAGAGTGCTGTATGGTTAGATAGTCTTTCTGATAGGTTCGAAGGGTTTAAGTGAGTGGGTGTGCGAGGGTGAGGTACAATGGCAGAATGCATCGAGTGCGGGGCCGACGTGTCCCTGCACGACAACCTCGAAGTCGGAGAGATCGTCGACTGTTCCACCTGTGGCGCCGAGCTCGAAGTCGTCGCCACGGACCCCGTCGAGCTCGACAGCGCGCCCGAGCTCGAAGAGGACTGGGGTGAGTGAGGTGTTCGCGGTGGCGCGGCGCGTTGCGTCGCTCGTGACTGTGACCCGTGACGCCGCGACCCGCGAACACGCGGAGACCACAGCATGAAGGTCGGAATGCTCTACTCGCGCATCCGCAAGGACGAGAAGCTCCTGCTGTCGGAACTGCGCGAGCGCGATCACGAGGTCGTGAAGATCGACGTCCGCAAGCAGCAGTTCAACATCAGCGACGCGCCCGAGGAGTTCGAGGACCTTGACCTGGTCGTCGACCGCTGTCTGGCGACCTCCCGGAGCGTCTACGCGACGAAGTTCGCCGCGGCCTACAACGTGCCGGTCGTCAACGGCCCCGACGTCGCGGAGGTCTGCTCGGACAAGGTCAAGAACAGCCTCGCGCTGGTCGAAGCGGGCGTCCCGACGCCCGACACCGACGTGGCGTTCACGAAGGACGCCGCCCTCGAATCCATCGAGGAGTTCGGCTACCCCTGCGTGCTGAAGCCCGTCGTCGGGTCGTGGGGCCGCCTGATGGCCAAGATCGACTCCCGCGACGCCGCGGAGGCCATCCTCGAACACAAGGAGACGCTCGGACACTACGAGCACAAGATCTTCTACGTCCAGGAGTTTGTCGAGAAGCCCGGCCGGGACATCCGCGTGCTGGCCGTCGACGGCGAACCCGTCGCCGCGATGGTCCGCTCGTCGGACCACTGGCTCACCAACGCCGCGAAGGGCGCGGAGACGAACACCTTCGAACTGGACGACCGCGCGCTCGAACTGGTCGAGAAGGCCTCCGACGCCGTCGGCGGCGGGCTGCTCGGCGTCGACCTGATGGAGGTCGGTTACGACGAGGAGAGCGGCGAGTTCGAGGAGTACACGGTCCACGAGGTCAACCACACCGTCGAGTTCAAGGCGCTGAACGAGGTCACCGACGTCGACGTCCCGGCTGAGGTCGTCGACTGGCTCGAATCGAAGGCGGCAAGCGAGAGCGACGCGGAGGTCACCGCATGACGTACTCCGCGAGCGTCGTCGGCGGCTCCGGCTTCACCGGCGGCGAACTGCTCCGCCTGCTCGACGGCCACCCCGAGTTCGAACTCGAACAGGCCACGAGCCGGTCGAAGGCCAACAAGACGATCGGTCACCAGCACCCGAACCTCCGGCACTCGGATCTTCGCTTCTCCTCGCCCGAGGAACTGGAGTCCGTGGACGTGCTGTTCGCCGCGACGCCCCACGGCGTCTCGATGGAGCAGATAGACGCCTTTCAGGACGCCGCCGGGACGGTCGTGGACCTCTCGGCCGATTTCCGCTTGGACACCGCAGAACAGTACGACGAGTGGTACGACGGGCACACGCGCCCGGACCTGCTCGAAGCGAGCGAGTACGCGCTGCCCGAACTCAACCGCGACAACCTCGCGGGCGCGGACCTGATCGCCTCCGGCGGCTGTAACGCCACGGCGACGATCCTGGGGCTGCTGCCGCTGTTCGAGGCCGATATCCTCTCGGGCGACGAGCAGGTCGTCGTCGACGTGAAGGTCGGCTCCAGCGAGGGCGGGGCCGGCGGCGGCGAGGCCTCCTCTCATCCCGAGCGCTCGGGCGTCGTCCGCCCCTACGCCCCGACGGGCCACCGCCACGAGGCCGAGATCCAGCAGTTCCTCGGCGTCGACGTCTCCTTCACCGTCCACGCGGTGGACATGGTCCGCGGCGCGAGCGCGACCTGTCACGTCTTCCCCGACGGGCCCATCTCGAAGGGCGACCTCTGGGGCGCGTACAGAGGCGAGTACGAGGACGAACCGTTCGTCGAACTGGTGGCGGGCGGTGGCGGCGTCTACCGCTACCCCGAACCGAAGGCCGTCGCGGGGACGAACAAGGCCGAAGTCGGTTTCGAACTCGACCCCGCGAACAAGCGACTGGTCGTCTTCTCGGCCATCGACAACATGATGAAGGGGTCGGCCGGTCAGGCCGTCCACGCGGCCAACGTCGCGCTCGGCATCGAAGAGACGGCGGGACTGGAGTTCCAGGGACTCCACCCCGTCGGCGCGCCGTAATCCCTGACGAGGTTTTCTATGACAGTAGTTATCAAAGTCGGTGGCGCTCGCGCTGTTGACCCGGCGGGGGCGCTGGCGGACGTGGCATCGTTAGTGGCCGACGGTGAGGACGTCGTCGTGGTTCACGGCGGCTCCACCAAGGTCGACGAGACGCTCGAACGGTTGGGCATCGAACCGGAGTACGTCGAGACGCCCAGCGGCGTCGTCGGCCGTTTCACCGACGAAGCCACGATGGAAGTATTCGAGATGGCGTTCGGTCACCTCAACACGCAACTCGTCGCCGGCCTCCAGAGCGAGGGCGTCGACGCCGTCGGGCTGAACGGCGTCGACGGGAAGTTGCTCTACGGCCCCCGCAAGTCCGCGGTCAGGGTCGTCGAGGACGGCAAGAAGAAGATCCGCCGCGGCGACCACTCGGGCACGATCAAGCGGGTCAACGGCGACCTGCTGGAGTCGCTCCTTTCGGACGGCTACACGCCGGTCGCCGCGCCGCCGATGGCCGGGGACGACGACGGCGAGATTATCCCCGTCAACACCGACGCCGACCGCTCGGCGGCCGCCATCGCCGCCGAACTCGACGCGACGCTCATCCTGCTGACCGACGTCGAGGGCGTCTTCGCCGACGCCGACGACCCCTCGACGCTCATCGAATCCGTCGAGACGGCCGAGGAGTGGGCCGATCTCGAAGCCGCCGCCGAGGGGTTCATGGGTCGAAAGGTCATGGCCGTCGAGGAGGCGCTGACCGGCGGCGCGAGCGAGGCGGTGGTCGCCGACGCCAACGCCGACGAGCCGATAACCTCGGCCCTCGAAGGCAGCGGAACGCATATGCACGCGAGCGCGGTTCAGGAGGACAACGAATGAGCGGATTCGTCTTCAACGAGAAACCCATCCAGATAGAGCGCGGCGACGGCGCGTACGTCTACGACGATAGCGGTACCGAATACCTCGACATGGGCGCGTCCTACGCCTGCGTCCCGCTCGGGCACGGCCACGACGCGGTACAGGAGGCCGTCACCGAGCAGTTCGAGAAGTTGACCTACGTACAGGCGTCCTATCCGAACGCCCAGCGGACGGCGCTGTACGAACTGCTCGCCGACACCGCGCCGGATCCCATCGACAAGACGTGGCTCTGTAACTCCGGGACCGAGGCCAACGAGGCGGCGCTGAAGTTCGCCCGCTCGGCCACCGGGAACTCCAAGATCGTCGCCACGATGAAGGGATTCCACGGTCGGACGATGGGCGCGCTCGCCACGACGTGGAAGAGCAAGTACAAGAAGCCCTACGAGCCGCTCATCGGCGACGTGGAGTTCGTCCCCTACGACGACGCGGAGGCGCTCTCCGAGGCCGTCGACGACGACACCGCCGCGTTCATCGTCGAACCGGTGCAGGGCGAGGGCGGCATCAACCCCGCCTCGACCGAGTACCTCGAAGCGGCCCGCGAGATAACCGAGGAGACGGGCACGGCGCTCATCTTCGACGAGGTCCAGACCGGGATGGGCCGGACCGGCGCGCTGTGGAACTCCCAGCGCGCGGACGTGACGCCCGACATGATCACGTCGGCGAAGGGACTCGGCAACGGCTTCCCCGTCGGCGCGACGCTCTGCCGGGACTGGATCGCCGAGGACTACGGCTCGCACGCCTCGACGTTCTCCGGCGGGCCGGTCATCTCCGCCGCGGCGGGCGCGACGGTCTCGACGATGCTGGAGGAGGACGTTCCCGAGAACGCCGCCGCGATGGGCGAGTACCTCCAGGCGGAACTGGAATCGGCCATCGGCGACGAGGTCCGCGATATCCGCGGCGAGGGCCTGATGGTCGGCGTCGAAGTCGGCCGGGGTGCGAACAAGGCGCTGAAGCAACTCGCGCTGAACCATCAGGTGCTCGCGCTGCCCGCGGGCCGGACCGTCGTTCGCCTGCTCCCGCCGCTGACTATCGACGAGGACCACGCCGACGCCGTGGTCGAAGCCATGGCGGAGGTCGTCGGATGAGCGAAGCCGCCACTATCGAAGCCGACACCGAGGCCCGCGAACTGCTCGAAGACATCGTCCGCATCCCTTCGGTCTCGCGGAACGAACGCGAGGCCGCCGAGCGACTCGTCGACTTCTTCGAGGACCACGGTCGCGAGGCGCGGCTGGACGAGGTCGGCAACGTCCGCGCGCCCGCCGACGACGGCGTCCTCCTCACGTCGCACATCGACACCGTGCCGGGCGACATCCCGGTTCGGATCGAGAAGAGCGAGGAGGGCGAAGTGCTGTGGGGCCGCGGCAGCGTCGACGCGAAGGGACCGCTGTGTTCGATGGCCGTCGCCGCCGTCCGCACCGGCGCGTCGTTCGTCGGCGTCGTCGGCGAGGAAGTCGACTCCGAGGGAGCGCGCTATCTCGTCGAAGACCGCGAGAGCGCGCCCGACGCCGTCGTCAACGGCGAGCCCTCCGGCTGGGAGGGCATCACGCTCGGCTACCGCGGACTGCTGGCGGGCACCTACGTCGCCACCAGCGAGTCCGGCCACTCCTCCCGCCCGGAGAACAACGCGATCCAGGACGCCATCGACTGGTGGTCGGCCGTCGAGGCGGAGTTCGACCCCGACGACTGGCTCCCCGTCTTCGAGCGGGTCACCTGCAAACCCGTCGATATCGACGGCGGCACCTCCGAGGATGGGCTGAGCGTCGAGACGACGATGGACGTCCAGTTGCGCGTCCCGCCGGAGTACACCACCGACGAGATTCGGGAGATAGCGGACGGCTACCTCGGCAACGGCACCGTCAACTGGGACGACCAGGTCGAACCCGTGATGCAGAGCCCCCGGACGAGCGTCGCCCGGGCGTTCCGAGCCGCCATCCGACAGCACGACGGCGACCCGACGCTACTGCGGAAGACCGGGACCAGCGACATGAACGTCTTCGCTCAGTCGTGGGACTGCCCGATGGCGACCTACGGTCCCGGCGACTCCGACCTGGATCACGCGCCCAACGAACACATCCACCTCGCGGAGTACGACCGCGCGGTGAGCGTCCTCACGGACGTGACCGAACGCCTGCTGTGACCATGGACCTGCTCGACGTCGACGACCTCACGACCGACGAACTGACCGCGGTGCTCGACCGCGCCGCCGACATCAAGGCCGCCCCCGAGACGTACGACGACGCGCTCGACGGCCAGACGCTGGGGATGATCTTCGAGAAGCCGTCGACGCGGACCCGCGTCTCCTTCGAGACGGGGATGACGAAACTCGGCGGTCACGCCGTCTTTCTCGGCCCGGACGACATCCACCTGGGCCACGGCGAACCCGTCAAGGACACGGCCCGGGCGCTCTCGCGGTACGTCGACTTCGTGATGGCCCGCGTCTTCGACCACGCCGACGCCGAGGAACTGGCCGAGTACGCCGACGTGCCGGTCATCAACGCCCTGACCGACGACGCCCACCCCTGCCAGACGCTCGCGGACTTACTGACCGTCCGCGAGGAGTTCGGCGGGTTCGAGGACGTCTCGGTGGCGTGGGTCGGTGACGGCAACAACGTCTGTCAGTCGTTCGTGCTGGGCGCGGCGATGACCGGCATCGACCTCACCGTCGCCACGCCCGAGGGGTACGAAGTGACCGACGACGTCCTGGAGCGGGCGGCCGAGTTCGACAACGCGCCCGCGACGACTCACGACCCCGAGTCGGCCGTCGAGGACGCCGACGTGGTCTACACGGACGTCTTCGTCAGCATGGGCCAGGAGGACCGCCGCGAGGCGAAACTCGCCGACTTTGACGGCTTCCAGGTCACCACCGACCTGCTCGGCGACCGCACGCTGATGCACTGCCTGCCCGCCCACCGCGGCGAGGAAGTGACCGACGAGGTTATCGAGTCGGAGAACGCCGTCGTCTGGGACCAGGCGGAGAACCGGATGCACGCGCAGAACGGGCTGCTGACGTGGCTGGCGGATAGAAAGTAGTCCCGCGCTGAACGAAGTGAAGCGCGGCTTTTTCGCCACCGTCAGAGCAAGCTCTGACGAGCCTTGCTTCGCTCTGCTCAGCAAGACCACGGTTTTCGAGGCGTGGTGGCCGCGGGTCACCCGACGAAGCAAAAGGCGGCTGCTGGACCGGACGGAGAATCGGACGTACGCGCAGAACGGGCTGCTGACGCGGCTAGCGGGTAGAAGTTAGCTCCCCGTCGACCGGGGCGAAGCGGTATTCCCGGATGGACGGCACGGAGACCGACGCCGTCTATCCGCGAGCCAGGAGATTGATGACCGTTTCCGGTGAATGGGCAGACATGACCGTCGATATCGGCGTTGTCGGTGCCGGCGGAATGGCGGAGACCCACGCGGACAATTTCGACTCGGTCGACGCCAGACTCGTCGGCGTCTGCTCGCGGACCGAAGAGAGCGCCCGGGAACTCGCCGAATCACACGGGGCGGAGACGTATCCGGACGCGGAGACGATGTTCCGGACGGGAGATCTCGACGCCGTCCTCGTCACCGTTCCGCCGTCCGCTCACGGCGAATACGAGCGACTGGCCGCGGAACACGGCGTCGATTTCTTCGTCGAGAAACCGCTCGCGCTCTCCCGGGAGACCGCCCGGGACGTCCGCGACGCCGTCGAGGCGGCCGACCTCGTCACCCAGGTCGGCCACCAGTTCCGCTACGCCGACATCGTCGAGCGGGCTCACGAACTCCTCGGCGACCGCACTCTCGCGCAGATAGAGGGGCGATGGGTCGACGCCGTCTCGCCGCTGCCGTGGTGGAGTCGGAAGGCCGAGTCGGGGGGCCAACTCGTCGAACAGTCCGCACACGTCTTCGACCTCGTGCGGGACTTCGGGGGCGAGGTCGCCGACCTCGCGGCTTTCGGCGGCCACCGCGTCGTCACGCAGGAGATCGACTTCGCCGACGCCTCGGTCGTCGCGATGCGTCACGACTCCGGCGTCGTCAGTCAGGTCGCCTCGACGTCGGCCTCGCCGGAGAAGGACGTGAGCCTCGAACTCGTCGCCGAGGACTGCCGGCTCGAACTCGACTTCGTCGCTGGTACGCTCACCGGGACTGTCGACGACGAGTCGATCCGGTTCGAGGGGGAACAGCGCCCCTACGAGAGGGAACTGGCGGCCTTCGTCGAGGCGGTCGAAACCGACGACCCGTCGCACCCGCGGTCGACGTATCCCGATGCGCTGCGGACGTTCGAACTCACTCTGGACGCCGACGAGGCGCTCGATATCGCGTGATTCCGAACGCCTGTATATCGTCTACTCGGTAGTGCGAGGATCTGCGGTGGGCCGACGTGGTCACTCCGCGGCGTCAGCGGGGGACCTCGTCGGCTGCTCGCGTACCGGAACCCCGCGCGAACGGAGGGCCGATTCGAACTGCGACGGCGAGACGCCGCTGTGACTGGCCGCCTGTTCGAGCGTGAGCGTTCGGCTGCGGTACAGGGTCAGGGCCGCCGTGAACGATTTACGTGACATCTTCGCTACGGCGGTACCGATGTACTGTTGGATATTAAACCTAGCGTGGTAATTACTGCCTCAGTATAGCTTTCAAGTAGAAGAAGTAGCACAAGCGAATGGAAATATTGGATATAATTGTACGAATGGGTTGGGAAATTCAGAGACACGAGGTGGTCTCATCGGAACGTCGACTCGCGGGCGCTACCGCGGCACCGCTATCGTGAATAGCCTCCGAAACTACCGAATATCGACGAGTAGTTCAGAAACCGCTGAACTTGTCCCTACGATAGACGTCGATATCGTTGATCATGGTCGGCGGCTCCTGGGCCAGCGCGAAGGCGACGGCGTCGGCTATCTCCTCGGGTTCGGTGACTTCGCCGGGGTCGAAGCGGTCCTCGAAGGACTCGCCCTCCTCGCTGCCGAACTCCGAGCGGACCTCCGTCGGGTTGACGACTGTAACGCCTACCTCGTCGCCGCCGACCTGTCCCGAGAGACTCATCGCGAAGCCGCGAATCCACCACTTCGTGGCGGCGTAGACGGGGTTGAACGGTCGGGGGTACTGCCCGGCGAAACTGCCGATGAAGACCAGTATCCCGGCGCTCTCGCGCAGGTACGAGAGCGACTCGCGAGCGGTGTAGAACGCCCCGTCGACGTTCACGTCCATCATCGTCCGGTACTCGTCGTCGGTCATCGTCTCCACGTCGTCGCCGCGACCGAGGCCGGCGTTGACGACGACGCCGTCGAGCGACCCGAGCGTCTCGACGGTCGACTCGACCGCCGCCGCGACCTGCGCGGGGTCGCTGACGTCCGCCGGGGCGACGTGGGTCGTCACGTCGAACTCGTCGGCGACGTCGTCCGCGAGCTCTCTGAGCCGGTCCTCGCGGCGGGCGAGTAACGCCACGTCCGCGCCGTCGCTGGCGACTCGGCGGACGGTCGCCGCTCCGATCCCCGAACTCGCTCCCGTGACCAGGATACCGTCTCCGCTCGACAAATCACGTGCCATACTCGCCGTGTCGCACGAGGCGTCGATAGTCCTTGTGCCCGCGAGTTCCACTCGAAACGATGGCCTTTTCGAACAGTTTGCCAACGTTTGCCACAGTCCGCCCCGACCGACGCTATAAGCCGATAGCCGTCGTACTCCCGAGTGATGGAGCCACTGGTCGTCGAGGCCGGCGAGGCGAGCGTCGAGGACCTGCTGGACACGCTCGAATCCGGTCGCCGCGTCGTCGTTCGCACGGAGTTTCTCGGCGACGCTCACGAGGTGACGCTGCGCTACGACGGGGTCTGGTACTGCGATACGCCGACGCGCCTGCACAGACACGACTCGCGGGCGGAGATGCGGACCTGTCTGGAGCGACAGGGATACGGCCGCGACGCCGGTGACGCGGACGACACCCGGTGAGCTACGGGTAACGGCCCCGTTTATGCGTCGGGCGCGCCTATCCGTTCGATATGGCAATCGACCCCTCGGCGGACGGGTTCCGCGAGCTCATGGTCGACGACGAACCGTCGCTAACGGAGGTGATGGCCTGCGTCTTCGGCGTCCAGGAACACGAAGTCCGGACCTACCGGACCCTGCTCGACAATCCCGGTAGCACCGTCGCTGAACTCGCAGAGGTCCTCGACCGCGACCGCTCGAACGTGAATCGCTCGCTCTCGACGCTCCGCGAGAAGGGACTCGCGACCCGCGAGCGCCGACTGCTCGACGGCGGCGGCCACGTCTATCAGTACGCGGCGAGACCTCCCGACGAGGCCCGCGAGCTGATGCACGAGACTCTCGACGAGTGGGCGGCGGCGGTCCACGACCGGATCGACGAGTTCGACGCTAGCAGCGCATAGATTCGTCTCTACAGTTTGGCTGACAACTGCACAGTACAAGCGTTAGAAAGCCCCGGTGCGCTACACTCCCGCGGCTCGCTGTGGTCCTCATTCACTTCGTTCGTTGTGGTCCTTACGTCGTCCTCAGAAATCAGAGATTTCCGATGGGCAGCGCAAGAGCTTCGCTCTTGCGAACGCCGGGGTTCGTGTAGGGCACCGCCCCTTTCAGTCCCACCCGTTCGGCTGATCAACCGGCCGCCTCTACGCTGGTCACCCGGTCCCCCCTCCTGACGACAATCGCCCCACTTTTGCCCGCTGGGGGCGTTCGCCCCGACAATGGCTAATCTGGAACTCACCGACGACGTCCCGTCGGTGGCCGACGACGGCGTCTGGCTCACCTGCATCGAATGCGGCGAGTCGTTCGCCCCCTTCGAGGAAGTCCGGTACACCTGCGACGACTGCGACGGGCTGCTGGAGGCCCGCTACGCCGACCTGCCGACCTTCGACGAGTTCGAGGGCGAGGGGGTCTGGCGCTACAGCGCCGCCCTGCCCTTCGAGGAGGGGGTCACGCTGCCCGAGGGCAACACGCCGCTGCACCGCGTCCCGCGAATCGAGGAGGAGGTCGGCGTCGGGAGCCTACGCGTCAAACACGAGGGGATGAACCCCACGGGGTCGTTCAAGGACCGCGGCATGACCGTCGGCGTCCGCGTCGCAAAGGAGATCGGCGTCGGCCGACTGGCGTGTGCCTCGACGGGGAACACCTCGGCGGCGCTCGCGGCCTACGGCGCTCGCGGCGGCATGGAGACGCTCGTTCTCCTGCCCGCGGGCAAGGTCGCCGCCGGGAAGATCGCTCAGGCGGCGCTGCACAAGGCTCGCATCCTCAAAGTCGACGGCAACTTCGACGAGTGCCTGGACATCGTCCAGGACCTCGCGGGTCGCGGCGAGGCGTACCTCCTGAACTCGCTGAACCCCTTCCGGCTGGAGGGCCAGAAGACCATCGGCCTCGAAATCATGGAAGAGCACTACGCGGACTACGGCGAGTTCCCCGACCGGATCGTCCTGCCGGTCGGCAACGCGGGCAACACCGCGGCGCTCTACAAGTGCTTCCGCGAACTCGTCAAGGCCGGAGAGATCACCGAAGACCAGGTCCCGAAGATCACCGGCGCACAGGCCGAGGGGGCCGCGCCGATGGTCGAGGCCATCGAGGAGGGCAACGACGAGACCCGGCGCTGGGAGGAGGTCGAGACCCGCGCGACCGCCATCCGCATCGGCAACCCGGTCAACGCCCCGAAGGCGCTACCGGGCATCCGCGAGACCGGCGGCACCGCCGTCGCCGTCTCCGACGAGGAGATCACCGCGGCACAGCGCGACCTCGCGGGCGAGGGCGTCGGCGTCGAACCGGCCTCCGCCGCCTCCGTCGCGGGCCTCCGGAAACTGCGGGACCGCGGCGTCATCGAAGACGACGAGTCGGTCGTCTGTCTGACGACGGGCCACCTCCTGAAAGACCCCGACGCCGCCGCCGCGGCCGGCAACGACCCCGAACCCGTCGACAACAGCACCGAGGCCGTGCTGGACCTGCTGGGCGAGAACTGACGGCTCTCTCGATATCTTTCGACGCTCGACCGGCTCTCGGACAATTCTTATCACCGAGCGGCGAGAAATCAAGTCGATACCCATGACCGGCGTCTACGAACGGGCACTCGGCGAGGCGGCCGGCGACCTCCACCCGAAGGTGCGCGAGCGCTACAGCATCGG
This sequence comes from Haloarcula limicola, assembly GCF_010119205.1. NCBI lineage: Archaea > Methanobacteriati > Methanobacteriota > Halobacteria > Halobacteriales > Haloarculaceae > Haloarcula > Haloarcula limicola. The sequence continues at coordinate 954,931 of NZ_WRXM01000002.1, forward strand.
CCCCGGCGACGGCGTCACGGTCGGAACGGGTCGAATGGACATCTCTCGGGGGACGCACGTCCTCCCCGCGCTGTACGCGATGGCGAGCCGCGACATGCTGTTTCCCGAGGCCGGCAACGGCGTGCCCTTCAGCGTGACGACGGTCGGCTACCGCCTCGACGGCCGCGAGGCGATGACGACCCGCCGGACCTTCGAGTTCGCCGAGACCCGCCGGCACTTCGACTCCGTGACGGTGTGGGACGCCGACGGCGAGCGCCTGCTGGACTTCCTGGGTCGCGGCGGCCTCGTCGCGACGGAACTGCACCCCCGCGTCGAGGCCGGCTCGCTCGTCGTCGAGGCGGGCCGCCAGTGGCTTCACGCCGGCGACCGGTACGTCCGGCTTCCCGAACCGCTCGCGGCCGGCGTCGAGGTGCGCGACCGCTACGACGAGACCGACGGGCGCTACCACGTGCTGGCCACCGTCGAGAACGCGCTGGCCGGCCACGTCCTCAGCTACCGCGGCGCGTTCACCCAAGCCAGCGACGACCGCGAGGACGGCCCGGACCTCCGCCCGATTCGCACGCTCCCGACGCTCCCGCCGCGGTGACCGACGGCGTCGGCGGTCCGCGACGACGGCGGCGAGGGCCGCCAACGCGACTATTGCGATGCTACCCGCACGACCATGCTACCCTCTGACGGGCCGGTAGAAGACGTTTCGTGGTCGGACCCCTACTGCTCTGCGCGCCCGGGTTCGAGCCGGTACCGAACCGTCGATCTCCCCTCGAATCGAGGGCCCTCCCCCGCGTGTGTGAAGCCCGTCGCCTCGACGGCGGATTCGACGGTCGACTCGCCGTCGGGGACGAGCAGTTCGACGGCCATGCGTTCCCGCTTCGCGAAGGCGATCGGTTCGTCGAGCAGTCGCTCACAGGCCTCGGCGGACCCGGCCAGTTGCGTGACGTGGACGGTGCCGCGTTTGGCGTCGTAGCTCACGAAACCGAGCGTCTCGTCTTCGCCCTCGGTGGCGACGCGGACGGTCCGGTCGTGGACCAGGTTTCGCATCACGTCCGGCGGGAAGTCCGCGAGGTCCGCGAGACGCTCGGCGTCCGCTTCGACGGCGTCACGTATCTCCATGCCCGACTCTCCGTGTCCCATGCAAATAAACGGTGTGTCGGTCAGTACCATCCGGCGGCAGACGGGAAGATGAACACAGTTATCCCGGGTGGCGGCTAACGCGACGGCAATGATATTCGCACGCACGGTTTCGGTGGTACGATGCGCGTAATCGCCAAGTTCGGCGGAACGAGTCTCGGCAGCGGCGACCGCATCAACCGAGCGGCGGACTCCATCGCGGCCGCCGTCGAGCAGGGCCACGAGGTCGGCGTCGTCGCCTCGGCGATGGGCAACACGACCGACGAACTCCTAGAGGACATCGAGTACGACGCCCAGGCCGCCGACCGCGCCGAGATCGTCTCGATGGGCGAGCGGACCTCCGTCCGGATGCTCAAGGGCGCGCTGGCCGCTCGCGGCATCGACGCCATCTTCCTCGAACCCGGCAGCGACGACTGGCCGATCATCACCGACGAGTACGGCGAGGTCGACGTCGAGGAGACGCAGAAGCGCGCCCACGCGCTGGCCGGGCAGATGCGGGACGTCGTCCCCGTCATCACCGGCTTCCTCGCAGAGGACCACGAGGGCAACGTGACGACGCTCGGCCGCGGCGGCTCCGACACCTCCGCCGTCATGCTCGGCAACTACATGGACGCCGACGAGGTCGTCATCGTCACCGACGTCGAGGGCGTCATGACCGGCGACCCCCGCGTCGTCGAGGGCGCGCGGAACGTCGGCGAGATCAGCGTCGACGAGCTCCGCTCGCTCTCCTTCCGCGGGGCCGAAGTCGTCGCCCCCTCGGCGCTCTCCTACAAGGACTCGAACCTCTCGGTTCGCGTCACGCACTACCAGCACGGCGACCTCCTGACCGGCGGGACCTCCATCGAGGGCGAGTTCCAGAACCTCATCGACCTCCAGGAGGAGCCCACCGCCTGCGTCACCGTCGCCGGCCGCGCCATCCGCAACAGCCCCGGCATCCTCGGCGAACTCGCCTCGGCGCTGGGCGACGCCGGCATCAACATCGAGGCCAACTCCTCGGGGATGGACTCGCTGACCTTCTACGTCGACGAGGACGACGCCGACGACGTCGAGGCGCTGCTCCACGACCGCATCGTCGACGACGAGACGCTCTCCTCGGTCACCGTCGAGGACGACATCGCCGTCATCCGCGTCACCGGCGGCGACCCCGGGCAGGCCGCGCTCCCCTATCAGGTCATGGAGCCGCTCGCCGACGCCCACATCCACCTCTACGACGTCATCACGTCGGCCACCTCCGTCTCGGTGTTCGTCCCGTGGGACGACCGCGAGCAGGCCCTAGAGCTGGTGCAGGGCGTCTTCTAAACGACCTTTTTCACCCGGGGGTTCGCGCTCGCCGGCGGCGAGCGCTCAACCCCGGGCCAAAAACGTCGATGAAAAAGGCCGAGTATTCGCTTCGCTCGCACTCGGTGAACCGGCGGCTCCGCCGCCGGATGCTCTCAAGTCAGCCTACCCTTCCCCGGGTCGCGGCACGGAGGCCGCTCCCGGCCACCGCGACAGCTTCAACTGCCGACCGCGGGTCGGCGGTCGGAATCGGCCCCGAAACGGCCGGCGAGGGCGAGCGTCGGAGTCGTGCCGACGCTACTGCTGAGCGCGGTCCAGTAGACGGCACCCGGCGGCCAGAGGATAGATCCGACGAGAAATGCGAACGCGCCGGCGGCCGCCGTCTCGGTGATGCGACTGTCCATGCGCGAGGTTCGCAACGTCCTGTCAAATCGTTTCGGGGTGGTCGGCGCTCGGCTCTCGGCGCTCGGCGCTTACCGACCTTGCGTCAGTCGGAAGCCGATCTGGCGGGGGAGACCGGCGTCCTCGACGGCCGCTATGACCGCGTCGGTGTCGTACTCGACGCGGCGGTCCTCGACGGTCAGCTCGTCCAGATCGAGGACCGCGTAGGCGGCTCGGTGGTCGCCGTCGCGGGGTTGGCCGACGCTGCCGGGGTTCAGCACGACCCCCTCGTCGTACACCTCGTGGTGCTGGCGGTGGGTGTGGCCCATCACCAGCACGTCTTCCCCGTCCAGTAGCTCGGGACCGAACTCCTCGGGATAGGTGTAGTGGTCGGGGTCGTCGGGGTGGCCGTGGACGAGCTTCACGCGGCCGTCGCACTCCACGCGCTCCTCGGGCAGTCCCGAGAGCCAGTCGAGTTGCGCCTCGTCGAGCTGCTCGCGGGCGTGTTCGACGCCGGCCCGCGCCATGTCGTTGAACGCGAAGGGGCTGTCCTCGACGACCGCCCGGTCGTGGTTGCCCATCACCGTCGGCACGTCCTCGTCGGGCCACGGGACGCCCTCGGGGAGCTCTTCGGATTCGCCCCGCATCGCGTCGACGCAGTCGGCGTGCCACGGGTTGTACCCGACCACGTCGCCGGCACAGACCAACCCGTCGACCGGTGGCATGTCCGCGAGGACCGCCGCCAGCGCGACCCGGTTGCCGTGGATGTCGGAGATGACGCCAAGTCTCATTGTCCCGACCTAACAGGTCCAGGCCCTTGAGTGTCGTCACCGACTCAGCTACTGTGCGTCGCCGTCCGCCGTCACTCGCCGTTGTACACCGAGATGTCGAAGTCGCCGGCCGATCCGCTGACGCCGGCCGAACAGACGGCGTGCTCGAACTCGTGGTCGTACACCTCGCGGGCCGCGCTCTCGGCGTCGCTCGCGCCGAGGTCGAACGTCGTCGGGCTGTCCTCCTCGTAGGTCGCGACCAGCGTCGGTTCCGCGACTTCCTCGACGAGCAGCGCGTCCCGGCGGACGGTGCCGACGACCGCACCCGGCCCGTCGGCGGTCGTCGTCGGGTCCGATTCTTCGACGCCGACGACGCCGGCGATGCGCGGCGTGTCGTAGTCGTCCTTCTCGAAGTCCAGCGAGAGCAGCGGTTCGGCCAGTGCGTCCCGCGCGGGGTAGCCCAGTGCGAGCTTCTCGGCGATCGGGTCGACGTGCGAGCCGTTGCCCACGACGGCACCGCGCTCGGTGACGCGGACCCCGTTGTAAGAGATGTAGGGGTTGTCCGTCTCGGGGGCGTCCGGCGTCGGTTCGATCGTGACGGTGTCGCCGCGCTCGGTTGCCTGCCGGTTCGGGAACGACCGCGAGGAGACTCGGTACGCGCCGACGGTCGGCCCGACGACGACGAAGCGTCCGACGTACATACGCGAAGGGTGGCGGCCACCGCGGCAAAGCCGTGTCGATGTTCGGCCGCGGAAACGTCGCGTCGGCCGCCGTCCCGAGCGTTGAAATACGAACGAGCGGGCAAGCGGCCCATGACGACGCCCAAGGACTGTATCAGCGCGCTGCGCCGGGCCGCCGACGAACTGGGTGAATCGCCGACGAAAGCGCAGTACGAGGAACTGGGACTGACGCCCGCCTCAGCGACCATCCAGCGCGTGATGGGCGGCTGGAACGCGGCGAAAGACGAGGCCGGACTGGAGACGAACGCCTCGCGCGGAAGCAGAGTGCAACCGAAACCGGACGACGTGGCGCTACCAGAGGGGCTGACGTGGACCGAACTGAGTCAGGACCAGCGCTGGCACTACAAGAACCGGGAGTGGAACACCGAACGGTCCCTGCAACGGCGAGCGGAACTTCGTGCTTGGGTGAACGAACTCAAAGCAACTGCCGGCTGCTCCAGATGCTCCGAAGCCGATCCGGCCTGTCTCGATTTCCACCATATCGACGAAACAGGGAAGGAGTATCAGATAACGACGATGATATCTAACGGTCGCGGGAAGGAAAGTCTCCTCGACGAGATGGCGAAGTGCGAAGTAGTCTGTGCCAACTGTCACCGCAAGGTGCACTTCGAGCCACCAGACGTGTAATCACGTCACACAGCACGTCTCGTTCATCTGAATCCGCAACACTCATATGCAACAGAGCGCTACCTCAGAGCACAGCGTCGGTGACAGCTGCCGACGGCTAATATGTCAGTCCATTGGGGTAGTGGCCAATCCTGAAGCCTTCTGGGGGCTTCGACCCTGGTTCGAATCCAGGATGGACTACTTCTCAGCGAACTACCGACGAGCGCCGCTTCTCTCCTTCCAACCCACCACACGGCTACTTGTCCCTGCACGCACGAGATACGCCATGGCTTCCGAACACGTCCTCGTCCCGCTCGACGGGTCGCCGCTGGCCGACGAGGCGTTGGTCCACGCGCTCGATACCTTCGACTGCCGGGTCACGGTGGTGAACGTCGTCGCGCCGCTGGACAGCGGGATGAGCGAGGGCGGCGTGCTCGAACCGGGTGAGGAGCGCCAAACGGCGGCGACGACACGGGCCGAAGAGTTAGTCGAGCGAGCGAAGCGGCAGGCCGAGGAGGCCGGCCGCGAGGTGGAGACGGCGGTCGAGACGGGCGACCCCGCCGAGACGATCGTCGAGTACGTCGAGACGCACGACGTCGACCAGGTGGTGATGGGCGGCCACGGCGGGTCGCGCAACGAACTGGCTCGGCGGTTATTGGGGACGGTGGCGACGGCGGTCGTCAGCGAAGCGCCGGTGACGGTGACCGTCGTCCGCTAGGCGGGGCCCAGTACCAGGTCGAAGACGCGATAGAGGCCGAACCCGACGGCGACGGAGGTGACGAGCGTGATCACCCAGAAGCCGAGCGTCACGCCGATCTTCCGGCGGGAGACGCCCGCCGACCCGCCGGCGAGGCCGCCGCCGATGACGCCGGAGATGATGATGTTGTTGAAGGAGATGGGGATGCCCAGCGCGATGGCGAGCTGGGCGATGATGAATCCCGGGACGAGCGCCGCGATGGAGCGACGCACACCCAGCTGGGCGTACTCGCGGGAGGTGGCTTGCAGGAGTCGCGGCGCGCCCATCCACGCGCCCCCGAGGATGCCGACCGCGCCGACCGTCAGCAGGACGAAGCCGGGCAGGCCTAGTTCCGCCCGGTAGAGGTTCTCCAGGGGGCCGGTCGCCAGTCCGACCTGGCTCCCGCCGCTGGAGAAGGCGACGACGCTCCCGAGGACGACGAGAAAGGTCTTGATGCCGCGGTCGACGGACTCTTGGGTGCGCTTGCGGATGAACGCGAAGCTCAGCGCCGCGACGAGGAGGGACGCGACGGCGGTGACGCCCGGCAGCGGGACGAGCATGGCGGCGAAGCCGGCGATCGAGTTCTGGGTCGCGCCGACCGGCGAGGGGATGACGCTCAGCTCCGCGTTGGCGACGATGCCGCCGACGACGGCCGCGAGCAGCGGGACGCCGACGGTCTCGGGCACGTCGTCCCGTCGCAAGAGCGTCGCCGTGAGGTAGGCGAGCCCGCCCGAAACCGGGGGGACGAGCACCCAGAACGTCGCGATCCGCCGGTAGGTGTCGAAGACCGGAGCCCCGCCGAGCGAGAGGCCGACGCCGACCATCGCGCCGGTCGTCGCGAAGGCCGCGGGGACCGGATAGCCCGTGTAGACGCCGAAGGCCATGAAGAGCGTCGCGGTCAACAGACCCGCGGTCGCGGCGAGCGACGTTATCTGGACGCCGTCGATGAGTCCGGCACCGACGGTCTCGGAGATGCTCCCGCCCTGCGTGAGCGCGCCGAGCGCCGCGAGAATCCCGATGAGAAAGGCGGCCCGCATCGTCGAGATGGCGTTCGCGCCGATCGCGGGGGCGAAGGGCGGCGAGTTGCTGTTGGCTCCGAGTGCCCACGCCGTCACCAGCCCGGTCACCGTCGCCAGCGCGACCAGCGCCCAGAACACCGCGTCCGCCACCGGGAAATCAGGCCTCCCGGAACGGCCCGCTCGCGTTCATTGCTTGCCGTTCACACGGACTGCGGATAAACGTTCGCGCGTTTCGCTCGTTCATCTGGACCGTTACGCTGTATTCGTAATCGTACCCATCACAAAACTCATATAATCACCTTCGGAAAAGAACGCTTGGATGATATGTCCCCGACTATCGCCGTCGCGCACTACCCTGAAGGTGCGGGACACGCGACGCGGATGCTCGGCATCGCCGACGCCCTCCAGTCGGCCGGTGCCACGGTTCGGATGGCCGGCGGCGGTGCCGGCACCGAGTTCGTCGAACTCAACGGCTACGACGAGTTCGAACCGACGACGGTCGACTACGTCGACACGTACCAGAACGGCTCCGTCTGGCGGACGATCAGCCGGAGCCTCCCGGCGAGCCTCGGCCGTATCGCCGACTACCGGTCGTGGCTCGACGCCGTCTCACCCGACGCCCTGGTCACCGACGACATGTTCGCCGCGATGGCCGCGGCCGAGTGTGCGGTGCCGCTGTACGTCCTGAAACACGACATGCCGGGGCTGTACCGCGACCGCATCGAGCGGTTGGGCGCGCAGTTTCACACCACCTTTCAGCTATCGGCCGCTCGGGAGTTCTTCTATCCCGCGGTCTGGCCGGAGTCGCCCGCGGACCCCGACCGCGCGACTCGGGTCCCGCCGGTCGCGCTGGACGGCGACCCGCGGGTCCGCGAGGCGGCGGACGTGGTCGTCGTCCCGAGCCAGTTCTCCTCGCTTGACCGCCTCGCCGACCGCCTCCGGTCGCGGGGGTACGACGTCATCAACGTCGCCGACGACGACTGGGACGCGGTCCCGTCTCTCCTCCCGTACATCCGCGGAGCCGACGCCGTCGTCTGCTCGGGCTACTCGACGATCATGGACGCCGCCGTCGCGGGGACGCCCTGCGTCGTCTCCCCCGAGACGGCCGAACAGGACGCCGTCGCCGACTGGCTCGAACGGTTCGACGTGACCGGCTTCACCGTCGTCGACGACCCGTTCGCGGCGCTCGATGCCGTGGAGGAACCGCTCGAAGCGCCCGACTTCGACAACGGCGCGGCGGCCGTCGCGCGGCGGGTGATGGCCGACATGGGTGAGACCGCAACGATCTCGCCGACCGCGGCGGCCGAACGACGCGCGGACCCCGACTGCGAGATCGCGACGGCGGCGGGCCTCGGGACGCTCGTCGGCGTCCCGGCGCTGGCGACGGCGGTGGTCTGGGCGACGGCCGACGTCGCTTCGGCGCGGAACCCCGCCCGCGTCGGCACGCTGGTCCGACGAGCGGAGGCCGCTCCCGGACGGCTGGCACGCGCCGTCGGTGACGGCGTTCGCGACGCCGCTCGAAGGGTCCGTCGCGGCGGGAGCTAGCGGTCACGCCCCTCACGGTCGCGATTACGATCAGTAACCGAGGGACTCTTTCACGAGGACGAGCGTCGTCCGGCCTTCCTCGGCCTCTTGCCGGTAGATGAGCTGTTTGCCGATCATGCTGCCAGTGCCGTAGGCGTCCTCCGCGCGGGCGTCTTCGAGCGGATAGGCGACGTCCTCCAGCCGGTCGAGCGCCGCGTCCAGGTCGTCGACGATCTTGTTCGTGCCGGCGACCAGCAGGAGGTTCTCGGCCGCGAAGGGATAGGCTCCGATGCGGCTGCCGGAGGCGTCGGCGGCGACGAGTTCACCGGTCGCGGCGACGGCGTTGACGCTTCCGAGGAAGTAGTCGCTGGCCTGTGCCTCCCGGCGGGCGCGCTGGCGCTCGGCGTCGTCGTCGATGCCGTACACCTCGGCGTGGCGGTTCTCCCAGTCGTGGTCGCCTTCCATCAGATAGTCCATGAAGCCTATCTCCTCGAGCGTCGTCGAGTGGCCGTCCATCACGGACGCGCCGGCGGGGATGCGCTCTCGCAGTTCGGCGAGCGCGGCCTCGCCGTCTTCGACGACGACCACGTCGAAGCCGCGTGACTGCAGGTTCTCGATCGCCGCGTCGAGTTCCTCGTCGGTCGGGTGTTCGTCGAGCGATTCGTCGTAGGAGACGCTGTCGGCGTAGCCGTCCTTGTTCTGGGACACGATACTCCGATCGTCGGGGACCGTGAAAAGCGCTCGCGGACGCCGCTGTCACCGGGTTACACGGGTGTCACTCCGTCGAGCGCTCTCCGGCCGGCCGGCCGAACACTCATGTGCGACGGCGACTCACTCCGAGGTATCGAATGTCGCGCCGCTACGACCACGCGAAGGTCCAGGAGTACTGGCAGCACGTCTGGGAGCGAGAGGGGGTCTTCGAGTGTCCCGACCCGGCTGAGAACCCCACGTACGTCCTCGGGATGTTCCCCTACACCTCGGGGTCGTTGCACATGGGCCACATCCGGAACTACGCCATCACCGACGCCTACGCCCGATACCGCCGGATGGCGGGCGACGACGTGCTCCACCCGATGGGGTGGGACGCGTTCGGGCTGCCCGCCGAGAACGCCGCTTACGAGCGCGATACCGACCCCGAGTCGTGGACCCGCGCCTGCATCGAGCGGATGCGCGACGACCTCCGGGAGATGGGCTTCGGCTACGACTGGAGCCGCGAGATAACGACCTGCGACCCCGAGTACTACCGCTGGAACCAGTGGCTGTTCACCCGCCTGCACGAGGCGGGACTCGTCGAGTACGACGCGGCGACGGTCAACTGGTGTCCCGACTGCGAGACGGTGCTGGCCGACGCCCAGGTCGAGACGCCCGCCGATAGTGGCGACGAACGCGGTCGCACCCACGGCCACGACCACGCCGGCGGCGTCTGCTGGCGCTGTGGCACCGCCGTCACCCGGCGCGAACTGGACCAGTGGTTCTTCGCCATCACCGATTACGCCGACGAACTGTACGACGGCCTGGACGATCTGGAGGGGTGGCCGGAGGGCGTTCGGGACAGCCAGCGCAACTGGATCGGCCGGCAGGAGGGCGCGACCGTCTCCTTCGACGTCGGCGGAGCGAACGGCTCCTCGACGGCGGAGGACAGAGAGACGGTCGAGGCGTTCACGACCCGCCTCGACACCGTCTACGGCGCGACGTACCTCGCGCTCGCGCCGGGCCACGACCTCGTCAGCGAGATCGCCGACCGCGACGAGGCGGTGGCGAGATACGTCGAGTCGGTCGCCGGCACGGACGACGCCGGTCTGAGCGGTATCGAGACGGACCTCGTGGCGACGCATCCGTTCACCGGCGAGGAGATCCCGGTGTACGTCGCCGCCTACGTCTTGGACGACGTGGGCACCGGCGCGGTCATGGGCGTGCCCGCACACAACGAGCGCGACCACGCCTTCGCCGCCGAGCAGGACCTGCCGGTTCGACAGGCCGTCGAACCCGTCGACGGCAGCGAGACGGCGCTGCCCGACGAACCGTACACCGACGACGGGATGCTGACCGACAGCGGCGAGTACGACGGCCTGGCGAGTACCGCCGCTCGGGACCGACTGCTCGACGCCGATGCCGTCGCGGAAACGACGACGTATCGCCTGCGGGACTGGCTCATCTCCCGCCAGCGCTACTGGGGGACGCCGATCCCGATCGTCCACTGCGAGGAGTGCGGGCGCGTCCCGGTCCCGGACGAGGACCTGCCCGTCGAACTCCCCGAGTACGTCCAGACGACCGGAAATCCGCTGGACGCCGCCGAGGCGTGGAAACGGACCTCCTGTCCGAATTGTGGCGGCGAGGCGACCCGCGAGACGGACACGATGGACACCTTCGTCGACTCGTCGTGGTACTTCCTGCGCTATCTCTCGCCGCACTTCGAAGGCGCCCCCTTCGACCAGAAGACGGCGGACGAGTGGCTTCCCGTAGACGTCTACGTCGGCGGCGAGGAACACGCCGTCCTCCACCTGCTGTACATCCGCTTTTTCACGCGGGCGCTCGCGGACCTCGGTCTCCTGAATCGCCGGGAACCCGTCGACCGCCTCATCAACCAAGGGACGGTGCTCCACAGCGGCGAGAAGATGTCGAAATCGAAGGGCAACGCCGTTGCCCCCCACGAGTACGGCGCGGAGACCACGCGGCTGTTCGTCCTCTCGGCGGCCCACCCCGCCCAGGACTTCGAGTGGACGGTCAAGGACGTCTCGACGGCCTACGACTTCCAGCAGACGCTCTACGAGATGGTCGAGGCGTACACGGCGACGCGGAGTCGCTCGGGCCGAGCGGGCGGTGAGGAGTCCGGACCGCCGGCGGACCGAACGGAGAGCGCCCCGCACGACGCCTACCTCGAACGCGAGATCGACCGGACCATCGCCGCCGTCACCGACGAGTACGACCGCTTCCGCTTCCACCGCGTCGTCGGCGAACTCCAGCGCTTCGCCCGCTTGCTCCGCCGGTACGCGAACTACGAGCCGCCCTACCGGTTCGCCTACAGTCGCGGCCTGCGCGTGCTGACGAAGCTCGTCGCGCCCATCGCGCCGGCGCTGGCCGAGGAGCTGTGGCACCTCCTGGACGAGGACGGCCTCGTCGCCGAGGCCCCGTGGCCCGAGTCGCTCCGGGACGTCGAGTGGTATCGCATCGAGCGCGAACTCGTCCGGACGACGCTCGACGACGTGCGCGACATCACGGACGTGGTCGACATCGAGGACCCCGAGCGAATCGAGATCGTCGTCGCCGAGGACTGGAAGTACCGCGCCTACGGAATCGCTCAGGACGCCGACCCCGGCGACGCCATCGTCGGCGAGATAATGGGCGACGACGCTATCCAGCGCCACGGCGACGCCGCCGCCGACTACGCCGCCTCGCTCGCTGACAGGGGGGCCAGCCTCGCACCCGTCGTCGACGGCGAGCGCGAACTGGACGTGCTCTCACAGGCCGCGTGGCTGTTCGAGGACGAGTTCGGGGCCGACGTGAGCGTGCGGCGGGCCGACGGCGAGAGCGAACTGGCCCGGAAAGCCCGGCCCAACAAGCCGGCTATCCACATCTCCTGAGACGGACCCGAGCGCGGCCGCCCGAATTATGGCCGATGGTCGCGCCGACCGCAGCAGTCACGGTAACGCCGCCTTAGTGATAGTCACGGCCGCTTGTCAGATGGTAGCGTGCAGCAACCTCCGTCGCCGAGATCTCTGTCAGTAAATAACTACGCTTGACGGCGACGCCGTTCCACTCGGGCGACTTCGCCCCGGAGGACGCTATGACACGAGACGACTCACCGAGACACACCGACACCGACGCTCCGACCGCCGAGTCACGCGACCGAGACACCGACGCGGGTCGGCCCACTCGCCTTCCGTTCTTGCGCCGCGATTTCCTCTCCGATTCCGCGAAACTCGGTGCCGGCGCGCTCGCGCTCTCGTCTGCCGGGGGCGTCGCGGCCGCGCAGGCCGACGGACAGACAGAGGGCGGCCAAACGGAAGACGGTCAGACAGAGGGCGGACAGGTCGACCAGCCAGAGGGCCTGAGCGTCGACGTACTCGCCCCCCATGCGACTTTCACCGACGAGGTGGGGATGGCGCTCGGCGTCACCTTCGAGCAGGGCGGCGACGAAGCGGCGTTCGTTCGCGACCCGTCGACGACCGTCCTCGCTCGGGTGACGCTGGAACCGGGCGGGACGACCGGTTGGCACACACACCCGGGACCAGTCATCGCCAACCTCGTCGAAGGCGAACTCGACGTCGTCTTCTCACACACCTGCACTACCCACACCTACGCGGCCGGCGAGGCGTTCGTCGACCCCGGCGGACACGCCGAGATCGCGACGAACGCGAGCGACACTCAGCGCGCGGTCGCCTACGTACTGTTCCTCTCCGTTCCCGACGGCGAGTCGCCGACGACACACGTCGAGCCGCAGGACTGCTGACGACCGGTCTGCGTGCGCGCCCGTTTCGAAGTCGGTCACCGCGCCACAGTTCTCTGCGGCCCACGCTTTTCAGACTGGCCGAGTTATGCCCTCGTATGCGACAGCGAACGCTCGCCGTCACCGGGATGGAAGGTGCAGAGTGCGAGAACACTGTCGAGGGGGCGCTTACCGGCGTCGCCGGCGTGGAGTCGGCCGCCGCCGACCGAGAGACGGGAGAGGTCACCGTCGAATCGGACGACGACGTCGAAGACCAGTCGCTGTTCGACGCGATCACCGACGCGGGTTACGACCTCGTCGGCCGAGACGACTCGAAATAAGTCAGTCGGCGGCTGCGTGAGCCCGCTTGACGGCCGATAGCAGTTCCTCGCGGTTTCCGCCGCGGTGCAGGTGCGAGCGACAGTCGCAGTCAGAGCAGCCGAAGCCGTCGACGGCGTCGGCGTTCTCCCGCTTGGTCAGTCGGCGAGCGACGGCACACTCGATCTCGGCAGTCGTGGTGACGACGCGGTCGACGCGCGTCTCGGCCGCGCCCAGTAGGTAGTCGACGTGCCAGTGGCGGGCGTCGTTCTCGCCGCGGGCGACGGCGCGGTGGCGTTCCACGCGGCTGAACCCGCCCGCGCCCAGCGCGCTCCCCGTGTAGGCGTACCATCCCGCTGGGAGTGACAGGTCGCCGAGCGCGCCGACCGCAACGGTGCCGCCGCTCGGCCGGGCGAGCAGTAGCGTGTACGTCCCGCCGTCCATCGGGCGTTACGCGCTCATCTCGGGGTCGGCGGCCTGGTCGCCGAAGCCGTCCAGCCGGAACTCCCGCGAGTCCGTGCAGTCCTCGTTCTCGGCAGCGAGCTCGCCGACCAGCCAGTTGAACCGGCGACCGAACTCGTCGTACGGCGCTTGTTCGAAGGTGGATAGCACGTCGTCTGCAGTGAGGTCCTCGTCGTACTGTTCGGCGAAGGCCGCGACGTTCTCGGCGGCGGTCTGTGCGATATCGTCGTCGGTCTCCTCGGCGAACGCGTCGGCGAGTTCGTCGGTCAGATCGGACATACGTGAGTGCAGGCCGCGAACTCACGTAGGCGTTCTGGATGCGAAGCGCCCCGACACCCGCGGTTTCTTGTGGCCTGGCCGACAACAGTGGGGCATGCGACGCCCCGCCGAGAGCCCGACGGTGGTCACGCTCGCCCTCATCGTCGGCGTGTTCGCCCTCCAGCAACTCGCCGGGTTCGTCGGCGGCGAGCGCGCGCTGTTCGCGCTGTCGAACCCGCTGTTGAGCCGGCCGTGGACGCTCGTCACCAGCGTCTACGCCCACGCCGGCCCCTCGCATCTGCTCGCCAACGCCGCCGCCCTCGCCCTCGCTGGACTACTGCTCGAACGGCGGACGACGAACGCCCGATTCCACGGTTTCTTCGTCACCGTCGGCGCGCTCTCGGGCGCGACGCAGGTCGCGATGGCGGGGCTCGTCGGCTCGTTCGTCCCCGGTATCCCCGCGCACGTCAGCGTTCTGGGTGCCAGCGGTGCCATCTTCGGGCTCTTCGGCTACCTGCTCGCGGCCAACCGGATCACGGAGACGGTGGTCGGCGGGTTCGAACTCGGTCCCAGAGTCCAGTTGGCACTCGGCGGGGTCCTCGCCGCGACGATAACGCTGCTGACCGCCAACCCCGGTGTCGCGCTGTTGGCGCACTTCACCGGCCTCTTGCTCGGCTTCCTCGCCGGTCGCGCGCACCTGCTTCGGCCCACCGACGGCAGGCCCGCGACCGACCCGGCGCGGTTCTGAGCTACTCGACGAACACGTCGTCGTGGAGGGTCCCCGAGACCTCGTCGGCCAGCGTCCGGAGGTTGACGGTGTCCTCGCGGTTGTACGACACCAGCGTCTCCAGCGCGCCGTCCCGGCCCGATTCGTGTTCGCGCCAGAGCCTGACCGCGTCCCGACCGGAGATGTCCGGTCGGTCGCGTTCGATGCCGATGTCCTGCTCCACTTGTTTCAGGCCCCCCGAGAGACCGACCTGCTTACAGGTGTACATCAGGTCGAGATGGGGCCGGTCGAGGTCGACGTCGAAGTTCGCCTCGAGGAAGGGCACGTCGAAGCGCTTGCCGTTGAACGTCACCAGCAGGCCGGCGTCGGCGAACGCCGCTCTGAGGTTGCCGGCGGTGAGGTCGTCGCCGGCCACTAGCGTCTCCGTCTCCCCGGCCTGATGGAGGCTGACCGTCGTCACCTGATTGCGGTGCTCGTCCAGCCCGGTCGTCTCGATGTCGAAGAAACACGCCCGATCCCGGAACGTCTCGTAGAGCCGCCACCGCTCGCTGCTGGGGAACTGCCGGTCGAAGTAGCGGACGTCGCCGGCGTCGAGACGGCCGCGGCCCTCGTCGATGAACTGCTGGATGTCGTCGCCGCGCTTCCCGCCGACGACGCCCGGTTCGAACGCGTCCCAGTGGGTGACCCCCTGCTCCCAGATGGACCGTTCGGTCTTCTCGCCGACGCCGTCTACCCCGATGAAACTGTTCTCGACGCGCACGCTCTCGGGTAGTGGAGGCGGCGTACGTAAGTGCGTCGCTCACGCGCCCACCGGCCCGGTGACACCGCCGCCGCCCGTTCCAATCTCGATTTTGATTCTGCCGCCGAAACCTCGAAGCCGTCGGGGGACGCAGACCGTGGTATGACCGAGTATCTCGTCGCCACGTCGTCGGTTCACGTCACCGCGGCGGCGGCCGATTACTTGACGGACTATCTCGATCCGGACGAGGACAGCCTCGTCGTCGTCGCGGTTCGGGAACCCGGGCGTCCCGTGCGAGACGCCGACGACGCCATCAACGTCGCGCGAGCCCGGTTCGGGACGCCAGCGCCGACCGTGGAGACGCGCGAGGGCGACACCGTTCCGGAACTCCTCGCGGCCATCGAGGAACACGACCCCGACGAGATAGTCGTCGGGACAAACGGCGGGCGGGCGGCTGACCAGGGCGTCGGATCGACGGTGACCGAACTGCTTCGGCGGCTCCGTCGTCCGGTCGTCGTCGTCCCGCTCCCGAGCTTCAGCCGTCCCTGAACCGGTCGAACAGCCCCGGTTCGGGGAACGAGAGGTCGAGATCCGCGTCGAGGAGGCCCTCCGTCGCCGCGGCGACGGCCGGCGCGAGCGCCGATTCGGGGTCGAGCGCGGTCGGAATCCGGGCGTCCGGTGCGGCCGCCGGAATCGAGTAGTCGGCGTCCGAGACGGTGTGCGCACCGTCCGCGTCGGTCCGCGTGGCGACGACGGCGTCCGCCGGCGCGTCGACGTCGCGGAGTCGGCCGCGCTGTCGCGGCAGCAGGTCGGTCCCTCGCCGGGTCGCCGGGACGACGAGCGCCCGACACCGAGCGGCCGCGAGCGCCGCGACCGACTGATTGGCCGCGACCGGCGGCACGTCCAGCACGACGCGGTCGAACCGTTCGGCGGCGTCGGCGATCGCTGTCTCGAACAGGCGCGCGCTCTCGGGTGCCTTCGCCCGGGCGAGGCGCTCGAACGGTGCGTGGGCCGGACAGAGCGCGACGCGGCCCGGCGCGTCGATGTCCCAGTCGTACAGCGCCTCGGAGAGCGCGGCGTCGCCGGTCGCG
This sequence comes from Haloarcula limicola, assembly GCF_010119205.1. NCBI lineage: Archaea > Methanobacteriati > Methanobacteriota > Halobacteria > Halobacteriales > Haloarculaceae > Haloarcula > Haloarcula limicola. The sequence goes on from NZ_WRXM01000002.1 coordinate 971,134, forward strand.
ACGGCGGTCACGTCGGCGTCGATGCGTCCCTCGACGAACGTCGCCAGCCCCTGCGTGGCGAAGGCGGCGTCGAATACAGCTACGGACCGGTCCGCCCGTGCGAGCGTCGCCGCCACCTCTACTGCGGTTCTGGTCGTTCCGGCACCGCCGGTCACCCCCACGAGCGCGAGCGTCGAACTCCCCATAGCCTACGTGGCTCACGTGATGGAATAAAAACCTCCCGACTGGTGACGGCCGAGCGAACTCGAACGACACAAACGCTTATCTCCCCGTATAGCGTCAGAAAATACCCAGAAGGTAGCCAAAATGAAACGAAGTGGGGGCGAAAGCAAGTGGAGTCGGCGGGGATTTCTCCGAGCGGCGGGAGTGACCGCCGTCGTCGGGTCGCTGGCGGGGTGTAGCGGGCTCACGGAGCAGGAGTTCGTCGCCGACGCCGTCGTGTTACCGGCCGATGCGCAATCTCGACTCGGGATGAGCGCCGTCGTCGAACAGCCACAGCGGAGCGAGATCGAGCGCACCGTCGGCGGACAGGACGTCAAAGCGACGGTCGAGAGTTTCGTCTCGGTGTACGCACGGGACGGGAGCGACGGAACGCAGGGGGCGGACGGCCCGGACGGTGACGAGTCGTTCCTCTCCGGATTCGTCGGTAGCGGCGAGGGAAGCGACGTCTTCGCCGGGCCGTCGACGGCGTTCGACGTAGCGGGCGGGACAGCCCCGTTCCTCGACGGCGACGACCCGGTCGACCCGCGCGGAATCGTCCTGTTCGCGTCTGGAGCGGCCCTGCGCGCCGGGCGCTCGATCGACCCCGGGAACGTCCTCGCGGTGGCGCACCGCTCGGCGTTCGAGGGAGCGGAGTCGTTCGTCGCCGGTGAAGCCGGCGCGCTGTTTCCGGACGGACACTTCTTCCCCGATACGAGATTCTTCCCCGAGAAACCGGCGTGGCTCCCCGACGAACCGCGGTGGGAATCGCCCGGCGACGCCGCCGTCGCGTTCTTCGCCGGCGGCGACGCCGACGTGACGCTCCCCGACGGACAGCGGTTCGAGGCCGGGGCGGAACTCGACGCCGAGTTCGTCGCCGCGCCGGCCGACGCGTTCTTCGACCCCGGCGTCTCGGTCACCGATCCCGACCGCATGGCGAAGGCGTTCGGCTTCGACCCGTCTGAACTGGTCGTCACCGACCCCGACCGGATGGCCCGCGACGCCGGCCTCGTCGTGTTTTCCGACGGGGAGCGCGGCGTCCCGTTCGCGTACTTCCCCGGATCGGAGTGGTTCCCGGACTCCACGTTCTTCCCAGACGGGTACTTCGCGGGCGACCGGCAGGTGCTGGCCGCGCCGCTCGGCGAGCTGTTCCCGGACGATTTCTTCTTCCCGGACGGCTACTTCTTCCCCGACGACTACGTCACGCCGAAGAGTCTCGCGCTGTTCTTCCCGTCGAAACCGCTCGACGAGGTCCCGGAGCCCTTCGCCGCCGTCGAATCCGGTGCCGAGATCGCGCCGTCCGAGACGCTCCTATTCGCGCCCGCGGCGTTCCCAGACGGCTACTTCTTCCCCGATTCGACCTTCTTCCCGGACGGCTATTTCTTCCCGGATACGATATTCTTCCCGGACTCGTCGTTCTTCCCGGACACCATCTTCGCCGAGGCGAGCGGCGACGTCGCGGCGGTGGCGAGTTCGAAACCGTCGGAAGCGTTCCCCGATACGATATTCTTCCCGGACAGTTCGTTCGCTCCGACGGCGGTGCTTCACTTCCCCGGCCGGTTCGGGTTCTCGACTGACACCTTCGCCGAGGGCGGCGGGCCGGTGGCCTACCGCGCGCAGTCGGGATCGATGGCCGACGTGAACGGGGGCGAACTCGGCGGTGCCCTCAGCGTCGGCGTGCTCAGCACGCCCGCCGCCAGCGTCGCCGGGCAGTCGCTCAACCCACTCGCCCGGCTGGGGCTCTCGGACCTGCTCACGAACCCGGGAGCCGAGTCGTTCCTCGGCTCCGCCGGCGTCGGGAGCGGCGACGTGAACTGGGAACGCGGCCCGACGCGACTGGCGACGGGCGAGACGACGGTCCTCGGCGAAGCGACCGCGCTGGAGACGTACGCGGGCGTCCTCGGCGGCGCGGAGCCGAGCGTCGTCTACCTCCACCTCGCTCGCGTCGAGAACGGCAAGAGCGTCGTCGTCGCGGCGGGCGTCCACGGCGGTCCCGTGGCCGATACCGGGCGGCCGTTCGTCGGCGCGGACGGCTACCTCAGCCGGTCCGAACTGGACGAGCACCGCGCGGACGTGGCCGCCGTCGACGAGGCGCTGGTCGTCCGCTGACGGGGCCGATCAGGCCCCGTCTTCGATGGCCGCCGCGATGTCGTCGAGTTCGTCCTCGGAGAGGTCCGGTCGACTCCCGAACAGCGAGTGGATCGGACGGCCGCCGTCCCCGGCGAAGCGCGGGACGATGTGGCCGTGGACGTGCGGTACCTCCTGACCGGCCTCCTCGCCGTTGTTGAACGCGACCGTGCTGCCGTCGGCGTCGACGGCCGCCTCGACGGCCGGCGTGAGTTCGTGCAGCGCCGCGAACACGTCGCTCCCGATGTCGCTCGGCAACTCACCGAGCGTCTCGTGGTGGGATTTCGGGATGACGAGCGTGTGGCCCCGAGCCAGCGGGTTGGCGTCGAGGAAGGCCAGTACGGTGTCGTCCTCGTAGACGGTGCGGCTGGGGATGTCGCCGGCGACTATCTGACAGAAGATGCAGTCGGACATGTTCGGCGGTGGGTCCGGCGACCGTATGAAGGTTCCCCCGGTGCGGTCGCTACTCGACCGCCCGCGCGACGGCGGCCGCCAGCTCGGCCGCGTACTCGTCGTAGTCGTAGCCCAACCGGGACAGCCAGACCTCCTGATAGCTGGGGTGCAACAGCGGGACGACCGGGACGCCGAGCGCCTCGCTCTCCCGAACCGCGAGCACGCTGTCGACGAACCTGTCGAGGCTATCGCCGTCGAGGGCGAGGAGAGTCGCGGTCGCGTGTTTGCCGGTCGGAACGACGGCCTTCGGAGCCACCGCCTCGACTTCCTCGACGAGGTACGGTCGGCAGTTCGCCAGTTCCTCGTCGGTCGGGTCGCGGTTCTCCGGCGGGTGGCATTTCACCGCGTTCGTGTAGTAACAGTCCCCGTGACCGAACCCGGCGTCGGCGAGCAGGGTGCGGACTTTCCGCCCGGAGCGCCGGGAAGTGTAGGCCATCCCCGTGAGATTCCCGCCCTGCCACGTCTCGGCCTCGGGGTCGCCCTCGGCGGGCGCTTCGCCGACCACGACCACGTCGGCGTCGAGCGGGCCGTTCCCCCACGAGATGCACTCGCGGGCCTCGGCGAGGGCGGGACAGCGCTGACAGTCGGCGGCCTGTCGGTTGCGCTCGTGGGGGTCGGGGAACTCGGGCACACGCAGACGGTGGGCTCGCGGGAGAAAAGAGTTGCCGGCTCTCCGCGTTTCGTCGGTCGATCGAGAGGGGGTGTCCCACAACGCATTTGTTCCGCCCGACTGATCCCTCAGCGGTATGCCCTCCAGTTACGAGTTCCGAACTCTCGAGGTCGACAGCAGCGTGATGGTGGCCGGATTCGGCGGGGACGTCCGCCCGCCCGTCGAGCGACTGAACGAACTCGGTGCCGAGGGGTGGGACGTCGCCGCCCCCATCACCGACAAGACCGGCGAGACGGTCAGCCTCCTGTTGCGACGCGAGGCGTAGCACGCACAATCGATTGTCCTTTAGTGTCGGCGGCGGATGGATTCGGTATGGACAGGTTCGCCGCGGTCGACGACCAGTACGACCCCGAGGACGTCGAGGAGGGGGTCTTCTCCCACTGGGACGACGTCGACGCCTACGAGCAGACCAAAGCGCACCGCGCCGACGGCGAGGAGTTCTTCTTCGTCGACGGCCCGCCCTACACCTCCGGGGCCGCGCACATGGGGACGACGTGGAACAAGACGCTGAAGGACCTCTACATCCGCTACCACCGGATGAAGGGGTACGACGTGACCGACCGGCCGGGCTACGACATGCACGGCCTCCCCATCGAGACGAAAGTCGAGGAGCGCCTGGACTTCGAGAACAAGAAGGACATCGAGCGCTTCGGCGAGGAGAACTTCATCGAGGAGTGCAAGGCGTTCGCCGAGGAGCAGTTGGAGGGACTCCAGACGGACTTCCAGGACTTCGGCGTCTGGATGGACTGGGACGACCCGTACAAGACGGTGAACCCCGAGTACATGGAGGCCGCGTGGTGGGGCTTCCAGCGCGCTCACGAGCGCGGACTGGTCGAACAGGGCCAGCGCTCCATCAACCAGTGTCCCCGCTGTGAGACGGCCATCGCCAACAACGAGGTCGAACGCGAGGAGGTCGGCAAACCGTCTATCTACGTCAAATTCCCGCTGGCCGACCGCGAGGGCAGTCTGGTCATCTGGACGACGACGCCGTGGACGATCCCCGCTAACACCTTCGTCGCCGTCGACGGCGACGTGACCTATCAGGGCGTGCGAGCGACGAAGGACGGCGAGGAAGAGGTCCTCTACGTCGCCGAACCGCGCGTCGAGGACGTCCTCTCGAAGGGCCGGTACGACGACTACGAAGTCGTCGAGGAGGTCACCGGCGAGGAGATGGTCGGCTGGGAGTACGACCATCCGCTGTCCGAGGAAGTCCCCGACCACGCCAGCGGCGAGGGGTCGCTGCAGGTCTACACCGCCGACTACGTCGACGCCGAGGACCAGACCGGCCTCGTCCACTCCGCGCCGGGCCACGGCGAGGAGGACTTCGAGCGCGGGCGGGAGCTCGGCCTCGAGATCTTCTGTCCGGTGGGCAGCGACGGCGTCTACACCGAACAGGGCGGCGAGTACGCGGGCACGTTCGTCCGCGACGCCAACGACGACGTCATCGCCGACCTAGAGGCGAAGGGCGCGCTGCTGGCCAGCGAGTCGGGCTACACCGTCAACGAGGGCCACTGCTGGCGGTGTGACACGGGTATCGTCCGCATCGTCACCGACCAGTGGTTCATCACCGTCACCGACATCAAGGACGAACTGCTGGCGAACATCGAGGACAGCGAGTGGCATCCCTCCTGGGCGCGGGACAACCGCTTCCGAGACTTCGTCGAGGACGCCCCCGACTGGAACGTCTCGCGCCAGCGCTACTGGGGGATTCCGATCCCGATCTGGCTGCCCGAGGACTGGGACGGATCGATGGAGAACGCCATCGTCGTCGGCGACCGCGAGGAACTCACCGAGCGGGTGGATCAGGACGTCGACCCCGAGACGGTGGACCTCCACAAGGGGACCGTGGACGACCTCACCATCACGGAGGGCGGGACGACGTACTCCCGCGTGGAAGACGTCTTCGACGTGTGGCTCGACTCCTCGGTGGCGACGTGGGGCACGCTCGATTACCCCGAGCGGACCGAGGACTTCGAGCGCCTCTGGCCCGCCGACCTCATCATGGAGGCCCACGACCAGACCCGAGGGTGGTTCTGGTCGCAACTGGGCATGTCCACGGCAGCGACCGGCGAGATTCCGTACAAGGAGGTGCTGATGCACGGCTACGCCAACATGCCCGACGGCCGCGGGATGTCCAAGTCCAAGGGCGTGCTCATCGACCCCCACGAGGTCATCGAGAAGCACGGCCGGGACCCGATGCGCCTGTTTCTGCTCTCGGTGACCGCGCAGGGCGAGGACATGAACTTCTCCTGGGAGGAGACCCAGGAGATGCAGCGCCGGTTGAACATCCTCTGGAACGTCGCTCGATTCCCGCTGCCGTACATGCGGGCCGACGACTTCGACCCGGAGGAGACGACGGTCGAAGCTGTCGAAGGCGACCTCGAACTCGCCGACGAGTGGGTGCTCTCCCGCCTGCAGAGCGTCGAGGAAGCGATGACCGAGCACATGGACGAGTTCGAGAACGACAAGGCCGCCCACGAGCTGCTCGACTTCGTCGTCGAGGACGTCTCCCGGTTCTACATCCAGGTCGTCCGCGAGCGGATGTGGGAGGAGGAGGACAGCGACTCGAAGCGGGCGGCCTACGCCACCCTCTATCGGGTCCTGGAGGAAGTGGCCGCGCTGTTCGCGCCGTTCACCCCGTTCGTCGCCGAGAAGATCTACGGCTCGCTGACCGGCGACGCGGGCCACCCGACGGTCCACATGTGCGACTGGCCGGAACCGACCGACGACCTGCACGACCCCGCACTCGAAGACGAGATCGAGGTCGTCCGCGAGGTCGAGGAGGCGGGCTCGAACGCCCGCCAGCAGGCCGAGCGGAAACTGCGCTGGCCGGTCACGCGCGTCGTCGTCGACATCGCCGGACGCGGTCCGGCGGGCAGTCAGACGTCGTCTGACGACACCGACAGCGACGCCGTGGCCGACGCCGTCCGCTCGCAGTCGGCCATCGTCGCCGACCGCCTCAACGCCCGAAGCGTCGACGTCGTCGGCGCAGATGAAGCGTGGGGCGAACTCCACTACTCGGCCGAGGCGGACATGAGCGAACTCGGCCCGGCCTTCGGCGACGACGCCGGCCGCGTGATGAACGCGCTCAACGACGCTCGCATCGAGGAACCGTCGCTCGATGCCCTCGAAGGAGCCGTTGAGGAGGCGCTCGGCGAGCGCGTCGACCTGACCGAGGAGATGGTCGAGTTCCGCCGCGAGACGCCCGAGGGCGTCACCGGCACGGAGTTCAAAGCGCTCGACGGCGGCGGCGTCGTCTACGTCGACACGACGCTCACGGAGGACATCGAGAGCGAGGGGTACGCCCGCGAGGTCGTCCGCCGGATTCAGGAGATGCGCAAGGAACTGGAACTGGACATCGAGGCGCGTATCGTCGTAGACCTCTCGATTGCCGACGACCGCGTGGATTCGCTGGTTCGGGAACACGAGGCCCTAATCAAAGAAGAGGTGCGCGCCGACGAACTCGGTACTGTTGAGGACGGTCACCGCAAGACGTGGGACGTCGAAGGCACCGAGATGGAGATAGCTATCGCACCTGTGGCACCAGCACAGACCTCGGACTGACTCTCAACGGGACCGAGCACCGCGAGGCCCCGCTTTTTCGCCCACGTTTTTCAACGAGCGGTGCGCGGAGCGCACCCGAGGCAGAAAAAGGTGGCAGCCGAGATGCGCAAGGAACTGGAACTGGACATCGAGGCGCGTATCGTCGTGGACCTCTCGATTGCTGACGACCGCGTGGACTCGCTGGTTCGGGAACACGAGAACTTGATCAAAGAGGAGGTCCGCGCCGACGAACTCGGAACTGTTGAGGACGGTCACCGCAAGACGTGGGACGTCGAGGGCACCGAGATGGAGATCGCCATCGCCCCCGTGGCACCGACACAGACGTCGAACTGACGGTCGGAGTCGACGGCCCGAGGTCCCGCTTTCTCGCGTCCGTACTTCGAGGGGTGAGCGAACCGAACGTACCTGACGACGAAAGGAGCCGCGAGCAACAGGTAACAACTGCTAACGTCTCACAAAGCGTACTAGCCCGTAGCGCTCGCTGCGAAGTCACGCGGTCGAGGGGACACGTCGAACAGAGCGCGGGAGCAACACGATGGCAGCAACAGCACCACTCGCGGAGAACAAGGAACTCGCGCGGCGGTTCCCGGAGGAGGTCGCGACGGCGGGCGACGTCGAACTCATCGACGAGCTCTGCGCGCCGGACGTCGTCGACCACAGTCCGCTGGGCGAGGTATCGGGTCGTGAAGAACTGAAAGCACAGATGGCGGGAATCAGAGAGGCGTTCGAGGGCTTCTCGGCGACCGTCGAGGACGTCGTCGCCGAGGGCGACACCGTCGCCATGCGCGTCGCCCTGCGCGGGAAACACGTCGGCGAGTTCCTGGGCATCGAACCGACCGGAAAAGACGTCGCCATCGACAACATGGTGTTCACCCGGATCGAAGACGGGAGAATCGCCGAGCGGTGGGTCCAACCGGACCTGCTCGGTCTCATGCGACAGGTCGGCGCGGTCGACGTCCCGACGGCGTGATCGGCCGCGCTCTCGGCTTTTGTTTCGGCGCGCTCGCGGATGCGTCTTTGTACGTCTTGGACAGACCGTAAGCCGTTAGGGTGCCTGTGGTCTCTGCGCTGACGGTGCCCGAAAGACGACAACTCCAGACGCTGTTTTTCACGCGCTTCGCGAACTCGTACGGCCTCGTCACGCTGCTGACGCTGCTCTCCGAGTACATCGACCTACTGGACCCGGAAGGACTCCTCCTGGGGATGTTCGCGGCGGGGTTGACACTCGCGCAGGCCGGGACCGTCGTCCCGGTGGCGTACCTCGGCGACCGCTTCGACAAGCGGACGCTCCTGCTGGGAGGCCTCGGGCTGGCCACGGTGGTCTACGGGCTCTTTCCGCTGGTCGGCTCCAGCTGGGGGTTCGTCTTCGTCCGCGGGTTGCAGGGCGTGGCGACGACGATCGTCGGCCTGCTCGGGCTGGCGCTCGTCGGCCAACTGGCCCGGGAGGACGACCGCGGCAACACCATCGGGACCTCGAACGCGTGGCGCTTCGCGGCCTCCATCGGCGGGGCGCTGTCGGCCGGGCTCCTCTACGACGCCTTCGGCTTCGGGGTGGTGTTCGGTGTGCTCGCGGCCATCTGCGGCCTCGCGTTCCTCGCCGTCCTCGCGTGGGTCGAACCGGACGAGACGACCACGAGCGGGTTCGCGTTGACCGACCTCGCGCTGAACCGCCGCATCCTCACCATCACGAGCTTCCGCGCGCAGTACGCCGTCGCGGTGACGCTCGTCCGAACCTGGGTTCCCATCTTCGCCGGCGTCGCGGCCGCTCGCGGCGGCCTCGGCTACAACGCCGCGGTCAACGGCGCGACGGCGGTGGCCGTCGTCATCGCCGCCGAGAAGTTCACGAACATGCTCTGTCAGCCCTACACCGGCACCCTCTCGGACCGCGCCGGCCGCGCGCAGTTCGTCTTCGCCGGCGGGCTCTGCTACGGGCTGGTCGCGCTCCTCGTCCCGTCCGCGCCGGCCGTCGGCGCGGGCCTCGGCCTGCCGGCGACGTTCCCCTTTCTCGGGAACCTCTCGCCAGCGTTCCTCCCGCTGGTCGCGCTGAACGGCCTGCTCGGCGTCGCCGACTCCATTCGCGAACCAGCGAGCATGGCGCTGTTCGCCGACGAGGGGACCGGAACCGGCGTCGCCTCCAGTTTCGGTGTCCGCGACCTGGTCTGGCGGCCCGGCTCCGTTCTCGCGCCGCTGGCGGGCGGGTGGCTGACGACGAACGTCGGGATGGCGTGGGTGTTCTACCTCGGTGCGGGGGCGGCCTTCACCGGCGTCGCGGCGTTCGCGGGCATTCTCACGTATCGCTACGGCGTCACCGGACTGGCCGAGTGGTGAGAATCAGAGTTCCGCGGCGACGACGGGCGCGGCGCTGACCTCGCTGACCGCACGCTCGAGCGTGTCGGTGCCGTAGACGGCCTCGACGCCGGCGACCGAGAGCTTCGTCAGGGCGTTGCCCGCGAGCATCGGGTGGACGCAGGTGACGAAGACCCGCCGCGCGTCCCGCTCCATCAGCACCTCGACGGACTCGCTCATCGTCGACCCCGTGGCGATGATGTCGTCGACGAGCACCACGTCGCGGCCCTCGACGGGCGCGTCGCTGGGCGTTATCTGGATGTCGCCGCTGTCGTAGTCGCGGTCCTTCTCGAAGTAGTCCGTCTCGCCCTCGCCGTAGCCGTCTCTGGCCGTCACCGCGAGGTCGACTGCGCCCTCGTCCGGCGAGAGAAACAGCGGGTCCGACAGGTCCTCGGGAAGCGGGTCGGCGAGCACGCCGGCGGCGTCGACGTCGGTCGCCGGCACGTCGAAGAACTCACAGACCGCCGGTTCGTGGGGGTTGACCGTGATCACGCGGTCGGTACCCGTCGAGACGGCCCGCGCCATCGCCCGCGAGGAGACCGGTTCGCCGGCCCGGAACGCCTCGTCCTGGCGCGCGTAGCCCATGTACGGGAGGACCGTGACGACCTCGCTGGCCCCCGCTTCGCGGGCGGCGTCCTGCAACTGGAGCGCCTGGACGTGCGCGTCGCTGTCCACCGTCGAGGCGACGACGACGGCCCGCTCGCCCGCTACAGTCTCGGGGAGCCGGACGACGTGTTCGCCGTCGGGAAACCGTTCGTACTCGACGCGGGCCAGTCGCTCGCCGGTCTCCTTGGCCAGCGCCGCCGCGAACGCCTGCGTGTCCGCCCCGGGGATAATCATGTGCGAGGGGTCGCTGGCCGGGCTAAACGGCCTTTCGATTCGAGGGTTAGTAACTGTGAGTTACCTTGGCGAAGCGGATGTGACAGCGAAGGACAACTGAAAGCCCGGATCGGACGATGCTACTACTGCTATACAGAACGACTGAAAGCCCCGACCGTCTCGGCTCGGAGGTCTCGCTGCGCGCGCTCGCTCCGCTCGCGTGCTTGCGTCGCCCGCCGTCGCCGAGACGCTCGCCCCTTTCATTCCCACCCTATCGTCGTGCCGATGGCCGCCTCTCGGCGGTTGCGTCACCGGCAGAAATTCGTCGGCCGCGTCGCCGGCAGAAACCCGTCGGCTGTCTCGCGGGCAGCGTGGCGGGCCGTCGCGCTACGCGACGGCCACGCCGACGACGTCGGGGAGGCCCAGCGAGCGCTGTCGCCAGCCGCCGCGGCCGTCGGCGGTGGCCTCGTCCGCGGTGTCGACGAGGAAGGTGCCGTCCTCGGTGACGGCGTAGGTGTCCTCGCCGTAGGTCACGTCGACGACGCGCTCACGGACCGGGAGGTCACAGGGCCGCCACTCGCCGCCTTCGAGGACGAACAGTTCGGCGTCGGCGGCGGCGTGAGTTCGCTCGCCGTCGCCGGCGACGACGCTGTGCCCGCCCGAGCGCACTTCGGTCCACTCCGCGCCCGTTCGCTCGTAGAGGGCGTCGGCCGTCGCCGCGTAGCCCGGCGTCACGTCGATCACGTCGTGGAGGCCGAGGCGCTCGCAGTCGGGGAGCGCGTAGACGCCGTCTTCGGCCGCCAAGAGGCCGCCGTCGATGGCGCGGACGCCTTCGACCGTGCCCAACTCGCGCCACGCGCCGTCGGCGTAGCGGGCGACTCGACCCTCGCCGGCGGCCAGCAGGCCGTCGGCGTCGTAGCCCACTGCCGTCGCCGGCCCGAACCCGGCCCCGACGAACCCGTCGTCAGTCGAGACCAACACGGACTCGTCGGTAGCGACGGCAACCTCGCCGTTCGCGCCGGCGACGTCGCGGGCCGAACACCGCTCTTCGAGGCTGAAACGGCCGATCTGCCCGCCGGCGGTCTCGACGCGCGTGACGCCGAGTCCCGACGCGACGTAGGCGTGAGTCTCCGGGCGCGTCTCGCCGTACATCCGCTTCTCCGAGAGGCTGATGTCGTCGTCGCTCACTTCATATCGCCTCTTTGTACGCTTCGAGGGCCTCCTCGATGTCTTCCTCCGTGTGGGCGCCACAGACGAACTGGGACTCGAACTGGTTGGCCGTCAGGAACACGCCCTGCTCTTTCATCTTGGGCCAGAAGAGGCGCTCCCAGCGTTCGGTCTCGGCCCGTTTGATGTCGCCGGCGTTCTTCGGGCAGTGTTCGTATCGGGGGCACTCCTCCCGCTGCTGACAGCCGGCCTCGCAGTGGCCTTCGAAGGAATCCGGCGCGTCACGGGTGAAGACGACCTTGAACATCGAGTCCGTGCCGACGACGGTGTACTCGGGGGCCTGGTCTTCGAGGATGTCCTGTAGGCCCGAGCGAAGCCGGTCGCCGAGGCCGTTGACGTGGTCGTACACGTCGTTCTCGGCCGCGTAGCGCAGGGTTTCGAGACCGGCGGCCATCGTCACCGGGTGGCCTGAGAACGTGCCGGACTGGAAGACGTCCCCGGAGGGCGTGAACTGCTCGACGATCTCGCTTTTCCCGCCGATAGCGCCGACGGGGAAGCCGCCGCCGACGATCTTGCCGAACGTCGTGAGGTCCGGGTCGATGTCGAACTTCCCCTGGGCGCACTGGAGGCCGCCGACGCGGAAGCCGGTGATGACCTCGTCGAAGACGAGGAGCGAGCCGTGCTCGTCACAGAGGTCCCGGAGCGTCTCGTGGTACCCCTCGACGGGATGGACGATGCCGTAGTTGCCGAGCATGGGTTCGGTGAGGACCGCGGCGATGTCGTCCCCGTGCTTGGCGAACACCGTGTGTGCGGCCTCCTCGTCGTTGAACGGCACCGTCAGCGTGTGCTCGGCGAAGCTCTCGGGGATGCCCGGGCTGGAGGGGTGGGTGTCACCGCCCTCGCCCTCGACCAGTGTGGATTCCTGTGCGCCGTGGTAGCCGCCCTGCATCACGACGATCTTGTCCCGGCCCGTGTAGCCGCGCGCCAGCCGGACCGCCGAGACGGTGGCCTCGGTGCCGCTGTTGACGAAGCGGACCATCTCGACGCTGGGGACGTGTCGCGCGACGAACTCCGCGAGCTCGACTTCGACTTCGGTGGGCGCGCCGTACATCGGCCCCTCCGAAGCGCGCCGTTGGACGGCCGACTGGACCTGTTCGGGTATGTCGTGTCCCAACAGCAGGGGGCCGTAGCCCATCACGAAGTCGAGGTAGCGGTTGCCGTCGGCGTCGACGACGTGGCCGCCGTCGCCCTTCTGGACGAAGAAGGGGTACGGACGGATGGCACGCACTGAGGAGTTGACGCCGCCGGGCATCACCGAGAGCGCCCGGTCGTAGAGCGCTCGCGACTGCTCGTGGTTCATAGCGCGGCCTTCGAACGCGGTCTGAAAGAACCTGACGGGTCGGGCGCTCGGTCCGACGAGCGCGCCGTCGTCCCCCTTCGAAACGCGATGGACGTTCGTCCGATGGAGCGCCTATATTTGGGGTTCGTTAAATCCGAAAGAAATATCGTCGCAATAAATGCTGCCGATGGACGTTCGTCCTAGATTCGAATTCTATTGTAGGTATATTCAACAGACAGTCTTTTAGGACTCAGACTGAACAATATATCTGTGAATAGTCGGACGTTCGAACAGCAAAATACGGTAAAAGTACCTAATCTATAATACCTGGAACGACTCAACGATGGCACATAAGAAAGAGGACGTCAAAGGCGAACTGTACGGTGACGAGGTCAGGGAGAAGCTAGAGGAGTTCGCGGAACGCGGCTGGGAATCGATCCCGGAGGACGAACGCTCGGAGTGGTTCACGCGCTTCAAGTTCTGGGGCGTGTTCCACCACCGCGGCGGGCAGGAGTCGTACTTCATGATGCGCCTGACCAACTGCGGCGGAATCTTGGAACCGGAACAGCTCCGCGCGATCGGCGAGGTCGCCCGCGACTACGCGAAGGGTCCCGTCGAGAACCCCGAGTTCGGCAACGGGTGGCTCGACCTCACGACGCGACAGTCCGTTCAACTGCACTGGCTGAAACTCGAAGACATCCCGGAGATATGGGAGAAACTCGAAGCGGTCGGCGTCTCCTCCCGCTCCGCGGGCGGGGACACGATGCGGAACATCTCGGGCTGTCCGGTCGCCGGGAAGGCCGAGGAGTACGTCGACTCTCGCCCGATCTTAGACGAGATTCAGGAGACGATCCGTGGGGATAACGACCTCTCGAACATGCCCCGGAAGTTCAACATCTCGGTGTCGGGCTGTCGGCAGGGATGCGCGCAGGACGCCATCAACGACATCGGGCTGGAACCGGCTCACAAGTTCGTCGAGGGGGAGGACGTCGAGGGGTTCAACGTCCGCGTCGGCGGCGGCCTCGGCGGCCGCGAACCGCGCGAGGCGCGCCCGCTGGACCTGTTCGTCCGGCCGGAACACGCCGTCGAGACGGTGCGCGCGTTCGTGGAGTTCTACCACGACGAGGGGAACCGGCAGAACCGCTCGAAGAACCGCGCCCGCTTCTTCGTCGACGAGTACGGCACCGACGCCATCCGCGAGGAACTGGACGAGCGGCTCGACTTCGAGTTCGAGACCGCCGGGACGGACTTCCGCGGCGAGTACAGCTACAACGCCGGCAAGAGCGCGGAGCACGGCGCGCACGACCACGTCGGCGTCTACGACCAGGCCGACGGCCGGAACTACGTCGGCCTCTCGGTGCCGGTCGGGCGTCTCCCCGCCGAGGAGGCGATCGAGCTCGCGGACCTGGCCGACGAGTACGGCTCCGGGGAAGTGCGGCTGACCCGCCGGCAGAACCCGCTCCTCATGGACGTACCTAACGAGCGACTCGACGACCTGCTCGACGAACCGCTCCTGGCGAAGCACAAGCCCGAACCGAACCCGTTCGTGCAGGGCGCGATGGCCTGCACCGGGACGGAGTTCTGCTCGCTGGCGCTCACGGAGACGAAGGCGCGGATGGCCCGGACGCTCCGCTGGCTGGGCGAGAACGTCGACGTCCCCGACGACGTGGACCGCATCAAGATGCACTTCTCCGGCTGTACGGCCGACTGCGGGCAGGCGATGACAGCCGACATCGGGCTCCAGGGGATGCGCGCCCGCAAGGACGGCGAGATGGTCGAGGCGATGGACGTCGGCGTCGGCGGCGGGATGGGCGACGAGCCCGCGTTCATCGACTGGGTCCGCCAGCGCGTGCCCGCAGACGAGGTGCCGGGGATGCTCGCCAACCTCCTCGAAGCCTACGCCGCGCTCCGCGAGGACGGACAGACCTTCCGCGAGTGGGTCGACGCGACGGGCCACGAGACCATCGTCGAACTCGCGGAACCCGAGGAGGTCGAGGGGTACGAGGACCCCTGCCTCGCCGACGGCAAGCAGTCGTGGTATCCCTTCGACGACGGCGAGAGCCCGGCCCCGACGGACGCGGAGGGGGTGCCGCTGTCGGCCGACGACTGAGAACCGAAACGCGTCGGGCTCTCCCCGACGTTCGACGCCGCCGGCCGTTCGACCGGCACCCCGACGGACCACCGCTCGTGTCCACGGTCCGTCGGCTCACTTTTTCGCGGTTTCTTTCCGTGTGACCGGTTCGGTAGCGTCCGCTTCGGGACGCTACCGGGCAGTCGCTGCGGCGGCACTCGTGTGTCGTTGTGTCGGTCGCTACCGACCGACGATACCGTACACTGATACGCGACTGTGATGGAGACCGGCTCTGACCGAGATGGGCGCGTTCGCTACCGACGTACGGACGCGGTTACGCGATGGGCTAGCCGAGCGACTCCCGTCGCCCGACTGGCAGACGGAGTACGCGCTCGCCGGCACGCCGGTCGATGTCGTCGAGGTCGGGGCGACCGACTCGTTCGAGTCGGTGACGTATCGGCCGCTGGTTGCGTTGGTAGAGTACGTCGCAAAAACCTCTCGTGAGCCGTGACCGCCGGACGTTCGATCAGTTCGACGGGCGGTATCGGCTACCGGGCGTCACTCGTCGGCCGCTTCGACCGGGAACTGCTCGTGTTCGCGGACGGTGTTCAAGACGACCGACGTCGCGGCCGACCGCACGTCGGGGTCGGTGAGCAGGTCCTTGATGCGGGCGTTCATCTCGTCGGTGTCGCGGAACTTCCCGACGGCGACGACGTCGTGACTGCCCGTCACCTCGTAGACGGCGACCATGTTCGGCTGGTCGCGCAGCCGTTCGGTCACGCTCTCGAGGCCGCTGCCGTCCACCGAGAGCTGGAAGACGGCGGTGACGTCGTAGCCGAGCGCCGCGTAGTCGATGCGGGCGGTGTACTCCTCGATTACGCCCGTCTCGACCAGTTGGTCCATCCGGCGCGAGACGGTCGTCGCGGCGACGCCCGTCTCGGCGGCGACGTCGCGGGCGCTGGCCCGGCCGTCGCGCAGTAGCGCGTTCACGACCCGCCTGTCGATATCGTCGACCATCGCCGGCCGCTCAGACGGCCTCTGGTCCACGCTTGCCCGTCCGGACCTGGTAGGCGTCGTCGACCGGCAGGACGAAGATCTTCCCGTCGCCCTTCTCGCCGGTGTGGGCCGCGTCCGCGATGGCTTCGACGACGTCCTCGGCGGGGATATCCGCGACGACGGTCTCGATCTTGACCTTCTGGTGGAGGTCGACGACGTACTCCTCGCCGCGCCACTGCCCCTTCTTCGCGGGCTGTGAGCCGCGGCCGGAGACGTTCGTCACCGTCAGCGAGGGCGCGCCGACTTCCGCGAGCCCCTGCTTGACGTCGCCGAGCTTGTCCGGTCGAACCATCGCCACGATCATCTTGATATCTCCTTCGTCAGTCATCTTTGGAACCTCCGTCCGCACGCACGCTTTCGCTCACCATACCACCGTCGGCGACGACGCTGTCGCCCGAGCCGAACTCGGGGTAGGTCTCGACGCCGTGTTCGCTGACGTCGAGGCCCTCCTGCTCGTGTTCGGGCGTGACGCGGGCCTGTCCGACCGCCTTGAGAGCGGCCCAGATCGCGCCGGTCGCGAGAATCGTCCACGCGGCGATGACGGCGACGCCGATGACCTGTGCGACGAACGCGTTGAGGACCGAATCGACGACGCCGGGGGCGGCGACGAACGGGTACAGCAGCGTGCCCAACACGCCCGCGCTCCCGTGGACCGGGAAGACCGCACAGACGTCGTCTATCTTCAGACGCTTCTCGACGAAGCCGAACACGAGCGGGAGCTGAATACCCGCGAGGCCGCCGACGACGAACGCGCCCCACCACGACGTGGTGTGGGGAATCGCCGTGATACCGACCAGTCCGGCCAGCAGGCCGTTGGCGACGTACAGCGTGTCGACTTTGCCGGTGCGGACCCACGCCATGAGCCCGGCACCCATCGCACCGCAGGCCATCGCCAGGGTGGTCGTCATGGCGACGCGGCCGAGCTGGTCGCCGAGGAACGCGCCGTCGCCGCCGATGATGGCCGAGGTACCGACGTTGAAGCCGTACCAGCCGAACGCGAGGAGGAGCGTCCCGAGGACGGCGAAGGTCAGGGAGTGGCCGGGAATGACGTTGACGCTGCCGTCCTCGTTGTACCGGCCCATGCGCGGGCCGAGGACGTACGCCGCCGTCAGCCCGGCGATGCCGCCCATGCCGTGGACGATCATCCCGCCGGCGAAGTCGGTGAAAGCCGCGCCGCCGAAGCTGATGTACGCGCCGGCCCACGTGACGCCCGTGACGACGGGGTAGATGACCGCCGCCAGCAGGAACGTGTAGGTGATGTACGCGCGGAGCTTCGCGCGACCGGCCACCGCCCCGGAGACGATGGTGGCGGCCGTCATCGCGAAGACGGCACCGTAGAGCCAGTCGATCCAGCCCGTGCCGCTGGTCGACGCGGCGGAGGCGAATCCGCTCCCACCGACCAGTGACGAGATGCCGGCACCGACGAGGAAGAACACAGTCACGCCGACGGACCACGTCAGCAGGTTCTTCGTGAGTTGGTTCGCGACGTTCTTCGAGCGCACCTGCCCGGCTTCGAGCATGGCGAAGCCGGCGTGCATGAAGAAGATGAGGAACGATACGACCAGTATCCACGTGTAGTTGAGCGCGTCCGCGGTGACTTGGAGTGGTGCGAGTACCATGATTCGTATTGGTTTTCGTTATGATTGCGTTTGAACGTCCAACTTTATCTCCATTCGCGCCAACTTCGTCAACTCGTTCACGGAGAAACATCTGGTAACACCACTACATAAGGATTCGCTTTACGAAAGTCGAGATAGGAGGGTGTTGGGTAGACGACCGTCCAGATTACAGTAGAGTATTATGGATATAAGGTTGTTCTCCGTCAAGAAAATACGCACATGTCCGCTAGGGTTTTGGACGAACGTCGACCGCGAATTCGCCCGGAACGGGCGAAAACGGGGTATTTCGCTTGCGCGCGCCCCCGCGGCGGAGAACCGCCGTCGGTCCGCTCACCGACGGAGCGCGGCCGTCAGCGCGACGCCGGCCAGAACGAGGCTCGCCAGCGCGAGCGGCGACAGCGCCGGCACGTCGACGCGAAAGAGCAGCGTCGTCAGCGCCGCGGCCCCGCCGACCAGCGCCGTCGTCCCGGCGACGTGGCCCAACTCGACGGATCTGCTGGGTGCCGTTCCGAGGTCCTCGCGGAGGTCGACCGCCGCGTGGCCGAACGTCCACGCCAGCACTGTCCCGGCCCCCGCGACCAGCACCGTCGCCGTCGTCGCGCCCTGTAACGCCGCCACTACGGCTTCGAGAAAGAGCGACGCTCCGGCGAGGTCTACCATTCTGCCCGAGCGGAGGGCTCCCCCGCAGACGAGCAACAGCACCCCGACCACGCCGGCGACGGTCGAGAGCAGTCCGAGGCCGGCGGCGAACAGCGCCGTGAGCGCGGCGAGGACGCTCGCGCCG
Organism: Haloarcula limicola; assembly: GCF_010119205.1. Classification (NCBI taxonomy): domain Archaea; kingdom Methanobacteriati; phylum Methanobacteriota; class Halobacteria; order Halobacteriales; family Haloarculaceae; genus Haloarcula; species Haloarcula limicola. The sequence goes on from NZ_WRXM01000002.1 coordinate 989,347, forward strand.
CCACAGACGAGTCCCGTGCGCGCCGTCATCGGCGGGTCCTCCACGCCCGGGCGGTCAACTGCTGGAGCGACTCGTCGGCCCCCCAGTCGTGGACGTCCGCGCCGATGGCTCGCAGTCCGCGCAGTCGGTTGCGCCGCTCCAGCCGAGCCAGTCGGCGGCCGCCGGTGTCGGTCGCGGTCGGGTCCGGACTGACGACGGTCACCGGGTGATTGTGAGCGACGAGCCGGCGGACGACCGCCTCGCCGTCGTCGTCACACAGCGGCGAGACGAAGACGACGTTGACGCCGCTCGGTAACTGCGCCAACAGGCGGTCGACGTCCGGTTCCTCGGTGACCGGCGAGACGGCGAACGCGCGGTCGGTCCGCAACCGCTCGCGCGCCCGCCGCCGGTGTGCCCTGCTCGTATCGGGGTCGAGCCACGCCCAGTGGGGCGAGTACGCCGCGACGCCGACCGCGTGGCCGTCCTCGGGGAGCCCCTCGACGAGCGCCACCGCGGCCGTGACGCCGCGCTCGACGGCCGTCTGTGCGTCCGGCCGCGGGGCCAGCGCGGCTTCCTTCCGGGCGTCGACGACGACCACGACCCGCGCGGACTGCTCGCGGCGGAACTCGACGGTGGTGAGGTCGCCGGTGCGGGCGTAACGGTTCCAGTCCACGCGGGAGAGCGGGTCGTTCGGGCGGTGCTCTCGCAGGGCGTAGAAGGACAGCCCCTCGCCGCCCTCGTCGATCGGGACCTGTCCGGGGCGGTGTTTCGACTGCGGCACCAGCGGGAGCAGCGCCGACCCGGCCGGCCGGTCCCACGTCACCGCGTCCGGTTCGGCCTCGACGCGCGCTCGGCGGGCAACGACGCCGACGACGTCCCTGACGACCACCGTCGCGGAGTCGAAGACGCAGCGCCCGCTCCCGCTGGCGATCTCGTAGGTCGTCGTCGCCTGCGCGTCCGGGCGGAGCGTCGCCCCCAGCGACGCCGATCCGTCGACCACTCGGACCGAGTCGGGGACGCCGTCGGCGACTCGCAGGTCGGGAATCGTTCGTTTGCCCTCGTTGCGGACGGTCAGTTCGACGGTCACCGTCTCGCCGACGCCGGGATCGGACGGGGTGAGAGAGCGGTGGACGGAGACACTCGCCGCCGGCGGGACGGCGACCCGGTCGTACGCGCTCAGCGTGACGCCGACGCCGCCGAGCAACACCAGCGACGGGGTCTGTGCCACGAGCCCGACCGCGACGGCGACCAGCGCCGCCCCGCCGAGGCCGAACCAGCGGCCCGTGCGGTGAACCTCCTCCGTCATCGCTCGTCCCGCCGAAGCAGTTCGGCCGTCGCGTGGGCGACCCGCCGGCGGAACGGTCGACTCCCGGTGAGCCACCCCGAGAGCCGAGCGAGCGCCGAAATCGGCGTCCCGTCGAACAGCGACCGCGCGTCGCCGTCCTCGGTCCACGACCCGCTTTCGAGCGCCGCCCTCGCGTCGTCGCGCGACAGCCCCTCGCGTTCGAGGACCGCCACGCCCGCCGCCGTCACGCGCTCGCGAATGGCGTCTCGTCCCTTTCCCGCGGCCATCGCCGCGTCGAGGTCGTCGCCGGGCACCGCGGCGTGCCGGCTGTCGGTGTCGGGGAGCCGCGGCCCGCGTTCGCCGTCGAGCGAGCGGACCAGAAACGCGAGGACGGCGACGGCCCCGGCGACCACCGAGACGGCGATCAGCGGGAGGTCCGAGATAGTCCCCGAGGGCAGGGCCGGTTCGCCGACGGCGACCAGACCGACGGCGAGAAGCGTCGCCCCGGCACCGACGGCTACGGGGAACGGTCGGAGAGTCACGGCTCTCCCCCCGCTTCCGATCCGGACTCTGTCGCTGTCTCCGCGTTCGCCCCTCCGTCCGCTCCCGTCGCGTTGTCGAGCGCGTCGCGGGCGCGCGCCTCGTGCTCCGGTGTCGGCGTCTCGGATCCGTAGCGCACCCGCTCGAAGAGGTCTCTGAGCGTCTCGACCGCGCCGGCGTCGGCACCCGCCGCCGTCGCTCGCTCGGCGAATTCGCGGGGCGTCGAGGTGCCGTCGTCCGGGCCGAACCGCTCAGTGAGGTCTGCCCACGCCCGGTAGACGTCGTTGGTCAGCGGCACGTCCACCGTAGTCGCGGAGTACGACGATTCGACGGCGGCATCGCCCGAAGTGACAGCGGGCCGGTCGCCGCTGGTTTCGTCCGCTGTGGAACCGCGGCCGGCGGCCCACCAGAGGCCGACGACGCCGAGGGCGACACCGGCGACAAGGACGCCGATCACCGGCGACGAGAGCGAGGGGACCAGCGAGCGAGCGCCGTTACCCGACTCGGGCGAGTCGATGCCACCCGGATTCGAGGGGACGTCTCGCTGCCCCTGATTCTCGATACCGCCGTCCTCGGGCGTCACGTCGGGGTCGTCGCCGCCGACCGCGGCGTCGAGGCCGGCGGCACCGAGCGCGAACGACAGCAGGGCGACCGCGGCGACCAGCGCCACGAGGAGGGACTGTCGCTGCATACCGCAGTTTCAGTCCCTCTCGCTTGAATAGATTGTGGGGTCCGCTCGGCTGCGAACGCCGATGACCCGAGCTACAACCGGTCGGCCACGTCCTCGGCGAAGTAGGTGAGAATCAGGTCCGCGCCGGCTCGCTTGATCGACAGCAGGGACTCGGCGGCGACTTCCTCCAGGTTCAGCCACCCCTTCTCGGCGGCGGCGTGGAGCATCGCGTACTCGCCGGAGACGTTGTAGGCGGCGACCGGGTGGTCGTAGTCCTCGCGGACCTGCCGGACCACGTCGAGGTACGGGAGCGCGGGCTTGACCATCAGCACGTCCGCGCCCTCCTCGACGTCGAGGGCGACCTCGCGGCGGGCCTCGCGGGCGTTGGCGGGGTCCATCTGGTAGTGCCGCCGGTCGCCGAAGGCCGGCGCGCCGTCGGCGGCGTCGCGGAACGGGCCGTAGAACGCGGACTCGAACTTCGCGGCGTAGCTCATGACCGGTATCTCGCTGTGACCCTCGTCGTCCAGCGCCTCGCGTATCGCGCCGACCATCCCGTCGGTCATGCTAGAGGGCGCGACCATGTCCGCGCCCGCCCGCGCGTGGCTCACCGCGGTCTTACTCAGCAACTCCAGCGTCTCGTCGTTGCGTACGGTGAGGTCGGGATCCGTCTCGGCGGTCTCTTCCAGCACGCCGCAGTGACCGTGGCTGGTGTACTCACAGAGGCAGACGTCGGTGATGACGTAGGCGTCCGTCTCCGCGGTGACGTCCCGCACCGCCCGCTGGACGACGCCGTCCTCGGCCCACGCCCGCGAGCCGCGCTCGTCCTTCGACTCGGGGATGCCGAACACCATCACTGCTTCGACGCCCGTTTCCAGCACTTCCTCGACGCGGGAAACGGCGTCCCCGACGGGGACTCGCTCGTGGCCCGGCATCGTCTCGATGGGGACTCGCTCGTCGGCGGTCGCGTCGACGAACACCGGCGCGATGAGGTCCGACGCCGAGAGTTCCGTCTCGCGGACGAGCGGCCGCACGCCGTCGGTTCGCAGCCGGCGCGGGCGACGTGTCATGTCCATATTCTCCCTCTGGCCCTCGGAGCCATGAACCCACCGCTCAGGCGACTGGCGGTCGCCGTCACACCACCGGTTCAGGACGCCAGTTCGGCCCAGTCGGTGACCAGATCGTCGCGGTCGCCGCCGACGAGGAGGAGAACCACCGCGACCCCGACGACCGCGTACACTACCGCGTCGGTTTCGATGGTGACGGGCGACAGGAACTGGACGCCGAAGGCGAGGGTCAGTACGAGAAACCCGGCCGCCGTCCACGGGGCGTCGGAGACGAGGGCCACGACACAGCACCAGCCGACGAACCCGGTCATCGCCGCGCCAGCGGCTATCGACGCCGGGCCACCGGCTATCGTTTCCGGCTCGAACACGCCGACGAGCGCGAGAAAGACGATGACCGGGACCCCGACGGAAGCGAACAGACGGAACAGGGAGGGAGACATCGTTGGATATACTCCTGTCTCCGAAATGAACGTTTCGTCGCCGTTCGTGACTGGACAGCGGCCGCAGCCAGAACGCCTATGTCCGCGCTGCCCGGGTATACGAGTAGATGGCGACCGACGCTACCGCCGCGCGCGGCCCGGTTCGAACCTTCGCGGAGGACTACGGCCTGCTGGTCGTCGCCGCTTGCTTCGCCCTCCTCGGCGTCGCCGGCATCGCGCTGTACGTCTTCGGCGACGCGGCCTACGCCGAGGCGCTCCTGCGGGAGTACGGCTTAGCGGCGCTCTTCTTCGTCTTTATCTTGGAGGGGGCGATGCTCCTGTATTTCGCCCCGAGCGAGGCGCTCGTCCCCGCCGCCGTCGCCGCCCTCGCACAGACGACCGGCGGCTACGACCTGCCGGCGATCGCGGCCATCCTCGGGGTGGCCGTCCTCGGCGCGACGGTCGGCCAGACGGCGCTGTTCCTGCTGACGAAGCGCGGCGGCCGCGAGTGGCTGCTCTCGAAGCCGTGGTTCCGCGTGAGCGAGGACCAACTGGACCGCTTCGGCCGCCTGTTCGACCGCTTCGGCGTGCTGGCGGTGCCGCTCAGCAACACTTTGCTGTTCACGCGCGGCATGCTGACGGTGCCCGCCGGCGTCGCTGGCATGTCGACGCGGCGGTTCGTGGCGCTGTCGGCGCTCGGCACGCTCTCCTTCGAGATTCTTCTTGCGGCGGCCGCGATGGGCGTCCTCGAACTGTTCTGAGACGGATCCGCTTTGACCGCTCCGGGCCGGCGTAGTAGAGTTTACGTGATAGAACGCACTACTCGACGGTATGGCTACCTCCGTGAAAATAGACGAGGACACGAAAGACCGCCTCGAACGATTACGGGCGGAGATAAAGCTCGAAACCGGCGAGAACGTCACGCAGCAGGAGCTCCTCGACCGAATCGTCGAACGCGAATTCGAGTCGAGAGACGACCTCATCGACTCGTTTAGAGACGAGTGGGACGGTCTCTCCGACACGGAGACCAAGCGATTGCTCGCCGGGACTGCCGGGTCGGGAAACCCCGTGACGGAGTCCGAGATCGACGACGTGCTGTACAGTGAGGAGTCGGCGGACGAGTGACTGTTTTCGTCGATACCGGCGTGTTCTACGCACAGCACGACGAAGACACGAGCCGGCACGCTGCCGCCCAACGCGCGATGAAAGCGATAGCTGGCGGTCGGTTCGGTAGACCGATGACTAGCGATTACGTCTACGACGAGACGGTGACGTTAACGCTTTCTCGGTTTGCAGACTCGTCCGAAGCGACGACCGTTAGCAATCGCATCCTCGGTCGAGCGGACTTTCCGGAGATGGTGACGCTACTCTTTCTCGAACGCGCGCAGTTCTTCGAAGCCATCGATATACGAACGCGATACGAGGACCAGTCGCTGAGTTTCACCGACGCGACGACGGTCGCACTCGTGAACGAATACGACATCGACCACGTTCTGTCGTTCGACGACGATTTCGACGGCATCGTGAGCTGCCTCGACCCAGCCGCCCTCTAACGTTCTTCGACCGTCTCGACGCGCTCGCGGAGCCACGCTATCGCTTCCTCGACTGTCTCGCTGTCCTCGCCCGTCACCTTGATTCGCCCCGGCGCGTCGTCGCTCCGGGGGTAGCTTCCGACGGCGACGCCGAATCGCTCGCCGGCTTCGGCGACGACGCCGACGACGGCCCCCTCTGGTGCTGGCGTCTGGAGCGTCTCGGTCGTGCGGTCGCCGCCGAAGTCCGCGGCGACGGTGGCGTACATGGCCTTCAGTTCGTCAGGAATGCCCGGCATCACGTAGACGCCGTCCAGCACGCAGCCGGCGGCGAAACTCTCGTCGGTCAACAGCGGCTCCGCGCCCTCCGGAATCGCAGCCCACGCGTCCAGATCGAGGTCCATGTCGTAGCGGTCGACCATCTCGGGGTTCTCCTCGGCGAAGCGGTCGGCCTTCGCTTCGAGGTGGGCGCGCACGTCCTTGGGTACGACCAACTCGCGGCCGAACGCCTCGGCGACGCCCGCCTTCGTCACGTCGTCGGGCGTCCCGCCGATGCCGCCGGTGACGACGACGGCGTCGAAGGCATCGTGGTACCGGGACACCGCGTCGGCGATGACCGATTCCTCGTCGGGAATGGTCAGAATCCGCGTGACTCTCGCGCCCGCGTCGCTCAGTTCGCGGGCCAGCCACGTCGCGTTCGTGTTCTCCGTATCCCCCGAGAGCAACTCGTCGCCGACGGTGAGCAGCGCCACGTCCATACCGGTCGCTCGTGCGCGAGCGGGGTAAGGATTCTTGCTAGGAGACGCTGGCGAGGAAGTCGTCGGAGAACGATGAGTGACCGAGAACAGGCAGAAAGTCCCCCTAGCTACGATTAGAACAACTGTTACCGCAAAAGAATACGAAACGCGAAACAGCCAGAAAGCCCCGACTGGCTGAAATCGGGGGACTCGCTGCGCGCTTCACTCACTACGTTCGTTGCAGTGCTTACTTCGTCCACCTTCGTTCAGCCAGTCGCCCCTTTCAGTCCCACCCCGTTGCTGAGTCCCCAGCCGACACGGGTGGGACGTTCTGGCTGTTCAGAGACGTTTAGCTGTCACAAAGCACTCGTACTATTTCCCCGTTCGACCGCCTCAGCGAGCAGTTCCGTCAGCCCGATTATCTCGATGTCGTCCTCGTAGCCGCCGGTCTTCCGGCCGTCCTCGTACATCGTCATGCACATCGGGCAGGCGACGACGAACTTCTCGACTCGTTCGCCGGCATCCGTATCTTCCAGCGCTTCGCGCAGACGCTCCTCGCTGGGTTTCGGGTCCTCGTCGAAGTCCATCCAGAGACCGCCGCCGCCCCCGCCACAGCAGAAGGAGTCGTCGCGGTTGCGCGGCATCTCGTAGCGGTCACAGCCGGTCGCGTCGACGAGGTCGCGCGGGGCCTCGAACACGTCGTTGTACCGCCCGAGGTGACAGGGGTCGTGGTACGTAACGGTGTAGTCGAGTTCGTCGCCGGAGAGGCCCAACGATCCGGCTTCCGCGAGGTCGGCGACGACCTGCGTGTAGTGGAAGACGGACGATTCGTCCCACTCGCAGTCCTCGAACTCGGGGTACTCGTTCTTGAACGTGTTGTAGGCGTGGGGGTCGGTCGTCACGATAGAATCGAACTCGCAGTCGCCGATCGCGACGGCGTTGTCCTCGACGAGCATCTCGTAGAGGCCCTCTTCGCCGACCCGGCGCACGTCGTTGCCGGCGGTCTGTTCGGCCTCGTAGAGGATCCCGTACTCGACGCCGGCGGCCTCGAAGACCCGTGCTAAGGCCCGCGCCACGCGCTTGTTACGCTCGTCGTAGCTCGGGTAGTCGCCGACGTACCAGAGGTACTCGACCGGTTGGTCGCGGGCGTCGGGCACCTCGAAGTCGAGTTCGTCGGTCCAGTCCGGGCGTTTCCGCTCGGGGTCGCCGAAGGTGTTGCCGTGCTGGAAGACGTTCATCATCGCGTCCTGGACGTGCTCGTCCATCTCGCCGGACTCGGTGAGGCGGCGGTTCAGCTCCGTGAACTGCGTGACGTGTTCGATGTCCACCGGGCAGGCGTCCATGCAGGCCATGCAGGACATACAGGACTCCATCGTCCGGGCGTCGATAACTGAACTCCCGCCGTCGGCGATAATCGGGACCTCCTCCCCGCCGGCGTCCCGCTGTTCGCGGTACTCCTTCAGGTCCAGAATGACGTTTCGGGGGTCCAGCGGCCGTCCTGCCGCCTTTGCCGGGCAGACGTCGGAACAGCGCCCGCACTTCGTGCAGGCGTCGTGGTCGAGCAACTGCTTCCAGGAGAAGTCGTCGATCTCGCTGGGACCGATGTCCTCGGGGGCGGCGTCTTCGGGGACCCTCGGCAGGCGGACGCCCGCTTTCTCGTCGCGGGCGACGAGATTGGCGAACGAGGAGAACATGTGGAACGGCTTGGCGTAGGGAATCCACGCGATAAACCACAGGGCGACCAGCGAGTGGCTCCACCAGACGAACGGGTAGGCCGCGGCGGCCTGCTGCGGGGTCACGCCCGCGAGGAGGAGGAGGTCCCTGACGAACCAGCCGACGAAACTGATCGTCTCGAAGCTCACGTCACGCACCGTCGAGGTGCCGAGGATGCGGACGCCCTCGGTGAGGTAGCCGCCGACGCCGAGGACGAACAGCGCCGCCAGAAAGAGGTCGTCCTCGCGGGAGGTGTGGCGGTCGTGCAACCGCTCCATCCGACGGCCGTAGCGCCGCCACAACGCCACGCCGACGCCGACGACGAACAGTAGCCCCATCGCGTCCATCACGAACGAGTAGGAGAGGTAGAACTCACCGACGAAGAACGACTCACCGGTTAGCGGGCGGTAGAGGTCCATGTCGATGCCGAGAATCGTCGTCCCGATGAGTAAGGTGAGAAACCCCCAGACGACGAAGGCGTGCATCACGCCCGCGACGGCGTCGCGGTCGAGTTGCTTCCGGTTCGAGAGGGCGAGTCGCGCCGCGTCGAAGACCCGCTCGGGCAGGTCGTCGAGGCGGTCGAACGGGTCCTCGGAACCCCGCGTGTATCGGGCCACGCGGCCGTAGACGCCGTACAGGAAGACCAGAATCGCGAGCGCGGCGAGATAGTAGAAGAGGACCTTCCCCACGGGACCGATGCGCCAGAACGTCGGCCGCGTGGTCGTCTGGAGCGCGAGTGACATACGCTCACACGGGGCGCGAGCCCACTTGAAGATTGTCACGGGGGCACCGCCGTCCCCGACAATCTAGCAACCGTTGCATGTTTTCGACAGTTTTCCGTCGCCTACCCAACAACTATATACGCCGCGGACGGAAGGTTCCGGTCCGATGGACGAGAAGACAGAGGAACTCCGTGACATCTTCATGGACGTCTCCGAGGAGGGGACGGTGACGGAGTCACAGGAGGCCACCCACGGGACGCTGGCCGACGTCGACGAGACGGAGTTAGACGACCGACTCGTCGACGTGATTTCACGCATGCGCGAGCGTTACGAGTTCCGGACAGACCTCGGCGACGACGCGTTGGTGACGCTGGTTCGGGCGTTCTACGAGGGCCGCGAGGACGACGACATCGCCGACGAACTCGGCGTCGCGGCCGCGGCGGCGACGGACGCGCGCCTGGACCTGCACCTCTTCCGCGACTCGGATACGGACGCCGACTTCGACGTGACCGCGTTCCGCCGCCGGATCGTGGAGGACGACCCGACCGACGACGAGCTCGTCGCCGCCTTCGCCGTGAGCGAGGCCGAGATAGCCCATTACCGACGCGTCGTCGAAGCACAGGCCGCCGCCCGGCAGGTGAGCCACCGCTTCCGGAGCGAGTTCGAGGACGTGCTGAGCGACGCCGGCCTCTCGACGCGCATGACCGAGTCGCTCCGACAGGACGGCCTGGACGAAGCCACCGAGGACATCGATTCGTTGGATTCCGACGCCGACGTCTCGATGTGACGCCGCCGAAGCCACTTTCCACCCGCCACTGCGACTCGCGCTGAAGGTTTATACCCGAAGACGGGACCAGCGCTGTCTATGGCCGAGCACACCTTCCGCGAGTTGGAAACCGCGGCCTACTGCCCGCGAAAGCTCTACTACCGCCGCCGCGAGGGGCCGCCGGACGTGCCCGACGAAGTCGGGCGAATCCGCGAACTGGCGTTCGACTACGAGCGCCTGCTGACCGACGACGCGACGCTGTTGACCGCGCCCATCGAGGCCGACCCGACCACGGTCCGCGAACGGCTGCGGGCGGCTCGGGACCGACTCGACGACTGGGACGCGCTCGCCGACCCGACGGCCCGGGACGTGTTCCTCTCGGGGAAGGACGCCCGCGGCATCGCTCACAAGATCGTCGCGGCCGCGGACGGTCCGGTCCCCTCGCTCGTCTTCGCCGGCGCACCGCCCGAACAGGGCGTCTGGGAGCCACAGAGCGTCCGACTGGTCGCGGCCGCGAAGGCGCTCTCGTGGGAGCGCGAGCGGGCGGTCGAACGCGCGTACGCGGAGTACCCCGCCCACGGCGTCGTCCGGGAGATCGATCTGACGGTCCGGCGAACCGGCGTCTATCGCCGGGCAGTTCGGACCGCGGACAGCGTCGACGGCCCGCCCTCTCGCGTCGACAACGACGCGAAGTGCGGTCCCTGCGACTACCGTGAGAACTGCGGCGTCAGGACGCGGTCGCTGCGGTCGCTGCTGTGAGTCGGCGACGCGAGAGCCGCGCTCAGTTCAGTTGTCCGCCAGCCACGCCTCGACCGCGTCGGCGTTCGCGCCCCGCCGGTGGATCGTCCCCGCCTCGACGTCCACGACGGTCGAGCCGACGCCGCCGGTCTCGCCGCCGTCGAGCACGACCGCCGCCCGCTCGCGGATCTCGTCCAGTTCCGCGACGGCGGTCGCGCTGGGGTTGCCGGAGACGTTCGCGCTCGTCGCCGTCAGCGGCGCGACCGCTTCGAGGAGCGCGAGCGCGACGGGGTGGTCCGGCACCCTGACGCCGACCCGCGGTTCGCCGCCGGTCAGCGCGTCCGGGACGCCGTCGCGTCGCTCGGTGACGACGGTGACGGGGCCGGGCAGGAACTCGCGCATGAACCGCTCCTCGCGGTCGGTCGGGGCGACGTACTCCAGCGCGCTGTCCACGTCCGGCACCGCGAGCGAGACGGGTTTGTCCCGCGAGCGCCCCTTCGCGGCGAAGGCGGCTTCGACCGCGTGGGTGTCGGTCGCGTCGGCCGCCAGCCCGTACACCGTCTCGGTCGGATAGACGACGAGTTCGCCCTCGCGGAGCGCTTCAGCGGCCGTCTCGACGTCCGCCTCGCGCGCGTCCTCGCTCATAGCTGGGCTTCGACGGCGTCGTAGTCGGGGAAGTCGGGCCACTCCTCGGCGACCCACGCGTACTCGACGGTGCGGTCCTCGTCGAGGACGAAGACGGCGGGTCGCGGCTCCGCGACGCCCGCCATCCCGTCTAACTCCATGGCGATGCCGTACTGCTCGGCGACGCCGTTCGCGGGGTCCGAGTAGAGCCGGTAGTCGCCCTCGATGTCGCGCTCTTCGAGCAAGTCCTTGTGCGCGTACGGCGTCGAGATAGAGAGGCCGACGACCGTCGCCTTCTCGTGCCATCCCCGGTCGCGGATCTCGTTCCAGACGTACGTCGCCGGGAACGCGCCGTCCATCGCGTGAAAGACGAGGACGACGGGGTCGTCGCTGTCCGCACAGACCGAAGAGAGCGCGACGTCCTCCCAGAACTCCTCGTTGACGAGCGGTCGGGTGAAGTCCGGGGCCGTCTCGCCCTCCTCGGGGTGGTCGGTCGCCTCCAGTTCGACGACGTCGAAGTCGAGGTCCATTCAGGCCACCTCCCGTTCTCCGCCCTCGGCTCCCTCACCGTACGTCCGGTCGAGATACTCGACGATGTTGGCGCTCTCGCTCATCGTGACGCCCGTGTTCTCGTCGACGATAGCGGGGACGGTCCGCTTTCCCGAGAGCCGCTTGACCACGTCTCGCTCCGAGTGCATCGGCTCGATGAACCGCGAGCGGTACGCCAGGTCGTGTTTCCTGAGCTTCCGGACGACGCGCTCACAGAACGGGCACGCCTGCAACCGGTAGAGTGTGATGGCGGGATCGCTCATACGGCCGCTGGTACGCGAGAGAGCCGGGTAAGGGCTTCGGCGGGGTCATGACAAGCCTTAATCCCCGGGAATGACAACTTCGACCGTCCGATGGCCCTAGACCCACCTGTGTCGTTCGCGCTGTCCGCTGCGATGCTCCAGACCTACGAGGTCGTGGGCGTCGCAATTCCGCAGAGTGCCGTGTTGGTCGGTGGCATCGTCTCGATAGTCCTCCTCATCGTGCTGTCGGCGTTCTTCTCCTCCTCGGAGATCGCGATGTTCTCCCTGCCGGCCCACCGGACGGACGCGCTGGTCGAGGACGGCGTGCCCGGGTCGAAGACGCTCAAACAACTCAAGTCCGACCCCCACCGCCTGCTGGTGACCATCCTCGTCGGGAACAACATGGTCAACATCGCGATGTCCTCCATCGCGACCGGACTGCTCGCGATGTACCTCTCACAGGGTCAGGCCGTCGCGGTCGCGACGTTCGGCATCACCGCCGTCGTCCTGCTGTTCGGCGAGAGCGCCCCCAAGAGCTACGCCGTCGAGAACACGGAGTCGTGGGCGCTCCGCATCGCCCGACCGCTGAAGGCCGCCGAGAAGGCGCTGCTCCCGCTCATCCTGCTGTTCGACTACCTGACCCGCGTCGTCAACAAGATAACCGGTGGCCGCTCGGCCATCGAGACCTCGTACGTCACCCGCGAGGAGATTCAGGACATCATCGAGACGGGCGAACGCGAGGGGGTGTTAGACGAGGAGGAACGCGAGATGCTCCAGCGCACCCTGCGGTTCAACGACACCATCGCCAAGGAGGTGATGACCCCGCGACTGGACATGACCGCCGTCGCCAAGGAAGACTCCGTTCGCGAGGCGCTGGAGACCTGCATCCAGAGCGGCCACGCGCGACTGCCCGTCTACGAGGGGAGTCTGGACAACGTCATCGGCGTCGTCCACATCCGCGATCTGGTTCGGGACCTCAACTACGGCGAGGCCATCCCCGAGGACATCGTCTTAGAGGACCTCATCGAACCGACGCTGCACGTCCCCGAGTCGAAGAACGTCGACGACCTCCTGACCGAGATGCGCAAGGAGCGCATGCACATGGTCATCGTCATCGACGAGTTCGGGACCACCGAGGGACTGGTGACGATGGAGGACCTGACCGAGGAGATCGTCGGCGAGATCCTCGAGGGCGAGGAGGACGAGCCCATCGAGTACGTCGACGACGACACGGTGACGGTCAAGGGCGAGGTCAACATCGAGGAGGTCAACGAGGCGCTGGAGTTAGAGCTCCCCGAGGGCGAGGAGTTCGAGACCATCGCGGGCTTCATCTTCAACCGAGCCGGCCGCCTCGTCGAGGAGGGCGAGACCATCACCTACGACGGCGTCGAGATACGCGTCGAACAGGTCGAGAACACGCGCATCATGAAGGCCCGCGTCGTCCGGCTGGATCCGGACGACGAGGAGGCCGCCGATACCGCCACCGACGCCGACGCAGAGGAAGCCCAACCCGAGTAACTCACAGCAGCGCGTCGACGGCGAGGAACGCGCCGTAACTCACGGCGAAGGCGAGCAACAGCGAGCCGAGCCACGCCAGCACCGTCTTGCCCATCTTCTCGCGGCTCACTTCGCCGCCGCCGGCGGCCGCGCCCGACCCGACGATCGCGGAGACGATGATCTCGTTGAACGAGACGGGGATGCCGAAGAAGACGGCGGCTTGGGCGATGATGAAACTCGGGATGAGCGCGGCGATCGATCGCCGCGGACCGAGCGAGGAGTAGTCCTGTGCCAGCGCCTTGATCATCCGCGGCGCGCCGGTCCACGACCCGACGAGCAGGCCGACGCCGCCGAACAGGAGGACGCCGGTGATGGGGATTCCCGACGTCAGATCGGTGTCCAGTAGCGGGACGAGCGGCCCCAGCGCGAGGCCGACCTGACTCCCGCCGGCCGAGAACGCGACCAGCCCCCCGAGCACCAGCAGGAAGTGCCGCTGGCCGGCCGCGGGGTCGTTGCGCATGTCGCGATAGAGCAGACCCGCACCGAGAAGGACGGCCAGTGCCGTGACGGCGGCCATCGTCGGTATCTCTGGTGTCCCGGCCGAGCGAGCCACCGCGCGAGCGACGGACGCCTGTTCGTTGCCCGGCGCGAGAAAGACGAACTCGATGTTGGCGAGGATGGCTCCGACGAGACCGCCCAGTAACGGCACGATACGCTCTTCGGCGGTGTTCTCGTGGCGCAGCAGCCACGCCGTCCCGAAGGCCATCCCGCCGCCGAAGAAGGGCGTCGCCGTCCACAGCGCGACGATCTCGACGTACTTGTCGATCGCGGGCGCGCCGCCGATCGCCAGCCCGACGCCGACGACGGCTCCGGTGACGGTGAAGGCGGTCGCGATCGGGTAGCCGGTGAAGATGCCGACCGCGACCAGCGCCGCCGCCGTCAGCAGCGCGACGATGGCCGCGACCGCGGTCAGCCCCTGCCCCTCGGGAAAGACGATGAGGCCGCTCCCGACGGTCTCCGTGACGTTCGCGCCCTGTAACACCGCGCCGGCCAGTCCGAGGATGCCGACGAAAAAGCCCGCCCGCATCACCGAAATCGCGTTCGCGCCGACCGCCGGAGCGAACGGCGTGGACCCGGAAGAGCCGGCACCGATGGTCCACGCCATGAACAGGCTGGCCGCCGACGCGACCACCAGCGTCACCAACACGCTCGTCGCTACCATCTTTTCATCTACTCCGGCGTTTGCCCTAGCGCGCAATGAGCCTACCGCCTGCAGCGGTTATCTCCACTCGAAACGAAGGGGTATGCGGACGTGTCGCACGGAAGTCCCTACAGTTGGTTTCTTAGCGCTCGCTGTCGGAGTAACGAGCCACGTGTTCGCTGTTCGAAACGAGGGGGCGGGATTCGACCTTCGCGGGCGACAGCGCTCGCACGGAGACGAGCTCAGTTCGTTTTAGCGTCGGCGATGCTGGAAGACGCTATCGGCGACAGAACCGTCGCCTCAGTTCGTCTTCGCCTCTCGGACGCCAAACCGATGCCGCTCGCACGGAGACGAGCTTAGTTCGTTTTGGCGTCGGCGATGCTGGAAGACGCTATCGGCGACAGAACCGTCGCCTCAGTTCGTCTTCGCATCGGTCTCCTCCCCCGGTTCCGTCGCCTCGACGCCCTCCGCCGCTTCGACGTGATCTGTCGCCTTCTCGGTGTCGACGTGCCAGCGGTCGACGGACTGGTCGAAATCGGCCAGTCGGTTCGAGACGCGCATCTTCAGGTCGTCGTCGTTGACGTTGACCTCGAAGACGTACTCGGGGCGGTCCTCGCCGTTGATGCGCCGGAGGTTCGCGCTGACGAGCTCGTTGTCGAAGTAGTATGGCGCGATCTGTGTCATCACGTTGCGGTAGACGGCGTCCTCGACTTTGCGGAGGGCCTTTCGACCCGCAGAGTCGGCCGCGCGGGCGACGTAGTCGACGGACTCGCCCCACTTGTCGATGGCCGCGTCGGGCTCGTCTAGGTTCTCGTAGGACTCCGAGAGCTTCTCGCCGGCCGTCTGGAGGTCCTCGTCGGGGTTCTTTCCCGCCTGTTCCCCCTTCCCCTCGTCGACGCTCGCCTGTTCCGCGGTCTTCTCGTTGACGTCCTCGTCCAGTCGCTCGTGGCTCTTGGGCCGCCACTCGTCGAACTCCGCCAGCGCGTCTTCGTCCACGTCGGCCGCCGTCTCCTCCGCGACGAGGAGGTCTTTCAGCGCCTGTGTGATGCGCTCGCCGTGCTCGACGACGTCGACCCAACCGCCCTGTGTCTTGAATCCGGAAACGCTCTCTTCGATGTCTGCCATTGTAAAACGATCCGTGGGAACGGTCTGTTACCGTACTGTCCCACAGTTCTCGCTCGGGGCGAATAACGTTTCCCCCTGCGTCCGCCGCCGCACTCTCGCCCGCCACTTATCCCGCTCGCGCACGTACCCGAGGGCGATGACATCCGCACTATTCGTCGTCAGCGAGCACGGCTACTGGGGCGAGGAATGTATCGAACCGCTGACCACGCTCGACGAGGCGGGCGTCGACATCACCGTAGCGACGCCCACCGGCGATCCGCCGGAGGTCGACGAGCGCTCGGTCGACCCCGACGAGGTCGGCGAGGAGACGGCCGAACACGTCACGGAGGTCCACGAGAGCGACGAGCGACTCAACGATCCGACGCCCGTCGCTCGGACCGAGGCGGACAACTACGACGTCGTCGTCTTCCCTGGCGGC
Organism: Haloarcula limicola; assembly: GCF_010119205.1. Lineage (NCBI taxonomy): Archaea > Methanobacteriati > Methanobacteriota > Halobacteria > Halobacteriales > Haloarculaceae > Haloarcula > Haloarcula limicola. The sequence goes on from NZ_WRXM01000002.1 coordinate 1,005,165, forward strand.
CACGGCACTGAGTGGGACATCAATCAGGACAGCGACGCGCGGCGACTCCTCCGGGACGCCGTCGAGGGCGAGGACGGCAAGGCGCTCGTCGTCTGTCACGCCGCGGGCCTGCTCGGCTTCACGCGCGACAGCGACGGCGGTTTCCTCGCGGCGGACCGCTCGGTCACCGGCTTCCCGAACGAGTGGGAAGAGGGCATCGTCGACGACGACGACCGGATGCCCGACGGCCGAAAGCTCCCCTACTGGGTCGAAGACGAGGCGAAGGCGGCCGGCGCGGACTGGGACGCCGAACTCGACGCGGACACGAGCGTCACCGTCGACGGCGACCTCGTGACCGCCCGCGGCCCCGAATCCTCGTCGGCGGCCGCCCAGACGCTGCTGGAGGAACTGGGCATCGAGCAGACGGCTTGAAGCCAGTCTGCGTCGATCGACGGCCGACGGCTCGGCCATGAAATGTTAGCTGTCTGTCGATTCTCCCCGTCGCCCGACTTCGCTACTCGTCTCTTCGTAGAGGGTCGACTGTGTTACAGGCAGCCGAGTCGAGCGTAGCGGCGACAGTCGCTGTGACGTGAGTCGCGGCGACTACATTCATGGATAATAATTATGAAACGAAACCGTGCCACAGCGACGGGGTTTCGCGGTCGATTTGACCATACCTTTAAGTCGGCTTCGTGGGTATTCTCACGGAGACATGTCGAACGAACAGCGCGACCGACGGCAGAGCAGACGACAGTTCATCCGCGCGGCGGGTGTGACAGGTGTTGCGGCCCTCGCCGGCTGTGGCGGCGACGGTGGCGACGGCGGTGACGGCGGTGACGGCGGTGCCGAGACCGAAACGACCGGCGACGGCGGCGACGGCGGTACCGGGACCGGCACCGAGGGCGGCGACGGCGGTGGCGGCTCGACCGAGACTCGCCTCTCGTGGCACGCCGGCGGGACCGGCGGGACGTACTTCCCGCTCTCGAACGAGTTCAAGACGATCGTCGAGGACAACACGGAGTTCTCGCTGAACGTCCAGTCGACGGGGGCCAGCGTCGAGAACGTGGGCAACCTCGCGAGCGGGGACGCCAACTTCGCCCTCATCCAGAACGACATCGCCTCCTTCGCGAAGAACGGGACCGGCATTGACGCGTTCAAGGGCAACGCCGTCGAGAACCTGATGGGCGTCGCGACGCTGTACCCCGAGACCATCACCATCGTCACGTTGGCCAGCACCGACATCACCCAGATCTCGGACCTCTCGGGCGCGACCATCAACACCGGCGACCTCGGGTCGGGGACGCAGGTCAACGCCCTCCAGATCCTGGACGCCGTCGGCATCTCCGACTTCAACGAACAGAACGCCTCGTTCTCGCAGGCGGCCGACCAGCTGCGAAACGGCGACATCGACGCGGCGTTCGTCGTCGGCGGGTGGCCGGTCGGTGCGATCGAAGACCTGGCGAACACGAACGACCTGGTCCTCGTCCCCATCGAGGGCCAGAACCGCCAGGCGGTCAAGGACTCGGCGGAGTGGTTCTCCGACGACACGATCCCCGGCGGGACCTACACCGGCATCGAGAACGACGTCCAAACGGTGGCGGTCCAGGCGATGATCGCCACGAACTCCGAACAGTCGGAGTCGACCGTCGAGACGATCACGGCGGCCATCTTCGACAACACGGACCAGCTCACCATCAAGACGGACTTCATCACCAAGGACTCCGCGCAGGACGGGATGTCCATCGAGCTCCACCCGGGCGCGGCGGCGTACTTCGACGCCTGAGCGGAACCGTGGTGACCGCATCGTCCGCCGACCGCCGTTTCCCGAACACGACGCTCACGCTATGAGTCGGAAATTCGCCGTCGCCGCTGCGCTCCTCGCGGTGCTGGCGCTCGGCACCGCGTCGGCAGTCCCCGCGCAGCGCGTTCTCGTCGTCGAAGACACGCAGACCGGCGAGACGTACCTGACGGTCCCGATCGAGAACGGGACGACCGTCGCGCTCGAATACACCCACAGCGTCGAGAAGACGCGCGTCTACGACGGCTACACCGTCGACGGCGACCAGCTCGTGATGACGCGCATGGAGTTCGAATCCTACGGCTGGGGGCTCCCGAGCCGCGCGAACGTCACCCGCGAGAACGGCACCTTCGTCTACGACCCGCCGGGCTCGCTCACCCGACTCACCGTCGCGCCCGGTAGCGTCGCCGGCCACCGACTGCACGTCGGGAACCGCACTTACGACCTGGTCGCGCTGACCGACGAGCGCTCGGTCGACATCCACGTCACGCAGCGCTCCGCGCTCGCGGCCGCGATACATCTACTCGACCCATGAGTTCCAACACCGACGATTCGACGGCGCAGGGCACCGAAGACACCGTCTCCGACGAGGAGGTAGACGAGGTCCTCCAGGAGATAGAGCGAAAGCGGGCGTTACAGGGGTGGGCGGCCGTGATCGTCGCGGTCGTCGGCATCTCCTTCTCGCTGTTCCAGATGTGGCTGGCGGCGAAGGGGTTCGTCCTCTCGATCGACGTGCCGGCCGTCGGCGAGGTGGCGTTCGCATCGCTCCAGTTGCTCCAGATAAACGCCGTCCACGTCGCCTTCGGGCTGGTGCTCGCGTTCCTGTTGTATCCCTCTAGCACCGGCGATGGCCCGGTTTCGCGGCGCTGTATTCTGCTGGCCGATCGGTTGGACGATCGATTCGGCGCGGACCACCCGGTCACGGAGAGCACGCGGGCCGTCGGCGGCGCGCTCGGGTGGCTGTTCGTCGACAGGGATCTACAACGGGTGACGCCCTTCGACGCGGTGTTGATCGGCATTTCGATACTGTCGGCGGCGTACTTCATCACCGACTTCCAGGAGATCCAGCGGATGCGCGCGCTCGGACTGGAGGCCGGGCGGCCGATTCAGGAGGTCTTCACGTTCCTCGAACCCATCGCGGGCCTGCTCGGCCCGCTCGCGAACACCTCCTACGCGTTCGTGCTGGGCGTCGTCGGCGTGTTGCTCGTCTTAGAGGCGACCCGACGGTCCATCAGCCTCTACCTGATGATCATCGTCGCCGCGTTCGTCGTCTACGCCCGCTACGGCTACCTCATCCCGCAGGGGGCCGCCTACGTCGGCGTCCTCTCCATCCCGCCGCTTGACTGGACCTCTATCGTCCAGAACCTCTGGTACAACACCGAGAACGGCGTCTTCGGCATCCCGGTGACGGTCTCCGTGCAGTTCATCTACATCTTCATCCTCTTCGGCGCGTTCCTGGAGATGTCCGGGGCCGGCCAGTGGTTCATCGACCTCGCCTACGGCGCGACGGGGACCCGCCGCGGCGGTCCGGCGAAGGCGTCCATCCTCGCCAGCGGGTTCATGGGGACCATCTCCGGCTCGTCGATCGCCAACACGGTGACGACGGGCGCGTTCACGATTCCGCTGATGAAACGGTCGGGCTACCGACCGGAGTTCGCCGGCGGCGTCGAGGCCTCGGCCTCCTCCGGCGGGCAGATTCTCCCGCCCGTGATGGGTGCGGCCGCGTTCCTCATCGTCCAGTACACGGCGACGCCGTTCCGCGACGTGATCATCGCCGCGGCCATTCCGGCTATCGTCTTCTTCTTCGGCGTCTGGGTGATGGTCCACTTCGAGGCGACCAAGGAGCACATCGGCGGTCTCGACCCCTCGGAACTGGTTCACATCCCGACCCACCTCAAGAGCGGGTGGTTCTACCTCGTCCCCATCGGACTCCTGCTGTACTACCTCATCATCGAACGGCTCTCGGTCGCGCGGTCGGCGTGGTTCACGCTCATCGCCATCGGCGCGCTCATCGCGCTCGTCGCGGCCTACAGCGACGAGACCCGGGGCCGGCTCGGTGCCGTCTTCGCCGCGCTGTTCGCCGGGCGGTTCCTCGCCCAGCTATTCACCGGCGCGAACATCCTCGGCGCGCTGGCCGGCAGCGGGTCCGGTGGACAGTCCGTGCAGGCGGCCTTCGCGGCCACCGTCGGCGGACTGGGCGGCATCGCCATCCTCGCCGGCGTCATCACCCTCGCCACGCGACCGTACCTCGACTCGCCCATCCTGAACTTCGACAGCGCGGTCGACGACGCCGCGCGGACGACGGCCGACGCCATCGGCGAGTCCGAGCTGGCGCGAAACGGGCTCTACCGCCTCGGCGTCTTCTTCGGCAAGTCCATGGAGAGCGGCGCGCGGACCGCCGTCCCGGTCGTCATCGCCGTCGCCGCCGCCGGCATCATCCCCGGCGTCATCAGCGTCTCCGGGCTCGGCCCGAACCTGGTGGCGCTCATCCGGGCCGTCGCCGGCGGGTCGCTGGTCCTGCTCCTGCTCGTGACCGCCGTCGCGTCCATCATCCTCGGGATGGGGATGCCGACCACGGTCACCTACATCATCCTCGTCTCCCTGCTCGCGCCGGCGCTGGTCCAGTTCGGCGTCCCGGAACTGGCCGCGCACTTGTTCATCCTCTACTTCGGCGTCATCGCCGACATCACGCCGCCGGTGGCGGTGGCCGCCTACGCGGCGTCGGGGGTGGCCAAGTCGGACGCCTTCCAGACGGGTATCGAGGCGTTCTCGCTGTCGCTGAACAAGGCCATCGTCCCGTTCGCGTTCATCCTCTCGCCCGGCATCGTCCTCCTGACCCGGAAGGAGAACGCCGCCGAGCTGCCGCTCGGCGAGCAGTACCGGGTCGTCCAACTCGCGGACTTCGCCGACCCCAGCTTCGCCGTCTTCGAGGTGCTCGTCCCCGTCGCCTGCGTGTTCATCGGCGTCGTGGCGCTGGCGGCGACGGTCATCGGCTACGTCGAAGCGCCCGTCTCGCGCGGGCAGCGGGCCGCCTTCGCGCTCAGCTCGCTCCTGCTCATGGCCCCCGGGCTCGCCGTCTCAGGCACCTTCGACGTGCTCGGGTTCGTCGGCTTCGGGGGGGCAGGCGAGGTGACGCTCGTCGTCGACGTCGCGCTCCGGGCGGTCGGGCTGGCGCTGTTCGTCGCGCTGCTGGTCGAGAACCGACGCCGCCGCGAACCGGTGTCCGAGACGGCCAGTAGCCCCGAACCTGCGTGATCGCAGGTCCGTCCGCCGGCCGCTCCGCGGGCGACCGTCCCTTCGCCACAGTTTAATCGGTGCGCGTCGACCCCTCGCCTATGACAATCGAACAGCGCGGCGACGCCTCGGTCGTCACGCACGCGCTCGCGAAGGACGAACTCTCGAAGCTGCGGGACGTCGAGACAGAACAGGTCGCCTTCCGGAAGGGACTGGTCCGGCTGGGACGCATCTGCGGCTACGAGATAACCGACGGCCGCCTCGAGACCGAGTACGTCGAGATACAGACGCCGATGACGACGACGATGGGCGAGCGGGTGAAGGGTCTCGACGACGTGGTCATCGTCAACGTCCTGCGGGCGGCGACGCCGTTCGTCGAGGGCCTGTTGAAGGCGTTCCCGCGCGCCAGGCAGGGCGTCATCTCGGCGAGCAGGGACGAGTCGGCGGGGATGAACGACGACGGCGAGTTCCCCATCTCCGTCGACTACGTGAAGCTCCCGGAGATCCGGCCCGAGGACACGGTCATCGTCGCCGACCCGATGCTGGCGACGGGGTCGACGATGACGAAGGTCGTCGAGCACATCACCGAGGAGTCGCCGGACCCCGAGCAGTTCATCGTCCTCTCGGCCGTCGCCGCGCCGCCGGGCATCGTCCGCGTCTCCGAGGCGTTCCCGGACGTGGACCTCCTGACCGTCGCCATCGACGACGAACTCGACGAGGACGGCTTCATCGTTCCCGGACTGGGCGACGCCGGGGACCGGGCGTTCCGGACGGACTGACGACTCGAAAGCGATTTATACGGGGTCGCACAACAGCAGGCCACGGCGATTTTTCGCGGCAGTTCGACGGCCGTCGAACCCCTTCGTTTCAACTGGAGAACAATGGGCGGCGGCGCGGTGAGTCTTCCACCGGAAACGAGCGTAGAGAGCGATAGCGACCGCGAGATCAGCCTCGCTCGATGTCCGCCCGACCGCTGGTCGCGCTCCGGATGCGGTCCCGGAGCGACGCGCCCTCGCTCTCGGGGACCCTGACCGCGAACGTCACGTCGGCCGCGTAGTCGGCGTCGAACTCGACGCCAGCGGACTCCAACAGCCCTCGAACGCTGCCCGAATCGTCGTACTCGACGGTGACCGCGAAGCGCTCGTGGGGGACCGACTCGACGACGCCGGCGGCGTCGACGCCCTCCTTGATCGCCCGCGAGTACGACCGGGCCAACCCGCCGACGCCGAGGTTCGTCCCGCCGTAGTACCGCGTGACGACCGCCGCGACGTTCTCCAGGTCCCGCTGCTGGAGGACGTTCAGCGCCGGTTTGCCCGCGCTCCCGCTCGGCTCGCCGTCGTCGTTCGAGTACTCGCGGAACGGCGACGCCCGCACGCGGTAGGCCGGGACGTTGTGGGTCGCATCGGCGTGCGCGTCTCGAATCTCCGCGACGAACGCCTCGGCGGCCTCGACCGTCTCGACGGGCGCGACGTAACCGATGAACTCCGAGCCCCGCACCTCGAAGCGGGCCTCGGCGCGGCCCGCGACGGTCCTGTAGCTCTCTGCCACGGCCGGTCGTACTCGCGGCGCGCGAATAGCGCTTGTCCTTCGGCGCTCCGTCCGTCTCGAAAATCGACTCAAGCCAGTTCGATGGTCCGCACGAACGGCATGTTCCGGATCTCGTTTATCAGCTCGCCCGGCAGTTCCTCGTCGGTGATGACGTAGAGCCGGGGCTCGTCGGTGAACTCGGGGTCCTCGCTCAGCACCTGCCGGATGGTGATGTCGCGGTCCGCGATGGCGTCGGTCACCGCCGAGACGATGCCCGCCTCGTCGGCCGCCCGAACCGAGACGGTGATGGCGGTCAGGTCGAGCACCGGCGCGAGGTCGAGGAGGCTGGGGACCGCCGAGATGTTCCGGAAGATGCGCCGCAACTCCTCGTCTTCGAGGATGGCGTCCGTCGTCGCGTTGACGACCCGGCGGTCCACGCCGACCTCTCTGGCGATGCCCGTGTTCGGGATCTCGATGCCGCCGGAGACAACCCGTCCCTCCTCGTTGACCGAGAACCCGCGTTCGAGCAGCAGGCGGATGACCGCCTGCTGGCCCGGCGAGTCCTCGAACTTCCGCATGATCTCGTCGAACATCGACGCTACAGCTCGCCCTTCGTGCTGGCGACGTCGCTCCGCCGCTCGTCGATGCGCGTCGCGTCGTCGAGCGCCCGCGCCAGTCCCTTGAACAGCGCCTCGATCTCGTGGTGAGCGTTCTCGCCGGTGACGCCGCAGTGCAGCGTCAACCCGGCGTTCGTGGCGAGCGAGCGCCCGAAGTGCTTCGCCATGTGGCTGGTCATCTCGCCGACGCGGCCCTGCGAGAACTCGCCGTCGAAGCCGAAGTACGGCCGGCCCGAGACGTCCACGACGACGCTGGCGACGGCCTCGTCGAGCGGCACCTTCCGGTCGGCGAAGCGGACGATGCCGCGCTTCTCGCCGAGCGCCTCCTCGAAGGCCTCGCCGAGCGCGATCGCCACGTCCTCGACGGTGTGGTGGTCGTCGATCTCCAAGTCGCCGTCACAGTGGACGGTCAGGTCGAACAGCCCGTGCGTGGCGAAGGAGTCGAGCATGTGGTCGAAGAAGCCGATGCCGGTGTCGACGGTGCTGTCGCCGTCGCCGTCGATGTCCAGCGTCACCTCGATGTCCGTCTCGGCCGTCTCGCGGGTGACGGCCGCCGTGCGGTCGCTCATACGGTGTCTCTATCGGCCGTCTATTTGGGAATTGTGACCGCTAGCGACGCTCGGAGATAGTCACGACTTCCTGAGGGGTGCGGGTCGAACGGCATAGAACTGTCAGAGAACGCGCCTAGAAACAGTCGATTCGGTCGCAATCTCGACGGACGGCACGGCCAAGGACCGCCAGAAAGCCCCCGGCCGCTCGATTGCCGGGACTCGCTGTGCTCCTCAGTCGCTACGCTCCCTGCGGTGCTTACGTCGTCCGGGCTAATCGAGCCCCCGGCCCCTTTCAGTCCCACCCGAGAGCTGGTCAATCGGCTGGCACGGGTGGACTGAGCGGAATCTTTGATTCCGCGAGGGTCGAACGACGCTTCGCGCCTTTCGGGACTTTCTGGCTGTTCTGTGCCCCGTTTCTTTCCGTTACGGTATGTTTTCTTCGCCCACTAGCGGGACGTTCCGGCCGTCAGTGCTGTCGCTGCCGTCCGTCTCCCCGTGACCGCTGCTAGTCTCAGTCGCTCGCGGTGCCGATGACGCCCCAGGTCACGAGCAACAGCGCCAGCAGGACACAGAGCGGGAGCAGGAGCAGTCGCATCGCCCGGAGGACGTCGGCTCCGCTGATGACGAATCCCATTATCGCCGGGACGGCGGCGAACCCGGCAGAGGACGTGACGGCGGCCGTCGAGTTGATGGGGGTGCTGTACTCCGGGACGCTCTCGACGCCGTAGGCGACCATCGTCGGGTAGAGGCCCGAGAGCCCGAGCCCGATGGCGAAGAAGCCGACGAGGAGGCCGTACCCCTCGGCGACGAAGAACGCGTACGCGAAGGCGGGCACCGTCAGCGCGACCAGTCCAGTCGCGAGGCGGACGTAGCCGAAGCGCTCGGAGAGCCGCCCGGAGAGGAACCGACCGGGGATGTACGCCCCGAGTAAGACGGACAGCGAGGCCGTCGCCACCGATCCCGGGAGCCGGCCCTGCGCGTAGGTCGTCAGCCAGGTGAAGATACCGCCCTCGAAGCCGGCGATGAGGAAGACGGCGGCGGACATCGCGACCACTTCCGGGCGGCGAGCCAATCCGCGGACCGCCGACAGGCTGAGCGGGTCGTCGCCGCCGCCGACCGACGGCGTCGGGAGCGAGCGGACCAACAGGAGGAGGGGGACGAACGCGACGACGAGCGCGAAGTAAGCCAGCCGCCAGTCGCCGACGACGAGGGCGGCGGCGACGAGGAGCGGGCCGATGGTGGCACCGACCGCCCACATCATGTCGTAGTAGCCGAAGAGGCGGCCCCGCTGGGCGGGATAGAGGTGGCTCAACAGCGGTCGGGCGCTCCCGCGGCCGACGCCGACGAAGCTCTCCCGGCCGAACGACGCCGCGAGGAAGAACAGGAAGGAGGGGGCGACCCCCATCACGAGGACGCCGATTCCGGTCCCGACGACGGCCAGCAAGAGGAGGCGGCGCGTGTCGAAGCGGCCGCCGATAGCGCCGACGAGCATCACCACCAGCAGGAAACTGACGGTCCCGGCCGGCGCGACGAGTCCCAACTGCCACTCCGGGACGGTGAAGGTCTCTTGAAGCGCGGGGACGACCGCGCCGCGCATCTGCAGCGCCGCCCCTTCCAGCGCCATGTACGCGAAGGCGACTACGGTCCACCACCGCCGACTCGTCCGCTGGGCGTCGCTCTCCTGCGTCGTCTCGCCCTCTCGCGCGACGGCGGTCTCGCCCATACGTGTGGCTCAGACCACAGGTGGAAAAATATTTTGTATCCAGTTACACAATTCTCTCTCATGGCGACCGACAGGCTGCGCGAGCACCTCGAAGCCTTCGGCCTCTCGGCGAAGGAGATCGAGGCGTATCTGGCCGTCCTCAGGGCGGGCGAGGCCACGACGAGCGAGGTGTCGCGGGCCGCCGACGTCTCGCAGGGGTACGTCTACGAACTGGCGGGCGCGCTGACCGAGCGGGGGCTGGTGACGATCGACGAGACGGCGAGCCCGACTGTCCTGCGGGCGCGCCCGCCCGAGGAGGCGATGGGGTCGTTCGCCTCCCGACTGGAGGAGGTCCGCGAGAGCGTCGAGGCGCTGTACACCGAACCCGCCGCCGAGACGGGGACCGTCGAAGTCGTCCACTCGCGGCCGACGGTCAGGAAGCGCGCCGAGCGCTACCTCCGGGAGGCCGAGCAGGAGGCGTTTCTCGTCCTCCCCGCACCCGAGGTGGCGCATCTGCAAGATGCCCTCGCGGCCGCCCGGGAACGCGGCGTCTTCGTCTACGTGCTGGCGGTCGCGCCGCTCACCGAGGACGCGCTCGACCGCGACTGGGCGGCGTGTGCCGACGTCGTCCGGACGTGGGACGCCACCCCGCCGGCGTTCGTCCTCGTCGACGAGACGACGGGGCTCATCGGCTCGCACGGCATCCTCTCGGGCCGGCACGGCGAGGAGTACGCGGTGGCGTTCGCACAGCGCGAGATCGCCAGCGGACTGCTGGGAAACACCGTCGCCAACTTCTGGCCGATGGGCGAGGACCGCTACGTCACCGACCCCGACCCGCTGCCGACGACCTACGACCATTTGCGGACGGCCGCGACCAACGCGGCGCTCCACCGGGCGGCCGGGCGGGACCTGCTGGCGGACGTGACGCTCCGGGACCTAGACGACGAGGAAGTGCGCTACGAGCGGGTGCCGGTCGTCGCGGTGCGACAGAACCTCGTCGGCGACCCGAACAACGACTTCCCCTTCGAGAACAACATCGTCTTCGAGACGCCCGACGGTCGCGTGGCCGCCGGCAACGCCGGCGGGGGGATCAGCCCGTTTTACGAAGGGTATGGCGCGACTGTAGTCACGCTCTACGGCGATTAACTCGGTAACGAGTGGGTTTAGGGTATTCCGGCCGTCGGCCGTAAAATGGCCGAAACTGTCTGGTTAAACGATTGGAACAATATTTAGAGACACATTAGTAACGCACCCCGGGGTATTGTACCCAATCGATGTCTGAGGATAGACTGACACGCTCCTCGGCGTACAGCAGACGGCAGTTCGTAGGGGGACTGGCCTCGCTACTTGCGGCCGCGACGTTCTCGCGCGAAGTCTCGGCCGCGACGGCGGAGCCGGTGACTTCGGGGGACGACGCGGCGACCCAGACGGTCACGTCGCCGGACGACTCCATCGCGGTCACGGTGGACGTCGGCGACGGCGTCCCGACCTACAGCGTCTCGGTCGACGGGACCACCTACGTGACGCCGTCCGAACTCGGCTTCGACTTCCAGAACCAGCAGGCCTTCGGCGCGAGCGCCGACGGGGACGGGACGGCCCTGACGGTCTCCGGCAGCGAGCGCGGGTCCGAGGTGGAGCGGTGGGACCCCATCTGGGACCAGTACGACAGCGTTCGCGAGGAGTACAACTACCTCCGGGTGGGACTCGAAGAGGAGGCGATTCCGGGTCGGCGGGCGACGCTCGAACTCCGCGTCTTCGACGACGGACTGGGCTTCCGGATCGTCTTCCCCGAGGTATTCGGTGACGGCGAGGGTAACTTCGTCATCACGTCGGAGAACACCGCGTTCAACTTCGCCGACGACTACACAAGTTGGTGGATCGAGAACCGCTTCGCCCAACCGGAGGGCGAACCGGGCCGCTTCGAGGCGGAGTACCAGGAGACGCCGCTCAGCGAGATCGCGTCGGACACCGAAGAGCAGATTCCGGGCGGGGCCCCGACGCGCGAAGGCGCGCACACGCCGCTGACGATGGAGGCCGACGACGTCTACCTGAGCGTCCACGAGGCCGACCTGACCGACTACGCGACGCTCTCCATCGCGCCCGACGGCGAGGGCGGGACCGACTTCTCGGCGGAGCTGGCACCGCTGCCCGACGGGACGAGAGTCTCGGCGGAAGCGCCCCACGTGACGCCGTGGCGGACCGTGCAGGTGGGTTCGACCCCCGGCGACCTCGTCGAATCGTCGCTCATCCCGCTGTTGAACGACGACCTGAACGAGGATGCCCTGCCAGCCGACGGTGACACGGACTGGATCGAGCCCAAGAAGTACGTCGGCATCTGGTGGCTGATGATCGCTGGCAGCGCGAACTGGCAGTACAAGACCGACGAGGAGATACAGAGCAGCGGCAACAACCCGGCGAGCTACATCCACGGGGCCCGCACCGAGCGGATGAAGCGCTACCTCGCGTTCGCCAGCCAGAACAGTATCGATAGCGTCCTCGCCGAGGGATGGAACCAGGGCTGGGACACCTATCCCGGCGACGGCACGGGCCTGGAGATGGGCGTCGACGACTCCTATCCCGACTTCGACCTCTTCGAGATCACCGACTACGGGGCGAACTTAGACCCCGCGACCGAGTTCACGATCCACAACGAGACCGCCGGGAACGTCGTCAACTACGAGGAGCAGATCCGAGACGGCATCTTCGCCGGCTACGACGGCGAAGGCATCCACTCCATCAAGAACGGCTACGTCTCGAACCGCGGCCTCGGCTTCGAGGGCGACGGCTCGTTCGCGACGCACAACCACCACAGCCAGCTGGCGGTCAACCACCACGAGTTCGTCGCCCGCGAGGCGATGGCCAACCGCCAGCTGCTCGAGCGCCACGAGGCCGACAAGCCGACCGGCAAGCACCGAACCTACCCCAACCGCGCGGCGACGGAGACGGTCAAGGCACAGGAGTACGACGGGTTCGGTGCCCTCGGCTCCGACGTGGACGAGGACCACCACGTCACCCTGCCCTTCACCCGGATGCTCGCCGGCCCGATGAGCTACCAGCCCGGGATCTTCGACATCACGTTCAACGACTCGACGGGCGGGCGCATCCAGACGACGCGCGCGAAGCAACTCGCCATGTACCCGACGTACCACGCCGGGCTCCAGATGGCCGCCGACCGCATCGAGGCGTACGTCAGCCCCGAGTTCGAGGTCGGCGAGCTGTTACAGGCCACCTCGGGCGAACTCGACGGAATGATAACGGCCGACGACTGGCGCAACGCCTTCGGCGGCCACTACGTCCCCGTCGACCCCAACAGCGAACCCTCGGGCGCGTCGGTCTCCTTCACCGTCCGTGACGTGCCCGAGGCGGGCGAGTACGACCTCCACCTGCGCTACGCCAGCGACGCCGAGGAGAACGCCCAGCGCGTGAAGGATGCCGGCGGGCCGCAGGCGACGCTCTCGGTCGACGGCGACGAGCGGCCCATCAACCCGGATTTCACCGAGTACTGGGACCAGTGGGAGGTCTTCACGACGACCGTCTCGCTCTCGGAAGGCGACAACACCGTCGCCGTCGAACTGAACTACGAGGACTCCGGCGGCTCCTTCGAGGGCGACGTCGGCGGGTTCAACCTCAACACGGTCGCCGTCACCGAGACCGGCGAGCCCTCGCCAATTCCAGCCGAGTTCGTCGGCTACGCGCCGGAGCACGAGAACTTCGACACCGTGCCGGAGTTCGACTTCCTCGAGGCCGTCCCGGCCGGCGGCTGGGACGACACCGAAGTCGTCGACGCCGCCATCGCCGACTACTCCGTCACCGCTCGGGCGAAAGGCGACGAGTGGTTCCTCGGCGCGATGACCGACGAGGAGGGCCGCGCCATCGACGTGCCGCTCTCCTTCCTCAGCCCCGGCGACGGCGCGGAGAAGGGGCGCGGCAACGGCCGCGGAAACGGAAAGAACCAGTGCAGTCCGGGTAACGGCCGCGGTCCCGGCAACGGAAACGGCCGAGGCCCGAAGGGCCCGAAGTACGTCGCCGAGATCTACACCGACGGCATCGGCGCGGGCAGCGCGGCCGACGCCACCGAGGTCGAGATCTCCGAGGCCGTCGTCGACCCGAGCACGACGCTGCTCGCCTCGATGGCCCAGTCCGGCGGGACCGCGGTCCGGTTCCGCCGCGCCGAGGGCCGCGAGATCCGGGACCTCCCCGAGTACGAGCGCCCGACCCAGGAGTTCGATGTCTCAATCGACGCGGACCCGTACGTGCAGGAACCGTTCATCACCGCCACCGGCGAGAACGACAGCGCCTTCATCGGCGGGACGAACGTCGAGCTCGTCGTCGACGGCGAGGTCGTCTCGAACACGAACGTCCGCCTGCCCCCGAACTCCTCGGGCGTGACCGTCGAGTTCGATTACACGATCGATTCGCCCGGCGACTACGACGTGGTCGTCCAACGGGCAGACGGCACGGTGCTGGCCAGTTCGTCGGTGACGGTGCAGCCGCCGGAGACGGTCGCCGACATCACCGACCCCGACGACGACGACTACGGTCCGGGTTCGTACACCTATCCGACCAACAGCGCGTTCCAGCCGGAGGCGTTCGACCTGCGTTCGTTCACGGTCAACCAGACGCCGAGCTTCCAGCAGTACGCCTTTAAGGTGGAGAACCTCACCGACACTTTCAATAGCGGTCGGTTCTCCCCGCAGATGTTCGTCTGCTGGATCCGCGACCCCGAGAAGAGCGGCGGGTCGACCACCAGCCTCGACGACCTCGGCGCGAACGTCGAGTTCGAGGAGGAGTGGCACTACCGACTCCGCGTCGACGGCTTCAACCTCGATCTCGTCAACGCCAACGGCGGCGCGGTGCTCGACGACGACGGGAACGCAGTCACGCCGCGGGTCGCCACCGACCTCGAGGACGGCACGGTGACGCTCGGCGTCGACAGCGAGGCCTTCGACGGCGCGGACGCCGCCGACCTGGAGGTCGTGCCGATGGTCCAGTCCGAGGACCGCGGGACGCTCCGCCCGGTCGACGTCACTAACGCGGATTACGTCTTCGGCGGCGCGAAGGAAGGGGCAGTCGACAACGCACCGCTCGTCATGGACCTCATCACGCCCGAGGGCGTCGACCAGACCGACGCGCTGGCGTACTCCGACAGCGAAAAGGCGACGCTACCGTTCGTGTCGCTCGGCGAGTAACCGCTCGTAGAATCTCTCTCTGTCTCTCTTCTCCATTCTCTATTTTCCGACCGTCAGCGCTCGCTACTGTGCGCTTTCGCCCGACTCGACGGCGGCCATCGCCGATTCGAGCGTGAATCGTCCCTCGTAGAGCGCGCTCCCGACGACGACGGCCGCTGCGCCCGCGTCTTCGAGCGCCAGCACGTCCTCGACGGTCGCGACGCCGCCGCTGGCGACGACGGGGATGTCGACGGCCTCGACGAGCCGCCGGACGGGATCGGTCCGGACCCCTTCCAACTGCCCCTCGACGTCCACGTCGGTGAAGAGGATGCCGCCGGCACCCAACTCCTCGTAGCGCGCCGCGGCTTCCGCGGGGTCCAGTCCGGTGCCCTCGGTCCACCCCGAGACGACGACCTCTCCCTCTTTGGCGTCGAGGCTGACGAGGACGCTCTCGGGGTGCTCCTCGCTTATCTCGGCGACGATGTCGGGGTTCTCGACGGCGGCGGTGCCGAGGATGACGCGGTCGACGCCCCGGTCTAAGAGCGAGACGGCGTCTTCGGCGGTGCGGATACCCCCGCCCAACTGCACCGCCACGTCGTCGCCGACGGCCGAGAGCACGGCGTCGATGGCGTCGGCGTTCTCGCGCTCGCCCTCGAACGCGCCGTCGAGGTCGACGAGGTGGAGCGTGCGCGCGCCCGCCTCGACCCACCGCTGTGCGGCCTCGACGGGGTCGCCGTACGTCTTCTCGGTGCCGCGCTCGCCGCCCACCAGCTGGACGACCTGTCCGTCCTGCATGTCGACGGCCGGGACCACCTCGAACTCGGGAAACATGGCCGAGGCTGGGACGGCGGCCGGCGAAAGCGTGTCGGTCCGCGCATCTGTCTGGACCGCCTCTCGTGAGAGACCGAGTCGCGCGCTGGTCGTATTTAGTCAAGCGACAGAGATTGCGAACAGCCAGAAAGCCCCCACGCTCTCAGCTCCCGCGGCTCGCTGCGCGCGCTTCGCGTGCTTGCTTCACCGGGGTTCGCTGAGAGCGCGGCCCCTTTCAGTCCCGCCCATGCCGGCTGACCAACCGGCGTCGGGTGGTACTGAAAGGGGTGTTGTCGGCGCTACGCGCCGACTGCTCGGGAGACCAAGGGTCTCCCGGTGGCTGGCTGAACGACGTTCACAAGAGCGAAGCTCTTGTGCAGCCCATCAGAAATCTCTGATTTCTGAGGACGGCGGACGACGCAAGGACCGCAACGCAGTGAGGACCGTCGTTCGAGAGAGCGTTGCTCTCTCGTGATCACGAAAGACCAGCGGTCTTTCGGACGACAGCGAGGCCCCCGAGTTCAGCCAGGGCGAGAGCGAAGCTCTCGCGGGCAATCGGAAGCTTCGCTTCCGATGACAGCCGGGGCTTTCTGGCTCTGAGAACCAACAACTGCTAAAGTAAACACTGCCCGTGCGCCGGCGGGGGAACCCTTATACTTGGCCCTCATCATCGAGGCACATGGCAGATAGTGGGTCCGCACCGTCGGGACTCGAATCGCTCCTGTTCGGCGAACGAGCCGACCTGTATCGTCGGTTCGTCCGCGCGACGGGCGCGATCACGGCGGTTCTGGTGCTCGTCTACGCGGTCGCACGGGCGGGAGTGGTGGGCCTCGGTGCGGGGCTGACGGGGGCTCTCGGGACGGCAGCGGGCGTCGCCGTGGCGGTCTTCGTCCTCGCGGGACTCGTGGAGTTCGTCGTCCTCGGGCGGGTCTACCAGCGAGGCACGACCGAAGTGGCACAGACGGCCGCCGAACTCGAAGCCGCCGCCGAGCGGTTGGAAGAGACCGCCGAGGAACTGGAGGAGACCGCCGACACCGTCGAGGACGCCGCGGAGACGGTCGACGAGGCCGCCGAGGACGTGGAGCGAACCGCCGGGGACGTCGAGGAGGCCGCCGAGTGGGCGGGGGCCGACGACGCCGCCGATCGGGTGACCGAGGCGACCGAACGGGCCGAGACGGCCAAAGAGCGGACTACCGACGCGAAGGAGACCGCGGAGACGGCCACGGCCGAGGCCGAAGCCGCCAGAGCGACCGCGAACGAGGTCGAGGAGACGGCTGCCGAGCGACGCGAGCGACTGGGGAACGCGGCCGACGACGAGAGCGACGACGGCGAACGGTAGTTCCGAATCCGCAGGCCGCTGTCGGTAGCCTTTAACGGCCGGCGGGGCTGGGAACCGTATGGTCGAGTTGTTATTTCTCGTCGGCTTAGCCGTCGCCGTCTTCGTCGGATTCAACATCGGGGGGTCCTCGACCGGCGTCGCCTTCGGCCCGGCCGTCGGGAGCGACACCATCTCGAAGACGACGGCCGCCGGGCTGATGACCGGGTTCGCGCTGCTGGGCGGCGCGACCGTCGGCACGGAGGTCATCGAGACGATGGGCGGCCGCATCGTCCCCAGCGACCAGTTCACGCTCCTAGCGAGCGTCACGGTCCTCTTCTTCGTCGGGCTCGCCCTGCTGGTCTCGAACCTCTTCGGCGTCCCCGCCTCGACGTCGATGACGGCCGTCGGGGCCATCGCCGGGCTGGGCGTCGCCAGCGGCACGATCGACTGGGAGGTGATGGGCCGCATCGTCTCGTGGTGGCTGGTCGCCCCCATCGTCGCCTTCTGGCTGTCGGCGGTCGTCGGCCGGTACCTCTACCCCCATCTGGCGGCCCGCATCGTCTTCGAGACCGACGATCCGGGAACGTCTCGACGGGAGCGAGTCGGGCAGTTCCTCGTGGTCGCGATCGGCTGTTACATGGCGTTCTCGGCGGGCGCGTCGAACGTCGCCAACGCCGTCGCGCCGCTGGTCGGGAGCGGCGAACTCGACCTGTACCCGGGCGTCGCGCTCGCCGGGGCCGCGATCGGCCTCGGCGCGTTCACCATCGCCCGCCGCACCCTCGACACCGTCGGCAACGACCTCACCGAACTCCCGATACTCGCGGCGCTCATCGTCGAGACGGTGAGCGCGACGATCATCAGCCTGCTGTCGCTGGCCGGCATCCCCGCCAGCCTCGCCGTCTCGGCGACGATGTGCGTCGTCGGGCTGGGGTGGGGCCGGGCGACTCGGACCACGCGGTTGGCCGACGCGGCCGGTGCCGCG
This sequence comes from Haloarcula limicola, assembly GCF_010119205.1. Classification (NCBI taxonomy): domain Archaea; kingdom Methanobacteriati; phylum Methanobacteriota; class Halobacteria; order Halobacteriales; family Haloarculaceae; genus Haloarcula; species Haloarcula limicola. The sequence goes on from NZ_WRXM01000002.1 coordinate 1,022,851, forward strand.
GTCTCGGGAACGGCCGCCGGCGGGAGCGGCGGTACGGGCGTCTCGGTCAGCGCGCTCAACGTCGACGCCGAAGAGAACCCCGCGTCCTCGGGGTCCGGCGAGAAGAACCCGGTCGCCAAAATCGGCGAAGAGGACCCCGAGTCGGTGACGACCGCCGCGGACCTGTTCGACCCCTCCGCGACCGGCCGCGTCGTGATGCTGTGGATACTGACGCCGACTATCTCGGCGGTGGCGTCGTATCTCGTCTTCCAGTACGTCCTCTGAACGCGCGAGGCGGTACCCTTTACCGGCCGCCCGACCTGCGTACCGTATGGTAGAGGTCCTCTTCGCGCTCGGACTCGTCGTCGCCGTCTTCGTCGGATTCAACATCGGGGGGTCCTCGACCGGCGTCGCCTTCGGCCCGGCCGTCGGGAGCGAGACCCTCTCGAAGCTCTCGGCGGCGGCGCTGATGACCGTCTTCGCGCTGGCCGGCGGCTTGCTTGTCGGCCCGGCCGTCGTCGAGAGCCTGGGCAGCGACCTCGTCGAAACGGCGTTCTCGCCGCTCATCAGCATCGTGGTCCTCTTCTTCATCGGGGTCGCGCTGTTCCTCTCGAACGTCGTCGGCGTCCCCGCCTCGACGTCGATGACGGCCGTCGGGGCCATCGCCGGGCTGGGCCTGGCCGAACAGACGCTCAACGGCGGCCTGATGCTGGAGATCGTCTCGTGGTGGCTCGTCTCGCCCATCGTCGCCTTCTGGGTCAGCGGCGTCATCGGCCGGTACTTCTACCCGACGCTGGTCGAGTGGTTCGCCGTCTCCCAGAGCGAGGGATCGCTGCTCGTGATGGACTACTCGGGTGCGATCCCGCGCCCCCGACTCGGCGAGCACACGACCCAGCGGGAGTTCGTCGGGACGGCCGTCGTCGTCGGTATCGGCTGTTACATGGCGTTCTCGGCGGGCGCGTCGAACGTCGCCAACGCCGTCGCGCCACTGGTCGGCAACGGCTCGCTGGAGATGTACCCGGCCATCGCGCTCGGGGGCGCGGCCATCGGCCTCGGCGCGTTCACCATCGCCCGGCGGACGATGGATACCGTCGGCAACGACCTCACCGACCTGCCGCTCGTGGCGGCCATCGTCGTCGCCACCGTCTCCTCGACCATCGTCACGTTCCTCTCGGCGCTCGGTATCCCCGCGAGTTTCGTCATCATCGCCACGATGAGTATCGTCGGGCTCGGATGGGGACGGGCGACCCGGACGACCCAACTCTCCGAGTCGGTGCGGGAGGCGTCGACCGCGCCCGTCGAGTCCCTCGCGGCCGACGACGCGCCCACTGTCGGCGGCGAGACGAGTTCCGGGCCCAAACTGCGCGAATCCGAACGAGGCGAGACGCTCCGGGAGGACGTCCCGTCGGCCTCGGACCTCTTCGAACCCGGCACGACGGCCCGCGTCATCTTCCTCCAGAACGTCGTCCCCTCGATCGCGACGGTGGCCGCCTACCTCGTCTTTCGCTTCCTTCCTGTCACGTGACACCGCCGCCGTCTCTCACAATCGTTCACGGTTCGTTCCCGAAGGGCAAAGTCTAACAAGTCGGGGTTCGAACCCGACAGGTGATGCCCACGGTAGAGTACCTTAACTACGAAGTAGTGGACGACAACGGCTGGGACATGTACGAGGACGACGTCTTCAGCGAGGCCGACGACCTCGGTCTCGACGACGAAGACTACGGAACGCTCGACGTCAACGAGGGCGAGTACATCCTCGAAGCGGCGGAGGCACAGGGCTACGACTGGCCCTTCTCGTGCCGCGCCGGTGCCTGTGCGAACTGCGCTGCCATCGTCCTCGAGGGCGAGATCGACATGGACATGCAGCAGATCCTCTCCGACGAGGAGGTCGAGGAGAAGAACGTCCGACTGACCTGCATCGGTAGCGCCGACACCGACGAGGTCAGAATCGTCTACAACGCCAAGCACCTCGACTACCTGCAGAACCGCGTCATATAAGGCCGTTCTGCGGTCTTTCCGCCGTTTCGCCGCGTCGTAAACTGACCGCGTAGCGGACGCTGTACCGTCTCGACCGCCGCTTTTCGTCCGCTTTCGCCCGCCAGAACGCCCGGCCCGCCGGTCCCACCGGAACAATTAGGGTGGTTCACGTCACACTGCGATGCGTGTTGGGGTCGATACCGGACCTGTTGCGGCTGTTCGCGGTGCCGGTGTTCGGGTGGGCGGCCTACCGCGACGTGAAGACGCGACGGGTGCCGAATCGGACGTGGGTACCGCTGGCGGCGCTGGCCGTCGTCTTGCTCGCCTGGGACAGCTATGCCGTGCTCACCGGGCCGACGAGCGGACAGGCCTTCCTGATTCGGGTCGCGATCAGCCTCGGATTCGTCGCGCCGCTGGCCTACGGTTTCTGGCTCATCGGCGGGTTCGGCGGGGCCGACGCGAAGGCGTTCATGCTGATCGCGGTCCTCTTTCCGGTCTACCCCGTTTACTACCTCCCGACGGCGGCGCTGCCGCTCGAACCCTCGACGCTCGGCGTCTTCTCGCTGACCGTCCTCTCGAACACGGTGGTCGCCGGGCTGTTCTACCCGCTCGGCGTCGCGGCCACGAACCTCGCGCAGGGACGGTTCTCGCCGGCGATGTTCATCGGGAAGCCGGTCGCCGTCGAGGAACTGCCCGAGGAGTACGGCCGACTGCTCGAAACCACCGCGGGGTTCACCCGGAGCGGCTTGGACTTAGACGCCCTCCGGATGTACCTCCAGTGGCGCGGCGTCACGCTCGCCGAGCTCCGGGCGGACTCCACCCGGTACCGCCACCCCGAATCGCTCCCAACTGAGCCGAACGACCCCGGCGACGGCGCGATCGTCGCCGACGGCGGCGTCTCGGCGGCAACGGAGACCCGCGACGCCGACGCGCCGAGACCGGCGGACCCGTGGGGTGCCGAGCGCTTCCTGGACGACATCGAGGGGTCGGCCTACGGTACCTCGCCCGAGCAGTTGCGCGACGGCTTAGAGCTGGTCGTCAGCGAACGGGAGGTGTGGATCTCACCCGGCATCCCCTTCCTCGTCCCGATGTTCTTCGGGCTCGTCGTGGCGCTGACCTACGGCGACGTGCTGTTTTCGCTGCTCGCCGTCGTCGGGCTGGCCTGACGACGACAAAAGACCTATTTCGGGCTGTGGCCAGCGTTAGAGTATGACCGACGTGACGCTGGCGTTCGACGAGCAGGAGTACCTCCCGGCGGTCGCACAGGACGCCGACTCCGGCGAGGTGCTGATGCTCGCCTACGTCACCGAGGAGGCGCTCGCACGGACCCGCGAGACCGGCTACGCGCACTACTACTCCCGGAGCCGGGACGAACTCTGGAAGAAGGGCGGCACCAGCGGGCACACCCAGGAGATCGAGGAGGTCCGGGTGGACTGCGACGGCGACGCCCTGCTCTATCTGGTCGATCAGTCCGGCGGGGCCTGTCACACCGGCTACGAGTCCTGTTTCTACCGGACCGTCGACGGCGAGGAGGTCGGCGAACAGGTGTTCGACCCCGACGACGTCTACTGATGACCGACGCCGCCCGCGAACTGGAGACGGCGGCCGAGGAGCGCCGACGGGCCCGCGAGCGGGTCGAAGCCGTCGGCGAGGCGGACCTGCGGACGTGCCGGGAAGCCTATCGGGAACTGCTCGACTTACTGGACCGATACGACGGCCGAGCGACCGGCAGCGGCGACTTCGAGGCGTTCACCGAGTTCCAGGGGACCGTCGGGACGCTGACCGACGAACTGCCCGAGGACCTGCCCGAACGCGAGACCTTCGAGGAGGTCGACGAGTTCCTCCAGCAGCGTCGCCTCTCGGAGAGCGACTTCGAGCGGGCGAGAGCGGAACTCGAACCCGTCGGCGACCTCGTCGCGCGGCTCGACGAGTGGGAGACGGCCCGCGAGCGCTACGCCGAGGCGCGGCGGGCGGCCCGGCGGCGAGCGAGCGAACTCGACGAGCGCGCCACCGCCCTCGAACGCCTCCGACGGCTCGGCGACGCCGACCTCGACGCACCGGTCGAGCAGCTGCGCGAGCCGATCGAGGCGTACGACGACGCCGTCCGCGAGGCCTTCGGCGAGTTCCGCGCCGATTCGCCGGCCCGCGACGTGCTCTCGGCGGTCGAACGGGCCGACGCCTACCCGCTCGTCGACTTTCAGTCGCCGCCCGAGGCGCTCCTCGAATACGTCCGGACTGCCGAAGCCGGGACCGAACCGATCCCGCGACTGCTCGAATACGCCGACTACTCCGCGTCGAAACTCGACCACTACGTCGAGGACACCGCCGCGCTCAAGCGAGCGGTCTCCACGCGGCGGACCTACCTCCGGAATCTCGACGCCGACCCGCTCACCGTCTCGTGGCCGCCGCCGCCGGCCGAGCGCCTGCCGTGGCTCGTCCGCGAGTACCGGTCGGTCGTCTCGGGGTTCGCCGACGAGTCCGTCGTCGCCCGCCTGCGCGAGGTGCGCGGCCTCGCCGCCCGCGAGGACTACGCTCGGCTGCGAGAGAGCGCGCTCGCCCGCTCGGAGCTATCCGGCGAGGAGCGAGAGCGCCTCGCGAGCGGAGCCGTCGAACGGGAACTGGAGGACGTGCGCGAGGAGCGAGCAGCCATCGAGGCGGCACTCGAAGAACACGACCCGCTGTAACGGGGCGCGCTACACCTCCGCTTTGGCGGCTTCGACCATCCGCTCTGCGAGTTCCGCGGCTCGTTCCGGCGTCCGCGCCTCGGCGTAGACCCGGACGAGCGGCTCGGTTCCCGAGGGGCGGGCCAGCACCCACCCGTCGCCGAAGTCCAGTCGCCAGCCGTCGGTCGTATCGAGGTCGGCGTCGACGGTCTCGGCGTAGGCCTCGATGCTCGCGAGCATCGCCTCGCGCTCGCTCTCGGTCTCGATGTGGAGGTTGCGCCGGTCGTTGTAGTAGTCGGCGTAGGGCGCGACCAGTTCGCGGGCGGGCGTCTCCGCGACGAGTTCGCAGAAGCGCGCCGCGGTGTAGGCCCCGTCGCGGGCGATGCGGTACTCGGGGAAGAGGATGCCGCCGTTGCCCTCCCCGGCGATGCTGACGTGGGTCCCCTCGGCCTCCAGCTCGTGGATGCGACTGACGATGTGCGTCGAGCCGATGGGCGTCAGCGAGAGGTCCGCGCCGACGTCTTCGACGACGTCCACGAGGCGCTGTGAGGCGTTGACCGCCGAGACGACGCCCTCTCCGGGGTCGAGCTCCGCGGCGGCGAGCGCCGCCAGCACCTCGTCGCCCTCGACGTGTTCGCCCTCACTGTCGACGAACATCGCCCGGTCGGCGTCGCCGTCGTGGGCGATGCCGAGGTCCGCGTCCGTCGATTCGACGTACGCCCGCAGGTCGCCCAAGTTCGCCTCGACGGGTTCCGGGTCGCGACCGGGGAAGTGTCCGTCCGGCTGGGCGTTGATCGTGTGGACCGTACAGCCCAGTTCGCGGAACAGGTCGGGGCTGGTGAGCGACCCCGCGCCGTGGCCGGGGTCGACGACGACGGTGAGGTCGGCCTCGGCGATGCGCTCGCGGTCGACGGCCTCGCGGACTTCCTCCCGGTAGGACTGCCGGGCGCTCTCGACGTCGCGGTCCACGCCGACCTGCTCCCACGCCGCCTGCGTCGAGTCCTCGGCCATCGCGGCCTCGACGCGGTCCAGCAGCTCGCGGGAGAACTCGACGCCGTCGTCGCCGACGAGCTTGATGCCGTTGTACGCCGGCGGGTTGTGACTCGCCGTTATCATCACGCCTGGGACGCCCTCGCGGTCGCAGTAGGCCTGCAGGGCCGGCATCGGCGCGATCCCGAGCCGGTCGACGTCGAACCCCGTGCCGGTGAGCCCGCTCGTCATCGCGTTGACGTAGGTCCGCCCGGTTATCCGCGTGTCCCGCGCGACGGCGACCCGGCCGTACTCGCCGGCCCAGACGCTCCCCGCACCCTCCGCGACCTGGAGGACGTATCGCGGCGTCAGCTCTTTGCCCGCGACGCCTCGAACGCCGCTCGACCCGAACACGTGCATTCGGACGGGTGTCCGTAGCCGACTGGCTTAGGGGTGTCGCCGCTGGCCCAGAGACGTTCACAATCCGACAGGAACGGCCGAATCCGTCCACTCGCCCCGCCGGCGACGGTCGATCCGCCGCCGCCGTCGGCACGACGGATTCCAACAGCCATTAGCCTCGCGGCCGCGGAGACGGCGTATGGCCAACGAGGAACTCATCGCGGCGCTGCGGGACGCTGACGCGGTCAAGTACGGCGAGTTCGAACTCTCCCACGGCGGCACGTCGAACTACTACGTCGATAAGTACGTCTTCGAGACGGACCCGACGTGTCTCGAACGCATCGCCGAGGCGTTCGCCGAGCGGGTCGCTGACACGAAACTGGCGGGCGTCGCGCTCGGCGGCGTCCCGCTGGTCGCGGTCACGAGCGTCGAGACGGGCCTGCCCTACGTCATCGCGCGGAAGCAACAGAAGGAGTACGGCACGGCGAACCTCATCGAGGGGGAACTAGCGGAGGGCGAGGAGGTCGTCGTCATCGAGGACATCGCCACGACGGGCCAGAGCGCCATCGACGCGGCGGAGGCGCTCCGAGACGCCGGTGCGGTCGTCTCTCGGGTCCTCGTCGTCGTCGACCGGGAGGAGGGGGCCGCCGAGAACCTCGCCAGTCACGATCTCGAACTCGAATCGCTGGTCACCGCCTCGGACCTGCTCGCGGACGCCCCCGAAGACGTGGCTGTGGACGGAGACGCCTGAGCAACCGACGACGGCAGCGGCCTCGCTGACGGTCGGTCTCCCGACATCTCGTCACGATAACCATTACCGGCCGCTCTCGCCACGCTTAAGCCGGTCTGTGGCGAGCCTCGGACAATGGCTGGGACGCTGGCTGAGTTCTTCGAACTGGACGAGCACGACACCGACGTATCGACCGAGATCCTCGCGGGCGTGACGACGTTCCTGACGATGAGCTACATCGTCGTCGTCAACCCCGCGATACTGAGCGCGGCCATCTCCGTCGACGGCCGGACGACCGGGCAGACGATCCAGATGCTCGCCGTCGTGACCATCATCTCGGCGGCGACGGCGACGCTCGTGATGGCGCTGTATGCCAACCGGCCGTTCGCGCAAGCGCCCGGGCTGGGGCTGAACGCCTTCTTCGCGTTCACCGTCGTCCTCGGGCTGGGCGTGCCGTGGCAGACGGCGCTGGCCGCCGTCGTCGTCGAGGGGGTCGTCTTCATCGCCCTGACGGCGGTGGGCGCGCGCGAGTACATCATCAAGCTGTTCCCCGAGCCCGTGAAGTTCGCCGTCGGCGCGGGTATCGGCCTCTTCCTGGCGATCATCGGGCTGGAGGCGATGCACGTCGTCGCCTCTGACCCCGCGACCTTCCTGCAGTTCAACCCGGTCTTCGCCAGCGACCCGATCGCCATCATCTCCGTCCTCGGCCTGTTCGTCACGTTCGCGCTCTACTCGGCGGACATTCCGGGCTCCATCGTCATCGGCATCGCGCTGACGACGCTGGCCTCCTACGCCGCCGCGGCGCTGGGCTACTCGGCCATCGATCCCTCCGTCCCGGCCCTCGACGGCGTCTTCCTCTATACGCCCGCCTCGCTGACCGGCCAGACCGACGTGGTCTACTCGGCGGCGGGCTACGACATCACGCCGCTGGTCGGCGCGTTCCTCTCGGGCTTCTCGAACGTCGACGCGCTCGGTTTCTCGCTCATCGTCTTCACGTTCTTCTTCGTGGACTTCTTCGACACCGCGGGCACGCTCACCGGCGTCTCCCAGATCGCGGGCTTCCTGGACGAAGAGGGTAACCTCCCCGACATCGACAAGCCGCTGATGGCCGACGCCGTCGGGACGACCGTCGGCGGCATCATCGGCACCTCGACGGTGACGACCTACATCGAGTCCGCGACCGGCGTCGAGGAGGGCGGCCGAACGGGCCTGACCGCGCTCGTCGTCGCGCTGCTCTTCCTCGCGTCGCTCGCGCTCGTCCCGCTGGCGGCCGCGGTGCCGCTCCACGCCTCGCACATCGCGCTGGTCGTCATCGCCGTGCTGATGCTGCGCAACATCGTCGACATCCGCTGGAACGACCTCAGCCACGCCGTCCCCGCCGGCCTGACGATGTTCATCATGCCCTTCACCTACTCTATCTCCTACGGCATCGCCGCGGGGATCATCGCCTACCCCGTCGTGAAGGCCGCACAGGGCGACTATCGTGACGTTCACGCCGGCCAGTGGGTGCTCGCCGCCGCCTTCGTCTTCTACTTCTTCGTCCGCACGAGCGGCATCCTCGCCGGCGCGCTCTGATTCGGCGGCTGCCGCTTCTCACGCACAGCACCGACGCCCTTTTTCCGATTGCCCCGCTAGTCACGCTCAGATGTCCAACCTCGAACTCTACGAACTGGAGGGCTGTCCGTACTGCGCGAAGGTCACGTCGAAGCTCGACGAACTCGGCCTCGACTACGAGTCCCACATGGTCCCGCGCTCGCACGACGAGCGCGACGAAGTGAAGGAGATCTCGGGGCAGACGGGCGTTCCCGTCCTCGTGGACCCGGACAACGGCGTCGACGCGATGCCCGAATCCGACGACATCGTGGAGTATCTCGAAGAGACGTACGGCGACGGCGCGGCGGCGTAACCGTCCCCGAGTTTTCAGATCCTGACCGGAAAAGCGCCTACTCCGCCACTTCTTCGGGGTCGTCGCCCCGCTCCATGATGAGGTCGCGCAGGTCGTCGGCGTCCTCGATGGCCTCCATCTCGTCCTGTTCGATGAGCGCCGTCCCCTCGACGGACTCGCGGGTGAGCTCGTCGACGACGTACACCGAGCGGGTGCGGGTGACTTCGCCGACCGAAGACATGATGCGCGCCCGCTTCTCGGCGGCCTCGGTGAACGCGGAGTGGCCGGTCAACACCTGCTGTTCGCGGCGGTTCGCGTTCTCGTTGACCGTCTTGAACGGCGCGCGGTCGGTCGGGTGGACCTCGAAGCCGATGCGGGTGAAGACGGTGGCGATCGGCTCGTCCTCCGGGGCCACGTCGGGGTCCTCCGGCGCCGGCTCGTCGTCGCGGATGTCCTCGGTCCCCTCCAGGACGCTGACCGGCGAGGTCAGCGGCGCGTCGAAGAGGTCCTCGAGTTCGGCGGCCACCTCGACGGAGGCGTCCATGCCGTCCTCGTACTTCGAGACCGTCCGTCGGGAGACGCCAAGTTCCTTGGCGAGTCGGCCCAGCGACCACTCCTTCTCCTCGCGGACGTCCGCGAGCACCTCCGAGTCGATGTTGACGTAGAGGCCGCCCGGCGCGGCGTATATGAGCGGCGGCACTTCCTCGACGAAGAGGTCCAGCGCGGTATCGGGCGAGAGGACGGGCACGCCGTGGCGGAAGTAGACGACGCCCGGTTTCAGCTCCTCGTCCCTGGTCCTGAGACCGACGACGATGGGGGTCGCGTTCAGGTAGGTGCCGAGTCGGCGCATCTCGCCGCCCGTGTGCCCGTCGAAGGCGTCGATGTTGCCGAGGATCTTCACGAGCAGCACGTCCTCGCCGCGACGGGCGGCGACGTCGAAGCTCTTCGGCCGAATCGCACACCGGTCGCTCACCATGAACCCCGCGTCTTCCAACATGGCAGTGACGTTGCCGACCAGTGCGGATCGTGACATGGTTCTCGGTTCCTCTAGTGGGGCGTAAGCCAGTCACAGCATATATGCGTTGTGCCGGTCTCGGCTGTTCTCGACTCCGTTTTCGGTCGCGGCGGTGACGAAACTGGTTTGAGCCACAGTCGGCTACGTGCGGTCGTGACCGTCGTCGGCTTGGACGATACGGACTCGCGCGAGACGGGGATGTGTACCACCTACGCCGCGGCCCGGTTAGCCGACGCGATCCGCGAGGCCGGTGGACACGTCGAGCGCCTCCTCCTGATTCGGCTCAACCCCGCCGTTGAACACAAGACGAGGGGGAACGCCGCACTCGCCGTCCACACCGATTTAGCGGCCGACCGCGTGACTCCCCTCGTCCGCGAGACGCTCTCGCTGGCTCAGACCGACGACCCGATGACGAACCCCGGGGCCGTCGTCGCCGACTGCGCGCCCGGAGACGTCCCGCCGCAGGTCAGCGAGTTCACCGTCGACGCCATCAGAGAGATACGGGACCGCGTGACCGCGACGCAGCTCTCAGATTTCGCGGGGTTCGCCCGCGTCGAGCGCGGCAACGGCCGCGGCCTCGTCGGCGCGCTCGCGGCCGTCGGCGCGTGGGCGGCGCTGGACGACTGGACCTACGAGCACATCGCCTACCGCGAGCGGGCGCGCTGGGGGACCGACCGAGAGGTAGACGACGCGAGCGTCCGGGCCGCCGCCGACGCTCACTATCCGACCGTCTGGGACACGGTCGACCGCGAGTCGGGGTATCCGGTCTGCGTCCCGCGCACGCCCTGTCCGATCCTCTACGGCATCCGCGGCGACGACCCCGAGGCCTGCCGAGCGGTGGCCGACGCCGTCGAGAGCGAGCCCGTCGCCGAGCGGGCGACGTTCCTGACGAATCAGGGGACCGACGTGCACCTACGGGACGCGGCGATGGCCGACGTGGCGGCAGACAGCGCCTACCGCGTCACCGGTACAGTGGTCGACGCGCCCGCGACCCGCGAGGGCGGCCACGTCTTCCTGACGCTGGCCGACGGCGACGACAGCCTCCGCTGTGCCGCCTTCGAACCCACGAAGGGGTTCCGCGACCGGGTGCGCGCGCTCCGCGAGGGCGACCGCGTCACGGTCTGCGGCGAGGTCACGGACGGAACGCTCAAACTGGAGAAGTTCGCCGCTCGCGACCTCGTCCGAACCGAACTCGTCACGCCCGACTGCCCCGACTGCGGTCGGTCGATGTCCTCCGCCGGCCGGAACCAGGGGTATCGCTGTCGGGACTGCGGGACGAGCGCCGACGGGAAGGTCGACCGCCCGCTCGACCGCTCGCTCGAACCCGGCTGGTACGAGGTCCCGCCGGTGGCGCGCCGCCACATCGCGAAACCGCTGGTTCGGGGCGGCTTCGACGACGTGACCCACCCGGAGCGGTGACTGTCTCGCTCCGACGTTCGTCTCGAAAGCACCGGTCACAGGCAGCGGCCGGGAGCGCTCCGTCGCGCAGTGGGAGACCGTCGCTCTCTCGGGCTCACGGGCGGCTTTGCCGCCCGTGAACGACTGCGAAACCGGGTTCCTAGAAGTCGCCTAAGCGCCGCTGCCCGCTCTCGCCGTCGGTGAACTCCGCGGCCTTCCGGAGCGTGTCCTCGAACGTCCCCTTCTGGCTCGAATCGTACAGCGTCGCCGCGGGGTGGACGCAGATCATCACGGGCTGGGGCGACCCCTGGATAGTCACGTCCGCCACGTCGCCGGCTTCGCTGGTGACGGCGACATCGCGTTCCAGTAGGTGTTGGGCGGGCACTTTCCCGAGCGTGACGACGACTTCGGGGTCCACGCGGTCGATCTCGGTCTCCAGATACTCGCGACAGTTCGCCAGCTCCTCCTTGTGCGGGTCGCGGTTCTCGGGCGGCCGACAGCGCACGCAGTTCGTGATGCGCACGTCGCCTCGGTCTAAGCCCACCTCGCGGAGCGTCTCGTCCAAGACGTCGCCGCTGCGGCCGACGAACGGTTTCCCCTGTTCGTCCTCGTTGGCTCCCGGGGCCTCGCCGACGAACAGCAGGTCCGCGTCCGCCGGGCCGACGCCGTTGACGATCCGGGTGCGTGACTCGCACAGTTCCTCACAGCGCTCGCAGGCGAGGACGTCCAGTCCCTCCATCTGTCCCATACCCGGCGTTCGGGCCGGACCGTATCAAGGGCGGCGGTCGCCCGTCATCCGGCGTCGACCAGCCCCCGGGCGGCGAGCCGTGCGACCCGCAACGGCTCCGGGCGGCCGCCCTCGGGCGTGAACCCGCGCACCACGTCGGCGGCCGCGTCGTCGTCGAGTCCGACCGCTCGGACGTACACCGCCTCGCCGTTGACCGAGACTCGGCGGCGGTCGGGTTGAGCGCGGTAAGTTTCGAGTCGAGCCTCGACGGTTCCGCGGTCGTCGAAGGCCTCGCGGATCGCGCTCTCCAATCCCGGCGAGGACTCGAACGCGACCGAGACGGTCGGCAGACCGGTCCGGTCGCGGATGGCGCGCAGGTCGAGGACGTTGAACCACGCCGGCGCGATACCCGAGAGCAGGAGGTAGCGGACGTCCTCGCGGTCCAGTCGCTCGACCATCTCACAGACCGCGTCGGTGGCGTCGCTCCCGCCGACCGTGCACGAAGAAAAGACGAACCCGTCGACGACGCGACTCGCCCGAACGACCGCTCCGGCGAGGTGACTGGTTTCGCTCCGATACGACTCGGCGATGCCGAGCGCTCGAACCCCGGTTTTCACGTATTCGTTTCAGACTCCTTGATGTCAGAGAGACGGTCGAGTAGCTCGTCGTTCGATGCCGTGAACTCGTACTCTACGTCCCCTTCGTGGGCGTTTTCCTCCGAGTTGAGACCGCTCTCGTCGTCGAAGTCTGTGTCGTACTCCTGATTGTCTTGCTCCGATTCGTCGTAGCTCCCGAACCCCATGGTACGTGTAGAACTATGACGTTCGGAATGAAAAAGGCATCCCCCGATTCTACGGATTGATACTGAGGGAGCGATCCGGTTCGCTGTCGCGCTTCACAGACGAGCGTCCGCGAGAGACCGCAAATCGAGCGTGCTATAGCGATTCGCGCGGCTCGACGTTCCGGTTGCCGGCGGTGGCGTCGGCCCCCTCGGTCGGAGCGGCCCAGCGAACCGCGTTGTCGAGGACCCGCTGCACGTCGTCGCGGTGGTAGATGGGGTAGGTCTCGTGGCCCGGTCGGAAGTAGAAGATGCTGCCCCGGCCCCGCTCGTAGCAACAGCCGCTTCGGAACACCTCGCCGCCCTCGAACCACGAGGTGAACACCAGCCGGTCGGGTTCTGGGACGCCGAACGGCTCGCCGTACATCTCCGCCTCGTCGATGACCAGCGAGTCGTCCAGCCCGTCGGTGATCGGGTGGCCGGGGTCGACGACCCAGCAGCGCTCGCGCTCGCCGTCCTCGCGCCACGTCAGGTCACAGGGGGTCCCCAGCAACCGCTTGAACGGCTTGGAGGCGTGTGCCGAGTGGAGTACGAGCAGGCCCATCCCCTCGTGGACCCGCTCTGCGACTCGTTCGACGACCTCGTCCTCGACCTCGTCGTGGGCGGCGTGACCCCACCAGAGCAGCACGTCGGTGTCGTCGAGGACGGCCTCGGTGAGACCGTGCTCGGGTTCGTCCAGCGTCGCCGTGCGGGCGTCGTGGCCCCGGTCTTCGAGGGCGTCGGCGATGGTCGCGTGGATGCCGTCGGGGTACACCTCGGCGACGGCGTCGTCTTCGCGTTCGTGGATGAACTCGTTCCAGACGGTGACGGAAGCCATAGGTGGGGTCCGCGGGCGGCGGGTCTAAAGCTGGCGCTGTCAGTACACTCAAACGGCCGGCCCCCCACAGCCCGACCATGGACGTTCACAACGTCACCGCCGACGCCGAGACGTTCACCTGCAACGCCTACCTCGCGACCGGCGAGCGGACGACGCTCGTCGACGCCGGCGCGATGAGCGGCGTGGTCGACGCGATCCGAGCGCACGCCGACGCCGTCGACGCCGTCGTCCTGACCCACCAGCACGGCGACCACGTCGCGCAACTCGACGCCGTCCTCGACGCGTTCGACGCGGAGCTGTACGCCTACGCCGACCACTCGCGCCGTGACCACGCCATCGAGGACGGCGACGAACTGCTGGTCGGCGACGAGACCTGCGAAGTCGTCTACACGCCTGGCCACGCCGACGACCACGTCTCGCTGGTCTCCGAGAACTCGCTGTTCTCCGGCGACGTGGTCGTCCACGACGACGGCGCGTTCGACGACGGTTCCTTCGGCCGCACGGACTCGCCGAACCAGTCCCGCGAGCGACTCATCGAGAGCATCGAGGACCTCTTAGAACGGATGCCGGAGGGTGTCGAGCACATGTACTCGGGCCACGGCGGCGTCTTCCACGGCGACGTGCGCGAGGTGGTCGAACGCGCCCTCGAACGGGCCGAGCGCCGCGAACCGAAGTACCCCGACGAGTAGCGACTTCCGACGACCGGCGGATCCGACCGAGCCGGAAGCGCCGCCGCTGGACGAGTACGCTGCCGGGAGAAATCGAGAGCCGGATTACGCGCTGCGGACTTCCTTCGCCTTCGGGCGGAGGTTGCCGTAGCCGCACTTCCGGCACTGGTCGGCGCGCTGCGGGTTCCGGGCGTTACAGCGCATGCAGATCTGCTTGTTCAGGAGTCGGTCTGACGCTGCCTCGAAGCTAGCCATGCGAGTCGGTTGCCGGCGCGGCCGTTTAAGTTTTGAGTTTCCGACCGGCGCACCTTTGAGGCCGGCGGCCGTCGGCAATCGGTATGTACGAGCACGTCGCGGACCGCTCGCTGACGGTCGAGGACTGCGCGTTCGAAGTGCAGGAACGAGCCACTTCCAGCGGGTTCGACCGCGCCACGACGACGATCTCTCTCTCCGGCGACGGCGAGACCGGCAGAGGGGAGGACGTCACCTACACGAACGAGGCCCACCACGCGCTCGCCGACCACGACCTCGACCTCTCGGGGGAGTACACCCTCGATTCCTTCTCCGATGCGCTTTCCGACGCCGACCTCTGGCCGGAACCGCCCGACGAGGAGCGGTTTCGCCACTACCGGCGCTGGGGCTTCGAGAGCGCGGCGCTCGACCTGGCGCTGAAACAGGCCGACACCGACCTCGGGACGGCCGTCGGCCACGAGTACGACCCCGTCGAGTTCGTCGTCTCGACGCGCCTCTCGGACCCCGAGAGCGACGAGCCGCCGGCGACCGACCGCCTGGACGACCTGCTCTCGATACACGACGACCTGGGGTTCAAACTCGACCCGACGCCGGAGTGGGACGAGGAGTTTATCGCGTCGCTCTCGACGTACGACGTGCGCGTCCTCGACCTGAAGGGGCTGTACGACACCGAAGGGGTGGACGTGACCGTCGACGCGGACTTCTATCGCCGGGTCGTCGACGGCCTGCCGGACGCGCTCGTCGAGGACCCGAACCTGACCGACGAGACCCGGCCGGTCTTCGACGGCCGCGAGGCGCGCGTCACGTGGGACGTACCCATCACCGGCGTCGAGAGCGTCGAGGAACTGCCGTTCGAACCGATGTGGCTCAACATGAAACCGTCGCGGTGTGGCACCGTCGAGTCGGTGCTCGAAACCGTCGCCTACTGCGCGGAGGAGGACATCCGCCTGTACGGCGGCGGCCAGTTCGAACTCGGCGTCGGCCGCGACCACATCCAAGCGCTGGCGTCGCTGTACTATCCCGACTCGCCCAACGACGTCGCCCCGGGCGGGTACAACGACCCCGACCCCTCGTCTGACGTACCGGGGACGCCGCTCTCCCCGCCGAGCGACCCGCGCGGCATCGGCACGGGATTCGAGTGAGCGATTCGGTGGTCGGTCACTCCTCGACGAGGTAGTCGTCCTGCACCGCGATCACGTCGCTCGAATCCTCGCAGTCGGCGTACCGTTCGAGGGGCTCCTCGTTGAGTTCGAGGAAGGTGTGCCCCCAGGAGAACTTCGAGAGGAGGCGCTCGGCGTGGTCGCGTTCCCCGAGGATACAGAGCGCGCCGGCGAAGGCCTCGACGGTGTTCAACTGGAACGGCGTCCCGTAGTTGACCGGGTTGGCGGCGACGAGGAAGGGGAGCGAGCGGTGGACGCCCTGTAAGTCGAACGCTTCCCGCTCGGCGGTCTCCCACGAGCAATCGAGGACGACCAACCGATCGTGTCGCGCGCCGTCGCCCGCGTCGGCCCGGTCGGCCGGCGAGATGGCCTGCTCGGCGAAGGGGTTGAGGACGACGCCCGGCGGCGTCGAGCGCGTCGCTCGGTGGAGCTCGGCGAGGTCGAACCGGGCGAGCTTCCGGGCGCTGCACTTCTTCGGGTCGTCGTCGCCCTCGTAGCGGACGTGAAGTTCCACGCCCGAACTACCGCTCGCGGGGGCAAAAACGGCTCGTTCCGCCCGCCGCTCTCCGCGCGGCCGATGTCAGCTACCCTTAAGTATCGGTAGTCCGACGTGCGACTATGCTTTCGGCGGGGGGACGAGCGCCGACGTTCGAACTGCCGGCTCTAGTCGACGGCGAGCGCCGTCGCGTCGCGCTCTCGGAGTACCTCGGCGAGGACGTGGTGATCCTCGCGTTCTACCCGGCCGACTTCAACCCCGCCTGCGACGACACGTCGTGTGACCTGGACGAACTCGACCTCTTCACGATGCAGAAGGACGTGACGATCCTCGGCATCAGTCCGGACTCGGTGTACAGTCACCGGGCGTTCGCCGAGCGCTACGACCTCAAGATCCCGCTTCTCGCCGACACCGCCGGCGAGGTCGCCGAACGGTACGACGTCGCGTTCGTCGACGATATCGGCCAGCGACTGCTCGAACGGGCCGTCGCCGTCGTCGACCACGACGGCGTCGTCCAGTACGCCTGGAGCACGGGCGACGTGACCGAACTCCCCCGGGTCGAGGAGCTGAAAGACGCCATCGCCGACACCGGCGGCGACGACACCGCCTTCGCCCGGTATCGCGTCGGCTACGCTCACTACACGGAGGGCCGGCGGGCGTTCACCGCGGCCATGGGGGAGTTCGGCGATTCCGAGTGGATGCTGGCCCAGAGCGACTTCCAGCGCGCCCGCGAGGCGTTCGACGACGCCGCCGACCGGTTCGACACCGCGGTTCGGTTCGTCGACGACCCGGCGCTCGAACCGATCTACGACGGTTCGAAGGCGAAGGCGACCGCGCTCTGGCAGGCCGCCGACTGGCTGGTGGAATCGGCGAGCGCCTACGCCAGCGGGAGCGGTGCCGAGGGCCAGACCCTCCGCGACGACGCGGAGGGACCGCTCGAAACCGCCCGGACGTACGCGGAACCGCCGGACCCCGACGAGCGGTGGCCGCCGGAGCGAACGGACGTGGTGAGGGGCGATCACGAGACGAGCAGCATCCTGCCGGACGAGAGCGAACAGATAGATACCGCCCTCGGCGTGGACATCGACGACGCGGTGGCGTCCGACGGCGACGAGACGGGCGCATCGAGCGAATCGGCCGATCCGTCGAGCGAACCCGAACCGGTGACGGCCGAAGCCGATGGGACAGCGAGCGGCGATGCGGTGGACGGAGACGGGCGGGAGAGTGAAGACGACGACCCGAAAATCGGCGACGAGGAGCTCGCCGAGATTCAGGCCGAACTGACCGCTAACGCTCCCGACGAATCCCCGAGGGAAGGGGTGACCGAAGCGCCGACGGCGATGGTCGACGCGCCGCCCGCGCGAGACGACGCGACCGATGGCGGGAACGCGAGCTCGGACAGCGAGACCGGAACCGACACCGAGAAAACCCGCGACGGCGAATCCGGCAGCGCAGAGGACGACGAGTCCGCCGGCGAGAACGGCGACGCGCCGGCGGAGCTCGAACTGACCGACCCGACCGAAGGATCCGACGATGAGTGACCTCCCGCCCGACACGCCGCCGACGGAACGCGCACAGCTGTACTACCGCGCGCTGGACGAGGACGACTACGACCTGCTGGCGCGACTGCTCGCGGCGTCGTTCGTCCACGACCGGCCCGACCGGACCATCGAGGGTCGCGACCGGTTCGTCCGGTTCATGCGCGAGGAGCGCCCGCAGAAGGACACTACTCACCGGATAACCGGCGTCTACCGCCGCGACGACGAGAGCTCGCCCGAAGTCGGCGTTCGGGGCCGACTGCTTTCGGCCGACGGCGAGCGCATCGTCCGGTTCGTGGACGTCTTCGAGTTCGCCGACCGCCGTATTCAGCGTATCCAGACGTATACACGGTAGGTGGCAGTAATCCATGATAGATCATGCAGCAGGTGGAGCGCTACGGGAGAGTGAAACTGTTGGGAGGGTCCGAAACGCTGACAGGCGTCTGACGCATAACGTCTGACTAAGTCCCGGTACCGCTGTTTTACCCCGGACCGCCTAAATCACGGTGCGACGGACCGGTCGCCAGTTAGGCCGCGTGTAGTAATGGTCCGTAAGGCCGTGGGGAATGGACATGTCGAAGCCGTCCAGCACCCCCAACAACGCAGTCACCGAGCGGCAGACCGAGTTCCGAATCAGGAACGGCGCGAAAGCCCTGGTGACTTCCGGGTCAAAGGTGCTCGTGGTCAAGGAGCGCCACTCGGACGGGACCCCGTTCTGGACGCTCCCCGGCGGCGGCGTTCACGACGGCGAGTCCGCCACCGACGGCCTCCACCGCGAGCTGGACGAGGAACTCCACTGCCGAGCGCGCGTCGACGGGCCGCTGACCCAGTTCTGGTACACGCACGACAGCCTCGAGAACACGGTGTCGGAATACACCGTCTACGACTGCACGCTGCTTTCCGATCCCGTCCCCAACGAGGACGAGGGCGTCTTCGAAGCCCGTTGGGTCACGCCGTCGGCGCTCCCCTCGGCGACGCTGCCACAGGTACGCCACGTCTGTCAGCACGTCGCGGACCTGCCGACGGCGACGGTCATCGCCAACGACTGACCGTTTACTCGCCCTCGCCGAGCGCGCTCTCGCCGACCGGCTCCGACCCCTCGATGACTTCCTGGCCGCCCATGTACGGGCGCAGCGGTTCCGGCACGGTTATCGTGCCGTCCTCGTTCTGGTAGTACTCCATGATCGCGACCATCACGCGCGGCACCGCTAAGCCGGAGCCGTTGAGCGTGTGGAGGTACTGCGCGGACTCGTGCGGTTCGGGCCGGTAGTGGATGCCCGCCCGGCGGGCCTGGAAGTCCTCGAAGTTCGAGACGGAGGAGACTTCGAGCCAGCGGCCGCCCACGTCGGGCCCGTCCTCCATGTCGTCGCCGGGTGCCCAGACCTCGATGTCGTACTTCTTGGTCTGCGTGAAGCCCATGTCGCCGGTGCACATCTCCAGCACGCGGTAGGGCAGGCCGAGCTCGTCCAGCACCGCTTCGGCCTCCCCGAGTAAGGCCTCCAGTCGGTCGTAACTGTGCTCGGGCCGAACGAAGTTGACGAGTTCGACCTTGTGGAACTGGTGGACGCGGACGTACCCGCGCGTCTCGGTGCCGTGTTCGCCGGCCTCCCGGCGGAAGTTCGGCGAGAACGCCTGGTGCTTGATGGGGAGGTCGTCGTCCAGCAAGATCTCGTCGCGGTACATGTTGGTGACTGGCACCTCCGCCGTCGGCAGGAGCCACAGGTCGTCGTCGTCGTACTCGTCGTCCTGCCGGGCCTCGACGCGGTAGGCGTCTTCGTCGAACTTCGGCAGCTGCCCGGTGCCGCGCATCGACGCGCTGTTGACCGGGATCGGCGGCAGCACGTCGGAATAGCCCTGCTCGCGGTGGAGCGAGAGCATGAACTGAATCAGCGCGTGTTCGAGCCGCGCGCCGGCCCCCTTCACGAACTGGTAGCCGCCGCCGCTGACCTTCGCGCCGCGCTCGAAGTCCAGCACGTCGAGTTCCTCCCCGATATCGTAGTGGGGAATCACCTCCTCGGGCAGCTCGCGCAGGTCGTCGAATCCGCGCCGGTAGCGCTCGACGTTGTCCGCCTCGCCGTCGCCGGTCGGCACGGAGTCGTGGGGGATGTTCGGCAGTTCGAGCAGCGCGTCTTCGAGTTCGCTCTCCAGTTCGTCGGCCCGGTCTTCGACCTCCTGTAGCTGGTCTTTCAGCTCCTGCGACCGGTCGATGGCCGCCTGGGCCTCGTCCTCCTGGCCCTCCTGTTTGAGCTTGCCGATCTTCTTCGAGACCTCGTTTCGCTCCTGTCTGAGCCCGTCGCCCCTGGCCTTCAGTTCCCGCCACTCCTCGTCGATGTCCAGAATCGCGTCGAGGTCCACGCCCGTGACGCCCTTCCGCTCGATGGCGTCCCGGACCGTCTCGGGGTTCTCCCGGACGAACTGTCTCGATAACATGTCCGGCGGTTCTCGACGGGCGGAATTAGGCGTGTCGGTCCTAGCATTCGTAATCGCATGGAACGGTGGTTCGTGTGCTTCCGTGACGACGAACTCGGTCAAGAACAGCCAGAAAGCCCCCGGACGCTCGATTGCCGGGACTCGCTGCGCGCTTCCTTTCACTCACTTCGTTCGCTCAGTCCAGTGCTTGCGTCGTCCGGGCTAATCGAGCGTCCGGCCCCTTTCAGTCCCACCCGGTCGACCGTTCCACGGGGCGGGACTGAAAGGGGCGGTGGGCTACGCGAACCCCGGTGAAGTAAGCACTGCACTGAACGAGCGTAGCGAGTGAGGGAAGCGCGCAACGAACCGCGGGAGCGTAGCCCACCGGGGCTTTCTGGCTGTTCTCAGTCGTACCGCCACTACTTGCGAGAGATTCGAAGGTTGCTAGCGGTCACAACGGTTTTCCCGCCACCAAGCGCCACCCTATACATGGCAATCGGTGACGTGTACGAGGTCGAGGCGTGCGAGGACGTCCACTACGTCGACACCGGGATGTACGACGTGCCGGAGTACGGCTCCGTCTACGTCGTGGACGCCGAGCGACCGGCGCTGGTCGATACGGGACTCGGGACGAACTACGAGCGAATCCTCGACGCGATGGACGCGGTCGGAATCGCGCCCGAGGAACTGGAGGTCATCGCGCTGACGCACATCCATCTGGACCACGCGGGCGGGGCCGGGTATCTGGTCGAGGAGTGCCCGAACGCGACGGTGTACGTCCACGAACTCGGCGCTCGCCACCTCGTCGACCCCGAGCGGATCTGGGAGGGGACGAAGGGGGCCGTCGGCGACCAGATCGAGTTCTACGCCGAGCCGAAGCCCGTCCCCGAGGAGCGCGTCGTCGAACTGACCGACGGCGACGAGATCGACCTCGGCGACCGCGCCTTCGAGGCCGTCCACGCGCCGGGTCACGCCCCCCATCAGGTGGTGTTTCACGACCCGAGTATCGGCGGCGTCTTCACGGCCGACGCGGCGGGTATCTACACGCCCTCGACCGACGAGGTCCACGTCACGACGCCGCCGGTGAACTTCGACTTGGAACGGGCGCTCGCGGACGTAGAGACGATCCGAGATATCGACCCCGAGACCCTGCTGTACGGGCATTTCGGTCCGGCAGCGACCGCCGATCGACTCGACGAGTACGCCGAGAAGCTCGACGAGTGGGTCGCCGCCGTCGCCGAGAAGCGCGCGGAACTGGGTGACGACGAGGCCGTCGCCGACCACTTCGTGGAGACGGTCGAGACGCCCGAGATCTGGGGCGAGCGCAAGGCCAGCGCCGAGGTGGCGATGAACGTCCGCGGCGTCCTCGTCTCGCTGGACCGCGAGGAGTAGGGTTCGAGTACGACGGCAGTAACCGCCACCCGCCTCACGGACGGGAGTAAGTGCGTTTATAGGAGGGGGATACTTTGTCGGAAACAGATGGAGGACAGCAGTGGCTGGTAGCTCCGGACTCCTGATTCCGCTGGTCGCCGGCATCATCGGGTTGGGCGTCCTCGCACAGGTTCTCGCCGCCCGCCTCCGAGTACCGAGTATCATCTTCTACCTGTTGGTCGGCGTCGTCATCGGCCAACCCGGACTCGGACTCATCACGAGCGACACCTTCGGCCCCGCGCTGACGGCGATCGTCGGGCTCGCCGTCGCCATCATCGTCTTCGAGGGGGCGTACCACCTCCGCTTCGAGCGTATCCGCGAGGCCCCGACCGCGACGTTCCGTCTGGTCACGCTTGGGGCGGCTATCGCCCTCGTGGGCACGGCGGTCGCGGTCAAGTTCGCCTTCGCCGACGCGGCGGTGACGTGGAACCTCGCGTTCCTCATCGGTGCGTTGCTGGTGGCGACCGGGCCGACGGTCATCACGCCGATCCTCAACGTCGTGCCGGTCAGAGACCGGGTGGCGACGGCCCTGGAGACGGAGGGGATCGTCAACGACGTGACCGCGGCGATCATCGCCGTCGTCGTCTTCGAGACGGTCAACCCCGGCGCGACGAGCGACGGGCTGTTGCAGGCGTTCGCGCTCCGGCTCGGGACGGGCTTGCTCGTCGGGCTCGTCGTCGCGGGCGTGCTGTACTACCTCCTCCAGTATATCGACCTCTCGCCCGGCGACGCCCCGCGGAACTCCCGATTGCTGGTGCTCGCCGGGGCCCTGGTCGCCTACGCGGCAGCGAACACGATCGCGACGGAAGCCGGCGTGGCCGCGGCGGCCACCGCCGGCATGGCGCTCGGCAACGTCGACCACCCCTACGAGGAGGACATCGAGTCGTTCAAGGGCGACATCACGCTGCTGGTGCTCTCGTTCGTGTTCATCGCGCTGGCGGCCCAGCTCAGCCTCGACGCGCTCATCGACGTGGGCCTGGCCGGCATCGCGGTCGTCCTCGCCGTCGCGCTCGTCATTCGCCCGGCGCTGGTGTTCGCCTCGACGGTCGGCGACCGCTTCACCCGCGCGGAGAAGTGGTTCGTCAGCTTCGTCGGCCCGCGCGGTATCATCCCGGCGTCGGTGGCGACGCTCTTCGCCGCGGAACTCAACAACGTCGCCGGAGAGCTGCGGACGGAGGCCGAGAGCGCGAGCGGGCAGGAGGCCGAACAGCTCGTCGCGCAGGCGGATCTGCTGGCGAACCAGGCGGAGATTCTACTCGGGACCGTCTTTCTGGTCATCTTCGTGACCGCCCTGTTCGAGGGCGGTCTCGCGCGGTACATCGCGGAGAAACTGGACGTGATACCAATGCGAGTCATCATCGTCGGCGGCGGACAGGTGGGCCGTGCGCTCGCCATGCGCCTCGAAGACCGGGGCGAGAACGTCGTCATCATCGAGGAGGACGAATCGATCGTCGAACGCGCCCGCAACGACGGCTTCGCCGTCGAGTGGGGGGACGGCACCGACACGGACGTCCTCCGGTCGGCCGGCACCGCGAAGGCCAAGACCGTCGTGGCCGCGACCGGGGACGACGACGCCAACCTGCTGGTCTCACAGCTGGCCAGTTCGAAGTTCGACGTCGAACGGGTCATCGCCCGGGCCAACAACCCCGACAACGTCGAGGCGTTCGAGGAGCTCGGCGTCCGGACCATCTCCTCGGCGATGGCGACGGCGTGGGCCATCGACAACCAGATCGAGCGCCCGGCCATCGCCCACTGGATGACCGACGTGGGCCGGACCGGCGACGTGCAGGAGGTCGAAGTGCTGAACGAGGAACTCGTCGGGAAGACGGTCCGCGAGGTCGGACCCATGCTCCCCGAAGCCTGTCTCATCGCCCTCGTCAGCGGCGAGGACCACAGGGAGGCCGACGTCCCGACCGCGGATTACGTCCTGCAGAAAGGCGACATGGTCACGCTGTTGGGGCGGCGAGAATCGGTCCGCGACGGGATGGCGCTGGTCGGTAACGGCGACTAGTCCGAGAGCCGTTCGACCGTCTCCTCGTCGACGCCCTCAGTCCACGGCGAGCGCCCGCCGTCGCCGTCGGTCTTGTACGTTCCGCGAGCGGTGGCGACGTGGTGGTCGTCGGCGTCGTACACCTCGACGTCGACGACGGCGACGCTCCCGCCGTTTCTGACCACGTCGGCCTCGGCGCGGAGGTCGGCCGTCGCGGGCGCGAGGTAGTCGATCCGCATGTCGACCGTCGGCGAGATACTCTCCGACAGCGAGACGACGGCGGCCCCGCCGACGGTGTCGACCAGCGAGTAGGTGACCCCGCCGTGGGCGATGCGTGTCTGTGGGTTCGAGGAGTGTTCGGGCCGCAGCGGGAGCCGCGCTTCGGCGCGTCCGTCGCCGACCTCGGTCATCTCGATTCCGAGTTCGGCCACGAACGGGACGTCGTTGAACAGCGCCTGTAAGCTCATAGCCGAGCGGACGACGCGAAGCCGTATAAGCCTCCGAGAACGGAGAACAACGGATGAAGAGTGGTCGGCGACCACACTCGAAGCGGGCGCAACTGCCGACCGCTCGGCGTCCGACGGGCGGCAAGGCCCGATATCGACGGCGCTCGGGGCGAACGGTGCAGTAAAGGGGCTCCGTATCGACGGACGACCAAGATGGATTCGACGGCCGAACGACTGACACAGTTCGGACTCTCCGAGACGGAAGCACGGACCTATCTCGCTGTCCTCGAACGGGGGACGGCGACCGTCGCCACCGTCAGCGAGGCGACGGACATCTCGACCGGATACGTCTACGACCTCGTCGAGTCGCTCGCCGAGCGGGGCTTCGTCGTCGTCGACGACCACCGAACGCCGACGCAGATACGCGCCGTCGACCCCGAGTCGGCCATCGAGTCGATGACCGAGGAGCTGACCGACCTCGAATCGGACCTCACGGAACGCTATACGGATACGGAGCGCGACTATCCCGGCATCGAGCTCGTCCGCGCTCGACAGACGCTGTACCGCCGCCTCGAACGCCTCATCGACGAGGCGGAAGACGAGATATTCATGATGCTGCCCGCCGTCGTCGCCGAGCGGCTCTCCGACCCGCTGAAGCGGGCGCGCGACCGAGGCGTGTTCGTCGCGCTGTTGCTCGGCGACGGCGAGGAGACGAGCATCGTCGAGAACGCGACCGAGATCGCGACTATCGTCCGCTCGTGGGAACCGCCGGTCGAGACGCTCGTGACGGTCGACGACACGTCGGCGGTGACGAGCGACTCCTCGCTGCTGCGCGGCGAACACCGCGACGGGGACTACAGTCTCGTCCTCGAACAGAGTCCGAAGACGGCGGGCGCGATCACCTCCCAGTGGTTTAACTTCTGGGCCGCCGGTGACGAGGTAGCCAGCGCCGACCCGCCCGAACTCCCCGCCGAGAACCTCCCGTTCAGACACGGCCTGTTCGCGATCGTCAAGCACGCCGAGGAGCGGGACCTGCTGGTGACCGCCCACCTCTTCCCCGGACAGGGCCACCAGACGCTCACCGGCACGGTCGTCGCGGTCAACCAGAGCCTCGTCGAACCCGTCACGGCGGATTTCCCGGTCCAGAACACGCTGACGCTCGACGTCGACGGCGAGGAAGTGACCATCGGCGGTGCCGGCGCGTTCGTCGAGGACTACTCGGCGGCGGCACTCAGCGTTCGAGAGCAGTAGGCGACTCGAAAAGCGGTGACTGGTGGGTAATCACCGCAGCGGGACCGCGGTGCGTTGTCACAGGCATGGACACGAGGCACGGGAACCACGGTACCCATCCCATCGCATGGCGTAATCGAGAATAAATGTTTTCCCGCGCTCCGCATCGCTCTCACAGCGGCCCGGCACACTCCCGACAGTAGGCGAATTCGCCCGCGTTCTCGGCTCCGCAGTGGCGACAGCGGCGATCGGACGAGTCGGACTGTGCCTCGGTCTCGGCGGGCGCTGCCCGCAGGTCGGGGCCGCCCCGGCGCAGTCGCTCGCGACCCTCGCGGGCGATACCGAGCAGCACCGGAGCCGCGGCGGCGAGCGCCACGAGCGCCATGACCGTCACGGCGAGGAGATACAGTTGCCCGGGCGAGACCATATCCTCTCTACGGGCCGCGGACGGGTAGCGTCTCGGGTCAGAGCCAGCGGTAGAACTCCAGCGTGTACCCCTCGGGGTCCTCGACGAAGGCGGCGAAGGCTCCGGCGGCGTCGATCTCCGTCGGTTCGAGGACCGGCGCGCCGCCGGCGTCGATAGCCGTCTCGAAGGTCCCTTCGACGTCGTCGACGGTGAAGGCGACGTGGTCGACGTCGGCGCGAGAGGGCGCGATGGGGGTCGTCCGGTCGGCGTCGTACCGCAACTGGAGGTCCGCCTCCTCGCCGCGTCCCAGGTAGACGTTCTCGACGCCGTCGAGCGTGAAGCGGTGGGTCTCTTCGAAGCCCAGTTCCCCGTAGAAGGCCATCGCGCGGTCGAGGTCCGAGACGCAGATGGCGACGTGTGCCAGATCCATGTCCGGCCGTTCGGAAGCGCCCGAAATGACTGTACCGGTGTGACCTGTCAGCCGTCCCGTGATACCACGTGCGCCGCCGGGGTTTTTGCCCCTCGGTGTCGTCGTCCGAGTGAATGAACGACGCGGAGGTCGCGGCGACGCTGCTCGACTACACGCAGGACAAGATCGCGGTAGTCGACGCCTCGGGCGCGTACACGTACGTGAACGCGGCTACCGAGTCCATTCTCGGGTTCGATTCCGAGGCCCTCGTCGGCGAAACCGTCTTCGAGTACGTCCATCCCGACGACCGCGCCGAAGTGGAACGCCGATTCGAGGCGGTCGTGAACGCGGCCGGGGAGTTCGCCGCCGATACCGCCACCTACAGACACCGGGCCAGCGACGGGTCGTGGGTCTGGCTGGAGAGTCGGATGTCGAACCTGACCGACTCGGACCTCGACGGGTACGTCGTGAGTTCCCGCGTCGTCACCGACCGCGTCGAGGCCGAGCGCGAGCGCCGCGAGACGCGAGAGCGCTTGCAGGAACTCGCCGACACGACCGACGACGTCCTCTGGATGTACGACGGCGACTGGTCGGAACTGCTGTTCTGTAACCCGGCCTACGAGGACGTCTTCGGGCAATCCGTCGAGACGCTGGAACGCGACCCGCAGAGCTTCATGGAGGCCATCTATCCGCCCGACCGGCCAGCCATCGTCGACGCGATGGAACAGGTCTCGAACGGCACACCCGTCGAGGTGGAGGCGCGGGTCAACCCCTCCCTGGAGTACAATCGGTGGGCCTGGATAAAGGCCGAACCGATAGTTCGAGACGGCGACGTGGTCCGCATCGCCGGCTTCACCCGCGACGTCACCGACCGACGCCGCCGCGAGCGACAGCTGGTCGTCATCGACAACTTCCTCCGGCACAACATCCGCAACCAGCTGAACGTCGTCCTCGGCAACGCCGCGGCGCTGGCGGCCGACGCCGAGGGCGAGACGGCCGAACGCACCGCGATGATCCGCCGGGCCGGCGAGGCGCTGCTCGAAACGGCCGAGAAACAGCGCGAGATCGTCGACGTGCTCACGGCGAACCCGCAGTCGTCGAAGACGGACGTCGCGGAGATCGTCGAAGACGTCGTCGGCCAGTTCCGCGAGCGGTCCCCGGACGCGCTCATCGCCACTGAGGGCATCGAGTCCGTCGCGGTCGACGCTCCCGACGAACTGCGTTACGCAGTCGCCGAACTGGTCGAGAACGCCATCCGTCACACTCGCTCGGAGCGCCCCGAAGTCGCCGTCTCCCTCCGGACCACGCCCGAACGCGTCGAGCTGTCGGTCGCCGACGACGCCCCGCCGATCCCCGAGTACGACCGGAAGGTCCTGTTGGGCGACCACGAGATGACCGCCGTCAACCACAGCCGCGGGTGCGGGCTCTGGCTGGTCTACTGGGTCGTCGACCTCGCGGGCGGACACATCGACCACACCGTCGACGAGGCGGGCAACACCATCACGCTCTCGCTGCTGCGGGCGTCGTGAACCGCGGCGGGGACCGCCGGTCGTCGGTCGGGTCAGAACGCCTTTGCGGCCGCCGCCCCTCGACCGACTATGGAGTACACCACGCTCGGTTCGACGGGCATCGAAGTCAGCAAGGTCTGTCTGGGCTGCATGAGCTTCGGGAGCGGCCGCGAGTGGATGTTAGACGACGAGGAGAGCCGCGAACTCATCGAGCGCGCCATCGACCTGGGCGTGAACTTCTTCGATACGGCCAACGTCTACTCGGCGGGCGAGAGCGAGCGGATCCTGGGCGACGTGCTCGCAGACTACGAGCGGGACGAGCAGGTCGTCGCCACGAAGGTCCGCTTCTCGGGCGCGAGCGACCACCGGAACGCGCGGGGGCTCTCCCGGAAGACCATCGAGCAGGAGCTCTCGCACTCGCTCGACCGGCTGGGGATGGACACCGTCGACCTCTACCAGATCCACCGCTGGGACTACGACACGCCCATCGAGACGACGCTCCGAGCGCTCGACGACGCCGTCCGCCGCGGGCAGGTCCGCCACATCGGCGCGTCCTCGATGTGGGCCCACCAGTTCCAGCGGGCGCTGCAGATCAGCGACCGGGAGGGACTGGCCCGCTTCGAGACGATGCAGGACCTCTATCACCTCGCCTACCGCGAGGAGGAACGCGAGATGTACCCGCTCTGCGACCGCGAGAACGTCGGCGTGATGCCGTGGAGTCCGCTCGGCGCTGGCTACCTCGCGCGCCCGCACGAGGAGTTCGAGGCCACGACCCGCGGCGTCCACGAGAGCGAGGAGGCCGGCGTCCCCTACGCCGAGGGGCCGGGTAGCCCGGAGATAAACGAGCGCGTCCAGGAACTCGCCGCCGACCACGGCGTGACGATGGCCCAGATCGCCCTCGCGTGGCAGTTCCAGAACGACAACGTCACCGCGCCCATCGTCGGCACCTCCAGCATCGAGCATCTGGAGGACGCCGTCGAGGCGCTGGAGGTCGACCTCTCGGCGTCGGACGTGGCCTACCTCGAAGAGCCGTACGAGCCGGTGGCAGTGTACGGGCACGAGTAGCGAGGGGCGCGCGACTGGAGGGAGCGCGGCCCTCGAAGCGATGCGGTGACCGCAGGGAACCGCAGAGCAGTAGCGAGAGCCCGAGCGAAGCGAGGGGTCTCGAAACGACGACGCCCGGCAACGCTTTCCGAACCGAGCGCCTACGACCCGGCGTTCGAGGGACCACGTATGATGCCACCGTTCATCCGCCGCTGTCCCGAGTGCGGGCACGTGGGCTGGACCCGTTCGTTTCGAGTCGAGACCGGCGAGAGAGGACGGCGTCTCGTCGAGTGCCCGTCCTGCCAGCATCGGTTCGAACCGATAGACAACCCGCTGCTCAACTGACCCGGTCGCCCCGATCAGTCCCGGATATTCTCCACTGACGCCGCCGGTCGTCTAGCTCGTCCCGCGCCGTTCTGCGACGTGTTCGTGCCAGTAGGAACAATCCGCACGGCTTTGTCCGCGCCGCGCCAGTCTTCGATATGAACACGGTCGCCATCGCGTGTTTCGACGGCTTCGACGAACTGGACGCCATCGGTCCCTACGAGGTCTTCGAGAACGCGAGGGCCTTCGGCGCGACGTGGGACGTGAGCCTGCGTACTGTAGACGAGCGATCGACAGTCACAGCCAGTCACGGCCTCACGGTCGAAATGGATGGGACCCTCGACGCCGTCTCGCCGGACCTGCTGGTCGTCCCCGGCGGCGGGTGGAACTCCGGCGCGGACGTGGGCGCGCGGGCGGCGGCCCGGCGCGGCGAGTTGCCCGACGCCATCGCGGCCGCCCACGACGCCGGCGCGACCGTCGCGGGCGTCTGTACCGGCGGCATGTTGCTCGCGCGGGCCGGCGTCCTCGACGGTCGGCCGGCGGTCACGCACCGGGGGGCGCTCGACGACCTGCGAGCGACGGCCGCCGACGTGGTCGAGGCCCGCGTCGTGGACGACGGCGACGTGTTGACGGCCGGTGGCGTCACGTCGGGGCTGGACCTGGCGGTCCACCTCGTCGAACGCGAGTGGGGCGAGGCCGTCGCCGACAGCGTGACGACGGGGATGGAGTACGAACCGCGCGGGCCGGTCCACCGACGGGAATGAGCGGTGTCCGCCGCTCGTCGGCGCGCTGGAACGTGACGGTTCTCACAGGTCACCGCCACAGGCCGGGCACTCGGGACCCGTCTCGCTGGCCGACGGTTCGACGCTGAGCTCGCAGTTCTCACACCAGAGACGCCGCTCGTCGCGCCCGTCCGGTGTGTCGTGTGTCATATGTCGGCATAGTACCTCCGCTCACTCAAGAATGGGAGGCCGTTCCGTAGTGGAGAGCGGGCGGCAGCCGTCGACCCGTTATGCGCGCTGTCGGGCGTCGTCGAGCAGGTCTTGGACGTTCACGGCCTCGCCGCGGCGACTGCTCTCGATGGCGGCGAAGACGATCCCCATCGAGTGGAGGTTCTCCTCGACGCGGGTGGCCATCGGGTCGCCGCCGTCCAGCCACTCGCAGAACTGCTCGATGAGCCAGGCGTTCTCCCAGATAGGGCGTTCGGCCAGCGGCACCGCTTCGCCGTCGCCCTTCCGGAGGCCGGACCAGTCGCCGACGTCGGCGGGGTCGAAGGGGAACCGCTCGACTTCGCGGTCGTCCAAGAGGAGTGTCTCGTCCCGGCACTCCGCGCGGAACTGCTCGTGGCCCCAGCCGTTGAGCGTCGTCGCGTTGGCGTAACTGCCCTCGTACTGGGCGCGGGTGCCGTCGGCGAAGTGGAGGGTGACGAGGCCGGTGCAGTCGCCCTCGTAGTCCGCGCCGTCGGGGACCCACGTCTCGGCGTAGACGCGCTCGCAGGGGGCGTCGGCGAAGGACGCCAGCATGTCGAGGTGATGAATCGCGCCGTCCAAGAGGAGCATGTCGGTCATCTCGTGGACATAGTCGGCGTACAGCCCGCGGTTGCGGACGTTGCCCGTGTATCGGGCGGTGAGGTAGTCCACGGGGCTGGCTTCCGAGAGGGCGCGGCGGAACGTCGTCTTGTCCTGGTCGTAGCGGTGGCTCATCGTGACGCCCATCTTCGCGCCGGCCTCGCGGACCTTCCGCTCGATTCGGACGGAGCTTTCGAGGGTGTCGGCGATGGGTTTCTCCGAGAGGATATCGAGGCCGTGTGCGAGCGCCGTTTCGACGACGGGCTCGTGGGCCGACGGCGGCGTCACGACCGAACAGAAGTCGGCGTCGCGTTCCGAGAGCGCGGCGTCGAGGCCGGTGTAACAGCGGTCGGGCGAGAGCCCGAGTTCGGACTCGGCCAGTTCGAGGCGTTCGGGGTCCGTGTCGACGGCGGCGACGACGTCGACGCGGCCGGCGTCGACGTTGGGCGGGATCGCCTCGGTCAGCCAGCGTCGCCCCTGCCCACCCAGTCCCACGTGCACCATGCGTTGTGTCATGGAAATCGGATACCCGCCGCCGGGTATAAAGGTCGTGTTATCGCCCGGTGGGGCGTGCTTACTCGCTGTCCGGGAACTGGACGTGTCGTTCCAGCCCGTCCTCCGCGAGGATCACCTCGCCGTCGAACGCCTCGCGGGCCTCGGCGGCGAGCGTGTCGGCCTGCCCGGCGTAGCGCGTCGAGACGTGCGTTAGCGCCAGGCTTCGGACGCCCGCCTGTCGGGCCACCTCGGCGGCGTCCTTCGCCGTCGAGTGGGCCGTCGCCTGCGCCCGGTCCCGGCGGTCCTCGGCGAAGGTGGCGTCGTGGACCAGCAGGTCCGCGCCCTCGCTCGCGTCGACGACCGACTGCGTCGGGAGGGTGTCGCCGGTGTAGACGAAGGTGCGGCCGGGCCGGGGCGGGCCGACAACTTCCTCGGGCTGAACCGTCCGGCCGTCGTGTTCGACCGGCTCGCCGCGGTGGAGCTTCGAGTACTTCGGTCCCGGCGGGATGCCGAGTTCCTCCTCGGCCTTCTCGCGGTCGAACTCGCCCTTGCGGTCGTCCTCGGCGAGGACGTAGCCGACGGCGATACAGCGGTGGTCGGTCTCGACGGCGCGGACCTCGTACTCCTCGCGGTCCAGCACGGTGTCACCGGCCGACACCTCGTTGACTCGGACCGGGTAGGAGGGAGTCGTCCCGGTCGATTCGATGAGTTGGGTGACGTTGCCGCGGGTCCCCGCGGGGGTGTGGATGGCGACGGGTTCCTCACGGTCGTTGAAGTCGAACGTCTGGAGCAGGCCCGGGATCCCGAGGACGTGGTCGCCGTGGAGATGCGTGAGGAAGACGTGGTCGATACCGAAGCCGGTCCCGTAGCGCATCATCTGTCGCTGGGTGCCCTCCCCGCAGTCGAAGAGGAGGTAGTCGCCGTCCCGATTGACGAAGATGCCGCTCGTGTTGCGCTGTACCGTCGGGATGGCCCCGCTCGTCCCGAGAAACGTCACTTGCATCCTCTGGTCGTGGGCCGCCGACGGGTAAACGCGTGTCGAAACCCGTCCGGCAAAGCTCGGCTTTCTCGGACTAATGACGGCCTTTCGAACGGTTGGCTTCACCTTCGGTTCTGAACTGTCGTTCCTGTTTATCGGCTGTCCTGTTGTCCACTCGCTCGCGTCGCCCGCAGACGGGCGACAGATAACCATGATACGTACCAAGACACTGGCCGTCTTTCTGGCCATCGCTATGGTCGGGGCGTTCGCCGCGCAGGCGGCGGCCGTCCCCGGCGTGACAGCACAGCAAGAGACCCCTACAGAGGAGACACCGACCGAAGAAGGGACCGAGACCGGCACGGAGGCCGGCACTGAGACTGGAACCGAAACCGGAACCGAAGCAGGTACCGAGACCGCGACGCAGGCCGACAACGAGACGGCTGCGAACGACACAGCCGACAACGAGACGGCCGAACCCTCGGTCACGTTCGACGATCAGGAGACCAACGGAACGACGGTGACGGTCAGTAACGTCAGCGTCCCCGAGGGCGGCTTCGTCGTCATCCACGACGAGATCCTCGAACGCGGCAACGCGCTGGACAGCACCATCGGCGTCTCGGAGTACCTCGAACCCGGCGAGTACGACAACGTCACGATCACGCTGTACGAGGTGCCCGGCGCGGAGTTCGGTGAGACGGACGCCGAAAACGACACGATGGCCGGTAACGAGACGATGACCGCCAACGAGACCATGGTGGGCAACGAGACGATGACCGCCAACGAGACGACCGTCGGCGAGCAGACCGCGACGCCCGACAACGAGACGACGGGCACCGAGACGGCGACCGGTAACGAGACGATGGCGGACAACGAGACGATGACCGGCAACGAGACCGGCACGACCGACACCGCCACGACCGGCACGCAGGCCGAGGACAGCGGCTCGCAGATGCAGCTAACTAGTGACCAGACGCTCACTGCGATGCTGCACGTCGACAGCAACGACAACCAGACGTTCGACTACGTCAGCACGTTCAGCCTCGAAGACGGTCCCTACGTCGTCGACGGCGAACCGGTCACCGACGTGGCGAACGTGACCGTCACCAACGAGAGCGACGGCGCGGGCGCGGCGACCGACGACGCCGGTGCCGAGACGGAGACGTCGACCGAGACGGGCACCGAAACCGGCACTGAGACCGAAACCGGCACCGAGGAGGCCGGCGCTGAAACGACCGAGACGGAGACGCCGGGCGGTGCCGGAGCCGAGGAGACGCCGACCGACGGCGGCGCGGCCGCCGGCACGGAGACGCCGACCGAGACGGGAACGACGGGCGAGGCGACCGGCTAACGCCTCCACCGGCAGCGATTCAGCGGGCCGACTCTCTGACGGCCGGGCTGAGACAACGCGGTTGCAGTCATCGCCCGCACCCGTCGACCGGACCGACAAAGCCCGCCTTTCTCCCGCTAATTCTCGCTTAGCCGGCAGTTGGGAACTCCTTCGATTCTGAACTGTCTGAGCCGTTTATCGGCCATCACTCCCTCCTCCCGGTCGCGTCGTCTCTCCGGAGACGACAGATTACTCATGACACGCACCAGAATCCTCGCCGTACTTCTCGCGTTGAGTATGTTCGGTGCTGTCACGGTACAGGGAGCGGCGCTCCCCGGCGTGACAGCCCAGCAAGAGGCACCGGACGGACAGCAGAGCGGTCTCGTCGTCGAGTCGATCACGGCCCCGGACAGCGCCGAACCCGGCTCGACCGTGACCGTCGTCGCCGAGGTGAGCAACCCGGGCAGCGCGCGGACCACGCAGGAAGTCGAGTTCCGACTCGGCGGTGACGTGGTCGACCGGACGCTCGTGACCCTCGCCGGCGGCGAGAACACGACGGTCCGGTTCGAGGCCGACACCGAGGACTTAGACCCCGGCGAGTACCGCCACGGCGTCTACACCGGTGACAACAGCCAGACCGCCACGCTCGTCCTCTCGGAGTCCTTCGAGATCGCGGACTTCGACGCGCCGGACTCGGTCGAGGCCGGTGAACTCGTCACGGTCGACGTCGAGTTGGAGAACCCCAACGACTTCGAGACCACGCAGAACGTCTCGTTCTGGTTCGACGGCAGCCGCGTCGCCAGCGAGGCCATCACTATCGACGACGGCGACGACGAGGACGTGACGTTCAACCTCTCGTCCGAAGGCGTCGCGCCCGGGACGTACGAACACGGCGTGTTCACCCGCGACGGCGGCGAACTCGCGGAACTCGAAGTCACCGAACCGGGACCGACGAACGCCTCGGTCGCCTTCGCCGATCAGGAGTCCGACGGCACGACCGTCACCGTCGACCAGCTGGTGCTTCCGAGCGACGGCTACGTCACCATCCACGACGACAGTCTGCTGGAGGGCAACGTCGTCGGGAGCGTCATCGGCGTCTCGGAGTACCTCGAAGAAGGCACGTACCAGAACGTCAACGTCACGCTCTACGAGGTCGAGGGAGCCGACTTCAACGAGACGGAACTGACCGAGAGCGGGACGCTCATCGCCATGCCGCACAACGAGACGACTGGCGATGAGACCTACGGCTTCGTCGCCAGCAACGGCACCGACGACGGGCCGTTCACCGCTGACGGCCAGCCGGTGACCGACGACGCGACCGTGACCGTCGCGGGCGCGAACGAGACCGCCGACAACGAGACGGAAGCGCCGCCCGCCGACAACGAGACCGCGGCGAACGAGACCGCCGATAACGAGACCGCCGATAACGAGACGGCGGCAGCTCCGACCGCGAGCGTGGCGCTCGACGACCAGACGTCCGACGGGACCTCGGTCACGGTAACCGACGTCTCCGTCTCGGAGGGCGGCTACGTGGTGATCCACGATAGCGGGCTGCTCGACGGTGACGCCACCGGCAGCGTCGTCGGCGTCTCCGAATATCTCGAACCCGGTGAGTACGACGAGCTCACGATCCAGCTCTTCGACGTACCGGGCGCGACGTTCGACCAGACGGAGCTGACCGAGAACCAGACGCTCATCGCCATGCCGCACCTCGAAGACAGCGGCAACCAGACGTACGACTTCGTCACGAGCGGCGGGAGCGCCGACGCGCCCTACGTTGACGACGAGGGCGCGGTCACCGACGCGGGGAACGTCACCGTCGCGGCCAACGCGACCGCCGACTGACGTCCCTGTCACACGTTCACATTTATACCCCTGGGTGTCCTACCCCGCCGCATGAAGTTCGTCATCGTCGGCTACGGGCGCGTCGGCACCCGGACTGCACGCATCCTCCAGAGCGAAGGCCACGACCTCGTCATCGTCGAGTCGGAACGCGAGAAGGTCGATCGCGCCAGCGACGAGGGCTTCACCGTCGTCCACGGCGACGGGAGCGAGGAATCGGTGTTACAGGAGGCCGGCATCGGCAATGCCGACGCCATCGGCGCGCTCACGGGCGACCTGAACACGAACTTCAGCGCCTGTATGATCGCGAAGGAACACGGCTGTCGGACCGTCCTGCGCATCGACGCGGACTACCGCGAGGAGATCTACGACAAGTACGCCGCCGACGTCGACGAGATAATCTACCCCGAGCGGCTCGGGGCCGCCGGCGCGAAGACGGCGCTCTTGGGCGGGGACTTCAACGTCCTCGCGGATTTGACCGAGCGCCTCTCGATCGCCAGCGTCGAGGTGCCCGAGGGGTCGCCGTTCGTCGGCAAGCGCGTCGTCGAGGTGGAGCTCCCCGGCGACGCCCACATCTACGCGCACGGTCGCCACCACGAACCGATGACCATCCCGCTGCCACAGACCGAGATCGAGGCGGGCGACAGCGTCGCCGTCATGGCCGCGCCGGACGGACTCGACGCCGTGCGGTCGTCGCTCCGCGGCGAGGCGTGAGTATCGGAGAATCCGTACGAAGGGGTGCGGTGTCCGGGCGCGCGATGGGAGGATGGGAGAAACCGCCGGAGTAACCGGCGGAAGTGGTCGTCGGTGCGCGCCCGTATCGGGAGGAGGAATCCGTCTACCATAAACTCCCGTCAGACGGGCGGCGGACGGGACGGCTTTTTGCCCCGTGTCTCCCTCTTAGCAGACATGACCTGGGGCGACTTATTCGAACGAGCGAGCGCACACGAGACGAGCGTCGAGCGAGTCCGAGACTCCCTCCGAACGCGGCGAGCGACGTCCGACGATGAGTGACGGCGACGCCTCGCCGGCCCGCGTCGTCGCCGACGCCGACGTTCTCGCGGCGGACCTGCTCTGTGGGGACGAGGACAACCCGGCCCGCGCCGCCCTCGATCACGTCCGACGCCACTCGTGGGTGACGCTGGTCGCAAGCGACCCGCTCCTCGACGACGCCGAATGGGTAATTCGAGAGCTGAGCGACGCCGCTCTCGCCGAGGAGTGGCGCGAGCGCATCGAACGCGAGCGGGAACCGGTCGAACACCCCGACGGCGACCACCCGGCGCTGGCCTCGGCGTATCGCGGGAACGCCGCTCACCTCCTCACCTACGACGATGACCTCCGGAGCGCCGAGACCGGGCTCTCGCTCAAACCGCACGTGCAGGTGAGCGTCCGTCCGCCCGACGCTTTCGCGCGCCTGTTCGACGCTCGGTCGCTGTACGAAGCCGTAGAGGGCGGCGAGTACCCCGGCCCCGACCGGGACCCGCGAGCGTGACCGGTCACGTCGCTACCGTCCGCTGTTGACCCACGCCGCCACCCGCCGGACGACCCGCCGCGGCGCGACCCGCCCGATCAGGTCCACGACCCGCATCGCACGGCTCGGGATCACGACCGTCTCGCCGGCCATCAGCCCCTCGTAGGCCGCACCGGCGACCGCCTCGGGCGTGTTCGAGGTGACCGATCCGACCGTCGAATCGCCCATCCCCGCTCGGGACTGGAACTCCGTCTCGACCGGGCCGGGACACAGCAGCGTCACGTCGACCTCCCCGCGCAGTTCCTCGGCTACGGCCTCGGTGAAGCTGTTGACGTAGGCCTTGCTGGCGTAGTATCCCGCGAGGTTCGGTCCCGGTTGGAACCCCGCGACCGAGCCGACGTTCAGTATCTTCGGCGTCCCGTCGCTGCCCTCGAACTTGTCGAGGAACAGGCGGGTGAGCTCGACGGGGAGGACGACGTTCAGGCGCAGCTGCGTCCGCTCGGCGTCGAGGTCGCTGTCGGCGAACGGGCCGTAGGTGCCGACGCCGACGTTGTTGACGAGAATGTCGACGTCGAGGCCCCGCCCGATGACCTCCTCGTGGAGGTCCTCGGCGGCCGACGTCCGGTCGAGGTCCATCACCACGGTTTCCGCGGTCACGCCTTCCCGCTCTAGCTCGCCGGCCAGCGATTCGAGGCGGTCTTCGCGGCGAGCCACCAAAGCGAGGTCGTGGCCGTGCGCGGCGAACTCGCGGGCCAGCGCCCGCCCGATGCCCGCCGACGCGCCCGTTATGAGTGCCGTTTGCTTCTCCATTATTCACCGCTCGGCATACCACTCACCGAACTTCGAAAGCGCCCGTCCGCGGTGGGAGACGGCGTTCTTCTCTTCGGTACTCATCTCGGCGAACGTGGTGCCGTCGTGCTCGAAGATCGGGTCGAAGCCGAAGCCGCCGTCGCCGCGCGGGGCGACGATCTCACCGGGCACGCGCCCCTCGAACAGTTTGACCGGGAGCGCGTCGTCGCCGCTCCGGACCTGTTCGTCGGTCGTCGCCGCGCCGCGGTCGCCCGCGCCGAGGTCCTGACCCCGCCGCTCGTCCCTCTCTACTGGTTCGGGAGTGGCGGCGAACGCCTCGCCGTCGCAGTAGGCGATGACCGTCTTGAACGCCGCGCCGCGGTCGTCCTCGGGTTCGGTCATCCGCCAGACCCGCTCAACGCCGACGGTGTCCTCGACGTACGAGGAGTACGGTCCCGGAAAGCCGTCGAAGGCATCGACGAAGAGGCCGGCGTCGTCGACGATGACCGGCCCGTCGGCCGCGCGGTAGGCCGCCCGCGCGCCGTTGGCCGCCACCGCGCCGAGGTCGTCGGCCTGTATCTCGGGGTAGTCGAAGTCGAACTGCGCCACCTCGTCGTTCAGATACTCGGTGGCCTCCCGGACCTTCCCGGGGTTGGTCGTCACGAAGTTGAGCATACCGACACACCGCGAGCGGTGCCAAAAGAGGCGTCGAAACGTCCCCAGACGGCCGGTTGTGAGCCGTTCTCGGAAGCCGTCGGACCGTCCGACGAACTCCCGGTGAACGGTTACAGCCGTCCGTCTCAGTCCACGACGACTTCGACCGGTTCGTCGGCCTCGTCGTCCTCGAACTCCTCGCCGTCGCCGCCGCGTTCGAGATAGAGCATCACGCCGGCCACGAGGAGGACGACCCACGCCCGCCAGTTGGCGAGGTTCAGCGTGTAGCCGATCCCGAAGGGCTTCTCGACGAGCATCCCGTCACCCGGCTGCCAGTACGAGGAAACGAGCCGCTTGAGACTCGGTCGCTCGAAGTTGTACGGGACTCCGAACAGGCTCCCAGACTGCGGTTTGTCTGCCATGTCCAGCCTTACTCGCCCGGACGTTAAACCCTTTATCCCGACCTTTTTCTGCGTCGGGTTTCCTCGCGCCGCGAAGCGGCGCTGCGGGAACCTTCCTCGAAAAACGTCGATGAAAAAGGCCGGAAGACGCGCCTTCGGCGCGCTTCCGGGGAACCGGCGGCTCTGCCGCCGGATGCTCTGAGGAAAGCCTGCCCTTCCCCGTTTTCGCGCGACGGAGCGCGCTCCCGGCCACCGCCACCGCGCCGCTGTTGCACCGCTCGCTCTCCTCACTCCACGGCGGTCAGATACACCGCGACCATCGCGAGGGCGATGCCGCTGACCTTGCGCGCGGTCAGCGGTTCGTCCAAGAAGGCGATGCCGATGACCGAACTCGTGGCGATGAACATCCCGAAGACGGGGACGACGACGCTGATTGGGCCGGCCGCCAGCGCGCGGTAGTACGCGATGATGCCGACGGCGAGCGCGATGCCCGCGCCGTAGGCGTACACCGCTTTGGAGTGCGTGAGGTAGGGGGTGACGGAGACATCCGAGAGGATCACCACGACGACGACGGCGGTGATGAGGATACCGTTGGAGATGAGCAAGACGACGTTGCTGGGGAGGTCGGCGGTCGCCACCTTCACCAGCGGCGGGACCAGCGAGTAGGCGAGCAACGCCACCACCGCCCACGCGAGATAGCGCATATCGGGAACCGGTGGACGAGCGGCAAGAGTGTTTGCGTTGCGGACGTTCGGACTACTGATAGCGGCCGCGACCCTCGATGTCGTCGAGGCGCTCGAAGACCGCGTCGGCGTGATCGCTCTCCTCGCGGTAGGCCGACTCCGCCGCCGACAGCAACCGCTCGGGGTCGTCGGCGGTCCCGGAAAGGGACTGGGCGAGGACGTGGAGGTCCATCGCGTGGTCCTCCGGCTCGCCGCTGTAGTAGCCCAGCCCGAAGTCGATGAGGTGGGTGCGCCGTCGTTCCGCGTCCGTCGGCCCGTCGCGCCGCTCGCGCGTCCCGTCCGTCGACGCGACGCGCACGTTCCGCGTCGTCGGGTCGCCGTGGACGAACCCGGCGTCGTGGATGCGCGCGAGGTGGCGGCCCACGTCGCCGACGTGCGGTTCGGTCAGGGACTCGCGCAGGTCCGCGTCGCCGACGCGCTGGAAGACGATGCGGGCTTCCTCGGGGTCCACGTCCAGAACCAGCGGCGTGGGGACGCCGTGCCGGCGGGCGTCGCTCGTGAGCCGCGTCTCCTGTCGCGTGCGCTCGACGCGGAGCCGCTCGTCGAGTTCGGGATGTCGGTAGATCCGCGGCACGCGCTCTTTGACGACCCGATCGGGTTCGATACTGACCGTCGCCTCGGCCCCCTGCACCTCGGTTTCGGTTCGGACGGCACGGTCGACGGATTCGGTCGCCCCTCGCCAGCTCACCGCCACCTCGTCCGGCCGGAAGTTCGAGTCGATGCCCGACTCGGCGATCTCGAGGGTGTCGCCGGCGGCGTACATCTTCGCGCCGAGCATCGCGATCATGCCCGCGTTGTCCCGCAGAAAGCGGTCTTCGGGGGCGTAGAAGTCGGCCCCGCGCTGGTCGCACATCTCGCCGAGCATCCGCTTCAGCCGGTCGTTCTGGCCGACGCCGCCGCCCAGCACCAGCTCGTCGGCACCCGTCAGCGACAGCGCGCGCTCGGACACCTCGGTCAGCATGGCGAAGACGGTCTCTTCGAGGCCGCGACAGACGTTTTCGACGGGTACATCGTCGTCGTAAGCCTGCTTCGCCGCGCTCATGATGCCCGAAAAGGAGAAGTCCATCCCCTTGACGACGTAGGGCAGCGGGTGGAACTCGCCCTCGCGGGCGCGGGCCTCGACCTTCGGTCCGCCGGGGTGCTGCCAGCCGACGTGGCGGGTGAACTTGTCGATGGCGTTGCCGACGCCGGTGTCCATCGTCTCGCCGAGGACGCGGTAGCGGCCGTTTCGGTAGCCCAGTAAGTGCGCGTTCGCGCCGGAGGCGTTCAGACAGACCGGCGATGAGAAGCCGGACTGGTGGCGGCCGACTTCGAGGTGGGCGACCATGTGATTGACACCGACGAGCGGCACGTCGAAGCGCTGGGCGACGGCGCGAGCGGCGGTGCCGACGATGCGCAGACACGGGCCGAGACCCGGGCCGCGGGAGAAGGCGACGGCGTCGATCGGCGACGGCGATTGGCTCGACGGGGTCTCCCCGTCGGCGTCGATCGGCGACTGACCGTCTCCGCCGCCGTCACCGCTCTCACTCGCCCGCTCGCGAGCGTGCTCGATGGCCGTCTCGACCACCTCGGGAATCGCCTCGCCCATGTGTTCGGCGGCCTCGCGCGGGTGGATGCCGCCGCTCTCGGGCTGGTAGGCATCGCTCTCGATGAAGACGTGGTCGGCGTCGCCGACCCGGGTCGGGTCGTCGGTCTCGAAGACCGCAGCGCTCGCTGCCCAGGCGGTTCCTTCGATGCCGAGAACGCGCATGCGGCGGCCTTACTTCCACTCGGTGTAGCCGCACTTGCCGCAGTGCTTGCGGTCGTCGTGGTCGGCCAGCACCGTATCGCCACAGCGGGGGCAGTTCTCCTTGACCAGTTCGCCGTCCTCGTAGTACTCGTTGCGGGCCATCTCAGGCCTCCTCCGCCTCTTCCTCGCCGTCGGCGACGATCTTGTTGCGTTCGAGCATGTGGTCCTGCTCGACGTCGCGAGCGTACTCGGGGCTGTCGTAGACCTTCGCGTAGCCGACGGTCTTTCGCATCCCGAACTTGGTGTCGAGTTCGTGGACGACGACTTCCTCGGCGTCCTTGTTCAGCGTCGCCGCCAGCGAGTCACGCACGGAGAGCCGGGAGGGCGTCGCTTCGTCGTGGACGACCTCGAAGCGGACGTCCGTTCGGTGCAACATGGGGTTTTCCTCTTCCTCGATGATGTCGATATCCATGGTTCGTTGCCCATAGATTCCCGTCGAAGCGCCTAAAAGGATTTCGAAGCCGTAGCTGCCGGTTTCGCCGTCACTTCGCTTTCGCCCGGTCAGCGCTGTAACCGCGCGAGCAGGTGCGAGAGGTGGATACGTTCGTTCGCGGCATCCGTCAGCGCCATGTCAGTCTCGCCCGCCAGCCGGTGGACCTCGGCCAGTCGCCGGCCCGAATACCGCGAGCGAGCGACCGACAGCAGTTCCTCCAACACGTCGTCGGCTCCGTACCCCTCGTCGACGAGCAGGTCGTCGAGCGTCGAGCGCGCGTCGGTGAACCGGCCCTCCTCGGCGGCCTCGACCATGCCCTCGACGGCGTCGTCGGCCTCGACGGCGTTCAGCGTCTCGTAGGCGGCGTCCATCGTCACCTCGCCGCTCTCCTCGTAGGTGGTCTGCGCGGCCAGTACGGCCCGCCGCAGGTCGCCCTCGGCGTAGCCGGCGACGTACTCCAACCCGTCGTCGTCGTGGTCTGCTCCCTCGGCGGTGACGACGTTTCGAAGCACCGAGACGGTCTCCTCGTGGGTCGGCGCGCGCATCACGACCGGGAAACACCGCGAGCGGATCGGCGGGATGAGCGCCGAGGGCTGGCGGGTGGCGATGACGAACTGCGTCGCCTCGTAGTACTGCTCCATCACCCGGCGCAGCGCCTGCTGGAAGTCCTCGCGCATCCCCTCGGCGTTGTCCAGCAGGATGGTCTTGTACGTGCCCGACATCGGCGTGTAACTGGCCGACTCCTTCAGGACGTGGTTGATGAGGTCGGCCTTCGAGGACTCGCGGCGGCGCTTGCTGTCGATGAACGACGAGAAGCGCGGGTCGTTCGCCACCTCCTTCTTCGTCAGATCGAAGACGTCGGCGACGTTGAGTTCGGTGAAGTCCGCGTCGGGATTGGCGTGGACTTCCTCGGCGTAGGCGCGGACGCCCGCCGTCTTCCCCGCCCCCTTCGGCCCGTGGACCAGCAGGTTCATCGGCTCCTCGACTGCCCCCTGTAAGTGCTCGCGTGCCTTCGGCTGGGGGATGTCGTCTAAGGCCGGCGCGTGCGTCTCGGTCCACAGCGGCGCGTCCATCTGTCGGACGTAGGTTGGGTGGGGGTCGTCAAGTATTCCGCGGTTGGCGAGGGCGAGGGGCGCGAACGGAGTGAGCGGCCCTCGAAGCGACGCGGTGAGTGAAACGAACCGCGGAGCAACAGCGAGGGCGAGGGGCGCGAAGCGCGGCCCTCGCTGCTCCACGGGTCGCTTACGCTCCCCGTTCCACCGAGGTTCCTCACTCCGTTCGGAACCTCGCTACTCGAACAACTCCTCGAACACCTTCTGCTGGGCGGCCCGGAGATGCTGGTGGTAGGTCGGTCGCGAGATGTCCATCGCGCCGGCGAGCTCGTCGCCGTCGACCTCGCGGGGCCACTCGAAGAAGCCGCCGAAGAAGGCCGTCCGGAGCGCGGTCTCCTGTCGGTCGGTGAACCGATCGGCCAGCGACGCGCGGAACTCCTGTCGGGTCTGGACGGGCCGTTCGTGTTCGTGGTATCCCGCGAGGTCCGTGCCGTCGTAGTTGTCCTCGACCAGTGAGAACACCTCGCGGGCGTCGGCCTCGTAGGGGAGTTCGATAGTGTAGCGGGCGACGCCGTTCTCGCCGCCGACGGCCTTCGGCACCGCGCCGTGGTCGACCAGCGTCGCCAGCAGCGAGGTTTCGACGACGACGTCGAACAGCGCACTCCCCTCGTGTTCGGCCACGCGGGTCGCCTCGACGACCGCGTCGTCGTCGGCCAGCTCGGCGAGGATCTCGTCGCTGTCGCCGCCTTCGGTAGTGAGGTAGAGCCGTAGCGACCCGTCGTCCTGCGTGACGGCGTCGACCGAGGAGAGCGCCGCGCCGGTCGCGGCCGAGACGCGGCTCAGGAGGAGGTCCCGGTCGTCGACGGTGAACTCCAGTTCGACCACCTTGTCAGCCGAGAGGATCTTCCCACTCTCGATGGCGTTGATGGCGTTGGCGACCGCGCGGCCCAGCGCTTCGAGCACCACCCGTTCGCGGTCGTCGAAGGCGTCCGGCTGATCCGAACAGACGTACAGCACGCCGTAGGTCGAGTCCGTATACGAGAGGGGAATCGCCATCATCGACTCGATGCCGGCCTCTCGGGCGCGTTCGCTCCACTCGTCGTCGCCGGAGAAGTCGTCGACGACCTCCGTCGTGTGCTCGGCGAGCGCGCGGGCACCCGGGGCGTCGCCGCTCGTCGATACCGAGAGCCCCTCCATCGCTATCGGCGCGTCGCCGGCCCACTCGCTCGCCACCAGTTCGTCGCCGCGGACCGCCGGGCGGCCGACCCACGCGAAGGTGTAGGGCTCGGTCGCGGCCAGTTCCGCACAGACGCCGGCCTCGACGGCCTCTCTCGTGGTCGCCTCGACCAGCACCTCGACGGTGTTCTCGATGAGGCCGTTGATGCGTTCGAGGATGGTCGCGATGCGCTCGCGGGTCTCTCTGACCTCCTGTTCGCGCTTGGCGCGGTTGCAGGCCGCGGCGGCGTTCGTCGCCAGCAGCGCGACCACCTGCCGGTCGACGTCGTCGAAAGCGTCGGGCTCCTCGGAGAGCACGCTCAGCGTCCCGTGGACGCCGATCGGGTAGTAGATCCCCGACTGCGCGGTCGTCTCGGCGTCGAGTCGGTGGCTCTCGCCGTACATCGCCGCCTCGCCCGAGGCGAACACCTGCCCCGCCTGGCCCTCGTCCAGGTCGTAGACCGGTCGCTCGCCGAGGCGGTCGGTCGTCGCTTCCGTGGTCGCGGCCGGCCGCAACACTCGCTCGTCGGCGTCGTAGAGGCGAACGACGGCGAGGTTGACCCCCAGGACGCGCTCGGCCGCGTTGGCGACGATTGCCGCGACCTGTTCGCGGCTGGGGGCCTGCATGAGCGACCGCGAGGTCTCCTGGAGCGTCGAGAGCATCTCCTCGCGGCGCTTCCGCTCGGTGATGTCGCGGATGACCCCTGCCGTCCCGCGGAACTCGCCGTCGGGACCGTACAGCACCGTCATGTGGTCCTCGCAGGGGACGGTCTCGCCGTCGGCCCGCCGGAGCTGCAGTTCGAACGTCGTCCCGATATCGTCGGGCGCGTCCGACGAGAGCAGGTCGCGGAGCTTCGACTCGGCGACCGTCACCGCTTCGTGGTCCTTGATGACGCTCGTGTGCTCGCCGAGCAAGTCCTCGACGGCGTAGCCGGTCAGCTCCGCCATCGCCTCGTTGACGAAGACGAACGCCCCCGTATCGTCG
Source organism: Haloarcula limicola (assembly GCF_010119205.1). NCBI lineage: Archaea > Methanobacteriati > Methanobacteriota > Halobacteria > Halobacteriales > Haloarculaceae > Haloarcula > Haloarcula limicola. Next base: position 1,067,302 of record NZ_WRXM01000002.1, read on the forward strand.
AGGGCGTAGACGCCGTCGTCGAGCGCCTCGATAACCTCCGCGTACCGCTCGAACCCCTCGTGGGCGACGGACGGCGCGTCGCCGTCGACGGTGACCGCGCGCTCGATGCGGTGAGCGAGGACGACGTATTGCTCGTCGCTCCCCCGCTGTACGTACTCCGTCGCGCCGTCTTCGAGCAGCGCGGAGACGACGTCGGCGTCCCAGTCGCCGAACGCGACTACCGGCAGCGAAGGGGCGTCCCGCCGCAGCGTCTCGACCAGCGCCGGCGTCTCGGACTGCACGCTGACGACGCAGTCGACGGCACCGACGGAACTCGCCGAGGCGTCGCTCGCCGCGGTGCGTGTCTCGAAGCCGTCCCCCACCCGCTCCAGCGCTCGTGCCGTCTCCGTCACGAGGGCCTCGTCGTCGCCGCAGACGAGGACGGCTACCCCGCTCTTCATGGCTGTCCGTTAGCCCGTCCGTACAAGAATATTCGGGGTCGCTTATCGAGCGCTTTCGTGCCGCAAGACGCTCGGCATCTCCGGGTGGCACGTCGCACAGAGCCACTCGTCGGTTCGGTGGGTCATCGTCTCCGCGGGTCGGCGGTGTCGCCAGACGTGGACGGCCTCGGATTCGCAGTTATCACAGTCGGACATGGATCTACTAACCGTGTGTGTCGTTATCACGCATAAATACTCCGTATAATCGAGTTTAAGGTGGTAAATGTGTCCGAACGTGTTTCTCAGGGAGGGTACGGTCGCTGTTCACGGGTTGCTCACGGCAAAATGCGCCGGCCGGGAGTTCACGAGCGCAGCGAGGTGAACGTCGGGCGGCAAACGACCACAGGGGATGCGCCTGCCGGGAGTGAGCGAACGCGACGCGTTCGCGAATATCGGGCGGCAAACGACCGCAGGGAGTGCGCCGGCCGGGAATTGAACCCGGGCTATTGGCTTGGGAAGCCAATGTCCTACCACTGGACCACCGGCGCACAGCACTCACTTCGTTCGTTTGTGCGCCGTGCATCACGATTCCTTCGGAATCGTTCAACACCGGCGCTCACTTCGTTCGCTCGCGCCCCGAGGTTCGCAGCTCCTGCGGAACTGCTCACCACCGGCGCGCGGCACTCGCGCCGTGCGTCGACCGACGGCGCGTTCACTCACAGGTTCCACGGCCGTCGCACTTGAACGTAGCGTTTCCGTCGGGCGGTGGACGAGCGTTGGAAAATGTCGCGCCGAGGCGTGGCTATTAGTCCCGTCCGCGCGACGCCTCTGTATGGCCGAAGCCGACACCGTCGTGCGGGCCGACAGTCCGCTCGACCTGACCTTCTCGGAGGCGGAACTCGAGGCGCACCGCGAGCACATCACCGAGTTCGTCGAGGCGCAACTCGACGCCGCGGGGGTCGAGCGGGCGGTCATCGGCCTCTCGGGCGGCATCGACAGCACGCTGACCAGCTATCTGGCGGCCGAGGCGGTGGGTGCCGACGCGCTCCACGGCCTCGTGATGCCGAGCGAGGTCAACCGCGAGGACAACATGAGCGACGCCGAGCGGATCGCCGAGGAACTGCTGGGCATCGAGTACGACGTCATCGAGATAAACCCGATCGTCGACGCGGTCCTCGACACGTACCCCGAGGCCGCCGGCGACCAGATGGCGGTCGGCAACCTCCGGGTGCGCTGTCGGGCGCTGTTGAACTACCTCGTGGCGAACCACGAGAACGCGCTCGTGCTGGGGACCGGAAATCGCAGCGAGTCGCTGGTGGGCTACTACACGAAGTACGGCGACGGCGCGGTCGACTGCCATCCCATCGCGCCGCTGTACAAACAGCAGGTCCGCCAGCTCGCGACCCACGTCGGCGTCCCCGACGACCTCGTGGACAAGACGCCGAGCGCGGAGATGTGGAGCGGACAGACCGACGCCGAAGAGATGGGGATGGACTACGACACGCTGGACTCGGTTCTCGCCCTGCATATCGACGGTGGGGTGCCGAAGGCCGCCACCGCCGACCACATCGGCGTCCCCGAGAGCGCCGTCGAGCGAGTCCGCGAGATGTACGAGGGCAGCGCGCACAAGCGCGCGATGCCGCCGGGACCGACGCCGCTGTACTGACCGGGACTGCCACCGCGATACTGCGCCGGTCATCCGATGCGGGGCGGTTTTATGCCGGCCCCGTTCGAACGGCCGGTATGTCACATCGCGCCAACTACGCACGCTGTACGTTTCTCCAGCATCTCGGCCCGTCGGAGGACTCGCTCGACGTGCCGTGGGCGGACTTCTCGGGCGACAGCACCGATCGAGCGACCTTCGACGTGCCGACCGACACGCCCAGCGAGCCCTACGTCGAGATGCAGGTGTACGACGTGAGCGAGTTCGGCCACGAGATCCGGCTGAACGGGGAGTCCCTATCCGGGTTCGACATCGCGCCGGGCGAGGGCTGGAACTACTGGATGGACACCATCGGCACGGACCAGATTCGCCTCGGCGAGAATGCCCTGCAGTTCCGGCGCGACGTGGACACCGACGACGCCTTCGTCATCGGCACGGCCGTCGTCCACTGGAAAGAGCCGACCGAGTGAGTACTTAAAGCGCTGAAACGCTCTCGACGCGCCCGTGCGAACTGTTGTCACGGAAACGCGACACTCCGGTCGCAGTGTCGGGGTTTTTGGCGCTATCGGCGACGTGGAGTCGTGCCCGCGGCTCGCCTCCAACCCGTACTTTTATATAGAACCACATACAATCTCTCGCCTGACTATGAGCCAGCGTCAGATGCAGGGCCAGCCGATGATAATTCTCGGCGAGGACGCCCAGCGGATGAAGGACAAGTCCGCACAGGAACACAACATCTCGGCCGCTCGCGCGGTCGCCGAGTCCGTACGCTCGACACTCGGCCCGAAGGGGATGGACAAGATGCTCGTCTCCTCGATGGGCGACGTGACCGTCACGAACGACGGCGTCACCATCCTCTCGGAGATGGACATCGACAACCCGACGGCCTCGATGATCGTCGAGGTCGCCGAAACGCAGGAGGACGAGGCCGGTGACGGCACCACCTCCGCCGTCGCCATCGCCGGCGAACTCCTGAAGAACGCGGAGGATCTCCTCGACCAGGACATCCACCCGACGGCCATCATCAAAGGGTTCGACATGGCCGCGAAGGAGGCGAAACAGGAGATAAACGACATCGCTACCGAGGTCGACCCCAGCGACGAGGAACTGCTGAAGAGCGTCGCCGAGACGTCGATGACCGGCAAGGGCGCGGAACTCAACAAGGACCTCCTCGCCCAGATCATCGTCGACGCGGTCAACGCCGTCACCGTCGAGGCCGACGACGGCTCCGTCATCGCGGACCTCGAGTACCTCAACATCGAGACCCAGACCGGTAGCTCCGCCGGCAACTCCGAACTGCTCGAAGGCGCGGTCATCGACAAGGACCCCGTCCACGAGGAGATGGCGACCGAAGTCGAGGACGCGAACGTCCTCCTGATGGACACCGCCATCGAACTCGAGGAGACGGAGGTCGACGCCCAGCTTTCCGTCGACGACCCGAGCCAGCTCCAGAACTTCCTCGACCAGGAGGAACAGCAGCTCAAGGACCTCGTCGACAAGGTCGAGGCGACGGGCGCGAACGTCCTGTTCTGTCAGAAGAACATCGACGACATGGCCCAGCACTACCTCGCGGAGAAGGGCATCCTCGCGGTCAAGCGCGCGAAGAAGTCCGACATCGAGTTCCTCAAGGAGGTCCTCGGGGCGAACGTCGTCTCGGACCTCGACTCGGCCAGCGAGGACGACCTCGGCCACGGCTCGGTCACCCGCGACGAGGGCGAGGGCCTGTTCTACGTCGAGGGCACCGGCGAGGACGCCCACGGCGTCACGCTGCTGCTCCGCGGCTCGACCGACCACGTCGTGGACGAGCTCGAACGCGGCGTCACCGACGCGCTGGACGTCGTCGCCTCCACCGTCGCCAACGGCTCGGTGCTCGGCGGCGGCGGCGCGCCCGAAGTCGAGGTCGCCGCCCGCCTGCGCGACTACGCCGACGGCGTCGAGGGCCGCGAACAGCTGGCCGTCGAGGCCTTCGCAGACGCGCTGGAGATCATCCCGCGCACGCTGGCGGAGAACGCCGGACTCGACAGCATCGACACGCTGGTCGACCTGCGCGCAGCCCACGAGGACGGCGAGGTCAGCGCCGGCCTGAACGTCTTCACCGGCGACGTCGAGGACACGCTCGAAACCGGCGTCGTCGAGCCGGCTCACGCGAAGACGCAGGCCGTCTCCTCGGCCGCCGAGGCCGCGAACCTCGTGCTCAAAATCGACGACATCATCGCTGCCGGCGACCTCTCGACCTCCGGTGACGGAGACGAGGGGCCCGGCGGCCCCGGCGGTGCGCCCGGCGGCATGGGCGGCATGGGCGGCGGTATGGGCGGCATGATGTAAGCGAGGGGCCGAACGAAGTGAGGGCCCTCGACTAGCGAGCGGGGAGGGACGACCCGCGAGCAGGGAGAGCCTCGCTACGCTCGCCTCTCCGAACGAGCGAGCGGCCATCGCTCCGCTCCTTCGAACAGTTCGGAGCGGACCGACGTTTTCTTCGCGACCCGCCGGTCGATACGGCCCGGATTTCGTCTCGACGCCCGTCTGAACTCCGATTTTCGACCGGTTGTTGCCCAAAAAGGTGATTACCCCACGTTAACTCGTAACGAACGATGCGCCCCCTCTCACAGTTGCTCTCGCGGGTCGGGGGACGCCGGCTCATCTCCGTGCTCGGCGGCCTGTATCTCGCTCTCGCCGTCGGCTTTCCGGCCACGCTGCTCACCGGCGGGCGGACGGTCGGCGACATCTCCCTGGCGTCGCTCTTGGTCGGCGGCAGCGGGCTGGTGCTCCTCTACAGCAGTTATCGCATCCCGCAGACGCGCGTCCGTCCGGAGCTGTACGACGTGGTCGCGGGGTGGTGCGTCCGCGCCATCGGCGTGATGGTCGGCATCCTGCTTCTCGCGGCGCTTTTCGGGACGCTCGACGACCCGCTCTCCGGCGTCCCCATCCTGTCGTCGCTCGCCAGCGTCGCCGGGCTCGGCGTCGGCTATCAGGACGCGAAGGCGAGGACCCGCGCGCTGGACGCCGAGGAACAACAGCGCGCGGCAGAGCGCTACAGCCGGGAACTCGAACGGTACAAGACCATCGTCGAGACGGTCAACGACGGCATCTTCGTCGCCGACGCGGCGGACCGGTTCACGTTGGTCAACGACGCCTACACGCGGCTGGTCGGCTACGACCGCGAGACGCTCGTCGGCGCGGACACGGCGCTCGTCGCCGCCGAGGGGACGGACGTCGAGGGGATACGGCGGACGGTCGAACGCGAGGTCGGGTCCGGGGACGGGAAGTCGAAGACCTACGCGTCGCAGATCTCGACCGCGTCCGGTGAGACGATCGACGCGGAGATGACCGTCGCGCCGCTTCCCTCACAGGCCGACGCCGCTCCGGACAAGGTCGTCGTCGTCCGCGACGTGACCGAGCGCAACGAGCGCGAGCGCCGACTCGAAGCGCAGAACGAGCGCCTCGACAGTTTCGCCGGGATGCTGGCCCACGAGCTCCGCAACCCAGTCAACATCGGACAGATTTACAGCGCGCAGCTTCCCGCCGAACCGAACCCGGACGCGGTCGGCTACGTTGCGGACGCCTTCGACCGCATCGAGGACATCATCGACGTCATGCTGGTCATCACGGGCGAGCGGGACGTGGTCCCCTCCTCGGGACCGGTCCAACTCGCGGCAGTCGCACTGGAGGCGTGGGAGGAGGTGGACGCGCCCGGAGCCACCCTCGAATTGGAACTCGACTTCGCGGCGGCGGTCGACGAGACGTACACCAGACACCTCTTTCGGAACCTATTCGAAAACGCCATCGAGCACGGGGGAAGCGACGTCACCCTCACCGTCGGCGAACTCCCGACCGGGTTCTACGTGGCCGACGACGGGATCGGCATCTCGGAGAGCACTCGACGGGAGATATTCCAGTCGGGGTACACCACTGCGGGCGATCAGGGCGGGATGGGTCTCGGACTGGCGTTCGTCCGGCAGTTGACGGACGTGTACGGCTGGACGTGCTCGGTGACTGAGAGCGAGTCCGGCGGGGCGCGCTTCGAGTTCGAGAACGTGACGGACGGGGTCGCGTAGACTCGGCGGCGGTCGAGCGACCGCGTCGGTGGCGTGATCGCTCAACGCTCCGTTCGACCGTCGAGCTCGGGCGTCGTCGTCCCGACCTCGCCGTACCGCAGCGACTCGGTGACGCGCAGGGTCGTGCCGTTGCGGACGACGGTGTACTGGACGCCGTAGTCGTAGACGAGCCCCTCGGGTCCGACGACGGCGGTGAAGCCGACGTCGCCGACCCGCTCGGCGGGCGCGACCGGGAACTGCGAGCGGTCGGTCGCGCCGTCGGCGCTGACGCGGTACACCGGCGCGCCGTAGGTCTGCCGGACTTCCTCGCGGGCCGGGCTCACGTCGGTCACGTTCGCGCCGTCGAACAGCGAAGCGAGACGGCTGTTGTAGGTGGGCTCGAAGAACAGCGCCTCGCGCGGCGGGAGCGGCGGCGCGCCGATGCCGCGACCGTCGGCGACGACCTCCCGTCGCGTAGTCTCGTTCACCGTCGTCCGCTCGATCGCTCGGCCGTCGGTCCATCGGGTCCGCAGCTCCGTCTCCGGGACGCTCGTCCCCGTGACGGTGCGCCGGGCGACGTACTCGCGGTAGTTCGCGCCGGTCCGGAACACCGTGGTCTGCCGGAGCCGAACGTCCCCGTCGCCGGTCCGCACGGTGCGGGTGTACCAGAGTGTATAGGAGACGTTCGACAGCCGGACGACGTGGGCCTGTGCCAGCGCGTCGCTATCGGTGACGCCGGTTTCAGTGAGCCCCGGCGCGACGCGGGCCGGCGGCTCCTCGGGGACGGGGGCGGGCGTCAGCGTCTCCGAAGCGGCCGGATCCCGCGGGCCGACGAGAGCCGTACACCCGGCGGTAACGAGGCAGCCGGCGAGCAAGACGACGACTACCCTTCGCATACCTCGCAGAGGGCCGTTCGTCGGATAACTGCTCGGGTAAAAAAGATGCCTTCGTGAGAACTATGCCGAAGTATAAGTGCCGGGACGTGCCACTCCCTGCCATGCAGACGCTGCTGCTCGGTTCCGACGACGTGACGGAACACGCCGACCTGAGAGCGGTCATCGACGCTGTCGAGTCGGCGTTCGCGGCCGACGCGCGCGGCGACACTATCATGCCCGCGAAGTCCTACATCGACCTCCCGCAGTACAACGGCGACTTCCGGTCGATGCCCGCCTACGTGAACGCGGGCGAGTGGGACGCCGCCGCCGTCAAGTGGGTCAACGTCCACCCGGACAACCCGACCGATCACGACCTCCCGACTGTGTTGGGCACGCTCATCTACTCGGACCCCGAGACGGCGTTTCCCCTCGCGGTGATGGACGGCACCGTCCTCACGCGCCTGCGGACGGGCGCGGCCGCCGCCGTCGCCACCGACCACCTCGCGATCGAGGACGCTCGCTCGCTCGGCCTCGTCGGCGCGGGCACGCAGGCATACACCCAACTGGAGGCCATCGCCGCCGTCCGCGACATCGAGGAGGTGGTCGTCGCCGACCGCGACGAAGCCAAACAGCGGGCGTTCGGCGAGCGCTTCGGCGACCGCTTCGACGTGCGACCGGGGTCTATCGAGGACGCCGCCGCCTGCGACGTGCTCTCGACGATAACGCCGGTCGAATCGCCCATCGTCGAGCGGGAGTGGCTCGGCGAGCGCACCCACGTCAACGCCATCGGGGCCGACGCCGCCGGCAAGCACGAACACGACGACCGGACGCTACTGGACGCGAAACTCGTCATCGACGACTACGAGCAGTGTACCCACTCCGGCGAGATCAACGTCCCGTGGAGCGAGGGGACGCTCACCGAGGACGACCTCTACGGCGAACTCGGGAGCGTCGTCGCCGGCGACCTGGCCGGACGCGAACCCGACGACGGCATCACGCTCTTCGATTCGACGGGACTGGCGATTCAGGACGTGGCGGCCGCGCACGTCACCTACGAGCGCGCTACCGAGGGCGGCGGCGGGACGCCGTTCTCGCTAGTCGGGACGGAGACGACCTAACTGGGCGTCAGCGCGTCGGTCGCCTTCGAGATGAGCCAGACGATGACGATGAACGGCAACAGCGGCATCAGGAGGATCAACAGGCCGAGAAACATCCCCCAGCCGATGAGGTTCATGCTCTCGTCGGGATGCGGACGGGAGAGGGGCGTGACGGTTCGCAACGGTTCCGGCAGGATGGAGCCGGTCGACTCGTCTGCGTCTTCTGCCATGCTCGGCGGTAGGTCAGGAACCGGCATAAGGCTACGGTCGGCGTCGGCTCAGGCCGTCCCCGTCGCCGACAGGGTGATGCCGTTCAGCGCCGTCTAGTCGGCACTATGTCCACTTCCGAGGCGGGACGCGTCGTCGCGGTCACCGGTGCGAACGAGGGCATCGGCTACTACCTGCTTCGCGCGCTGTCCGAGCGCGGGTACCGGGTCGTCGGACTCGACATCGAGGTGGAGAACCTCGAACCGTTGCAGGCGTCCCGTCCCGACCGAATTCGGTTCTCCGAGTGCGACGTGACGGCCGACGCGGCCGTCGAGACGGCGATAGAGGGGGTGCTGGCGGAGTGGGGACGGATAGATATCCTCGTCAATAACGCCGCGGTATTCGACTTCGCCCCGTTCGCGGCCCAGACGCTCGCGGACACTCGCCGCGAGTTCGACGTGAACTTCTTCGGCTACCTGCGGACGATTCGCGCCGTCTTGCCGCACATGCGGGAACGGGGCGAGGGGGTCATCCACAATATGAGCTCCGGCGTCGGACTCGTCGGTCATCCGGGGCTCTCGGGGTACGCCGCGACGAAGGGGGCCGTCGAGGCGTTTACCCGATCGCTTCGACTGGAACTACGAGACGAGGACATCCGGTGTACGGTGATGCATCCGCCGCTCACCCGAACGCGGTCGGCGCTCGAACTCGGCTACCCGGAGTCCCTGCTGCGCGACCCCGCGGGCGTGGGGCGGAAACTGGCGGCCGAAATCGAATCGACGGGACCGGTCGTCACGGCCGACTGGACGGTGACACTCGGGCTGGCGCTCGCCCGGTGGTTCCCCTCTATCGTGGAGAAGGGGACCGAGCGGTTCGTCGCGGAGTTCGAGACGACCACAGAGCGGGGCGAGCGGTAGCCCTGTTTCGGCAAAGTCGACTCAGTGCGACTCTGTCGCCGAGTGACGACCAGTATATATCCCGAAACCGCGTAGATTGAGTAATGTTACCGCCCATCAATACGCGGCTGGTCGCGGACATCGACGGCGATTTCGTGATTTACATCAACGGGATGCGACTGAACAGGCTTCGGGCCGTCCACAAGTGGCTCCTCGCCGGGCGGAAGATAGCGAAGATGTTCGAGCGACTGGAATCCGATCCGGACAGCGGCTTTCTGGGCTATCAGCCGGCGTTCATGGGACTGCGAACCGGCGCAGCCATCCAATACTGGCGCTCGCTGGAGGATTTACGACGGTTCGCGCGGGACCCGGAGGACCTCCACGTTCCGGCCTGGCAGTGGTACAACGACGAGGTCGACAGCGGCGGGGGCGTCGGATTCTGGGCGGAACTCTACGTCATCGAGGACGGCAACTACGAGACGTTCTTCCGGAATGTGCCGCCCATCGGGCTGGGGACGGTCGCAGACATGGTCCCCGCGTCCGACCAGCGTCGTCGTCTCGGCTTGTCTGGGACTGGGACGCCGCCGCCCGAAGACGGCGACGACGGACGACGGGTCTCGTGAAGGGAAAGGTATAGCACCGTCGGTGCCCGAAATCACGGTATCATGACCACGACTGGCGAGGAACGCGAGCGCGGGTTCGACCACGGCGAGGTCGAACCGCGCTGGCAGGCGGCGTGGGACGACGCCGACGTGTTCCGCATCGACGACGACGCCGAGGACCCCGAGTACGTGCTGGCGATGTTCCCGTACACCTCGGGGAGCCTCCACATGGGCCACGTCCGGAACTACACCATCACCGACGCGTTCGCCCGTTTCGAGCGGATGCGCGGGGAAGACGTCCTGCACCCGATGGGGTGGGACTCCTTCGGCCTGCCCGCCGAGAACGCCGCCGAGGAACGGGACACCAATCCGCGGGACTGGACGATGCAGTGTATCGACTCGATGAAGGAACAGCTGACCGAGATGGGGTTCGGCTACGACTGGGAGCGGGAGATCACGACCTGCGAACCGGAGTACTACCGGTGGAACCAGTGGCTGTTCAAGCGCTTCCGCGAGGAGGGTCTCGTGGAGCGACAGGCCGCCGAGCTGAACTGGTGTCCCTCCTGCGAGACGGTGCTGGCCGACGAGCAGGTCGAGGGCGAGGGAGACGAGGAGCTGTGCTGGCGCTGTGAGACGCCCATCGAGCACCGCGAGATGGACCAGTGGTTCTTCACCATCACCGACTACGCCGACGAACTGCTCTCGGCCTTAGACGACCTGGAGGGGTGGCCGAACAACGTCCGCGAGATGCAGCGCAACTGGATCGGCAAGCAGGAGGGCGCGAGCGTCGCCTTCGAGATTCCGGGCTACGGCGACGTGGACATCTTCACGACGCGGCTCGACACCATCTACGGCGCGACGTACTTCTCGCTGGCCCCGGGCCACCCGGTCGCCCGGGAGATCGCCGAGGACAACGAGGAGGTCGCCGAGTACGTCGAGATGGCCGAGGCCGCCGACGAGGACGACTTGGACGTGACCTCTGGCGTCTTCACCGGCGAGTACGCGAAGAACCCCGCGACGGGCGAGGAGATTCCGGTCTACGTCGCCGACTACGTGCTGACCGACGTGGGGACCGGCGCGCTCTACGCCGTGCCCGCCCACGACGACCGCGACCACGAGTTCGCGGAGGCCCACGGCGTCCCGATCAAGCAGGTCGTCGAACCCGGTCCCGAGGCCGAGGTGGACGCCGACGAGATCGACGTGCAGGCGGAGGCATACACCGAGGACGGCGTCCTCGTCGACAGCGGCGAGTTCGACGGCCTCCACAGCGAGGAGGCCCGCGACGCCTTCGTGGAGGAGTTCGACGGCGAGCACCGGACGGAGTACAACCTCCGGGACTGGGGCATCTCACGGCAGCGCTACTGGGGAACGCCCATCCCGATGATCCGCTGTGAGGACTGCGGTCACGTCCCGGTCCCCGACGAGGACCTGCCGGTGGAACTGCCGGAGTTCGTCCACACGACCGGGAACCCGCTGGACGCCGCCGAGGAGTGGAAACAGGTCGACTGTCCGGACTGCGGCGGCGACGCCGTCCGCGAGACGGACACGATGGACACGTTCGTCGACTCCTCCTGGTACTTCCTGCGTTACACCTCGCCGGACCTCGACGAGGTCCCCTTCGACGGCGACCGGGCCAGCGACTGGATGCCGGTCGACCAGTACGTCGGCGGCATCGAACACGCCGTGATGCACCTGCTGTACGCCCGCTTCTTCACGAAGGTCGTGAACGACCTCGACATGCTCTCCGACGCGCGCGAGCCGTTCACGAACCTGACGAACCAGGGGATGGTGCTCGGCGAGGACGGCCACAAGATGTCCAAGAGCCGCGGCAACGGCGTCTCGCCCCAGCGCATCATCGAGGAGTACGGCGCGGACACCGCCCGCCTGTTCATCATGGAGGCTGCCCAGCCGGAGAAGGAACTGGCCTGGAGCGCCGAGGAGGTCCAGTCGGCCCACTCCTTCCTCCAGAACGTCTACCGGTTGGCCGAGGAGTTCGCGGACGGCGATATCGAGATGGGTCCCGACGGCGCGGACATCGCCGACTACGTCTCCCGCGAGATCGACGCGACGGCGGCCCGCGCCACCGAGGAGTACGAGCAGTTCCGCTTCAACCACGCGCTGCAGGCGCTGCGGGAACTCGTCTCCCTGCTCCGTCGCTACGAGGACGCGACCACGCCCGACGCCGAGGTGCTCGAACGCGGCGTCAGGGTCGCGGCGAAACTGCTCGCGCCGGTCGCCCCCCACGTCGGCGAGGAGATGTGGGAGCGCTTAGACCGCGAGGGCCTTTTGGCCGAGGCCGACTGGCCCAGCGCCGACGCGCCCGAGGGCTACGACGTCGAGCGCCGGCTGGTCGAGAACACCCGCGAGGACGTCCGCGACATCGTCGACACCGTCGGCATCGAGGACCCGACGACCATCACGCTCGCCGTCGCGCCCGAGTGGAAGCACCGGGTCGTGGAGATCGCCCGCGACGCGGACAACGTCGTCCCCGCGGTGATGCAGAACGAGGACCTCCAGCGCCACGGCGAGGCCGCCGCCGACTTCGCCAAGGACCTCGCGGGCCGCGCCCAGTACGACGAGACGCTCTCGCCCGAGGGCGAACTGGCGGCTCTGAAGCGGGCGACGTGGCTCATCGAACGCGAGTTCGACGCCGAGGTGGTCGTCCGCTCGGCCGAGGACGCCGACGACTCGCTGGCGAAGAAGGCCGAACCGGGTCGGCCGGCGATCGACATCGAGGAGTAGCCCGGCGAACTGCCTCTCTCCGCTGTTCTCTCTCGCACGCTACTGTTCGGCGGCGTCGACGAGGCCCGCTTCGGCGAGGTCGCGCAGCACGTCGGTCGCGTGGCCGTCGGGGCGGACGCCCTCGTAGACGCCGACGACCTGCTCTTGGGCGACGACGAACGTCGTCCGCGGGGTCCGCCCGTCTCGCAGGTCCACGTCGAACGCCTCGGCGACGGTGCCGTCGGGGTCCGCCAGCAGGTCGAACCCGAGGTCGTGGGCCTCGGCGAACTCGCGGTGACTGTCCACGTCGTCGGTCGAGACGCCGTAGACGGCGACGCCGACCTCCTCGTAGTCGTCGTGGCGGTCCTCGAACTGCCTGGCCTCGGTCGTACAGCCCGGCGTGTCGTCCTTCGGGTAGAAGTAGACGACCGTCGGGCGCGAGAAGTCCGGGCGGACCCGCTCGCCGCGTTGATTCTCGGCGGCGACCGCCGGCACTACCGACCCCGGTTCGAGGACCATCTCAGTTCACCGGGATGTCCGTCCCGTCCTCGTCGCCGTCGGCGCTGACCTTCGGGAGGCGGACGGTCAGCACGCCGTCGTCGTAACTGGCGCTGGTTTCCTCCTCGTCTACTGCCGCCGGGAGCCTGACCGTTCGGCTGACCGACTGCCGGCGGCGCTCGCGCTGGACGTACCGCCCGTCGCTCGACTGCGCGGACTCGCTGTGCGTGGCGCTGATGGTGAGTTCCCGCTCGTCGGCCAGTTGCACGTCTAAGTCCTCGCTGTCGAAGCCGGGGAGGTCGGCGCGGACGACGTAGGCGTCCCCCGCATCGACGATGTCCGTCGGGACGCTGTCGAGGTCGACGCCGAACTGCTCGCCGAACGTGTCGAGCGCTCGCTCGATCTCCGCGAAGGGGTCACGGTCGCTCATAGGCGAGCGTACACGGGGACGGAACTTAAGAACCCCGTCGAACCGGGTCAGTTCAGCACCGTCTCGGAGTCGTAGGAGCCCAGGTGGCGCACCCAACCGTTCTCCGCGAGCGCCTCGACGTCGGCGATGGCGTCCCGCGTGCGCTCCTCGTAGAGCCCGGCGGCGATGTCGACGTGGAAGACGTAGTCGCCCAGCCGCTCGCCGCTCGGTCGGGACTCGACGCGGGTGAGGTTGATGTCGCGGTCGGCGAACGGTTCGAGCAGTTCCAACAGCAGACCGGGGTAGTCGGCGTTCGGGTAGACGATGAAGGAGGACTTCCCGCCGGCTTCCGAGCGCTCGCTGACGGGCGCGACGGCCAGGAAGCGGGTCGCGTTCGAGGACTGGTCCTGGATGTCCTCGGCTAGCACTTTCAGTTCCGTGCCGTTGGTGGCGTTCTCGGGGTGACCGATGGCCGCGACGTTGGGGTCCTCGCGGGCGCGCTCGACGCCGCGAGCCGTCGAGGCGACCGCCTCCACGTCGACGCCGGGGTAGTGCTCGTCCAGCCAGCCCCGACACTGGGCCAGCGCCTGCGCGTGGCTGGTGACGAGATCGAAGCTATCTCCCTGCGCCAGCAGCGCGTGGCGGATGGGCGTGATGATCTCCTTGATCACGGCGACGTCGTACTCGGCGAAGGCGTCCAGCGACTCCGTCACGGACCCCTCGATGCTGTTCTCGACCGGGACGACGCCGCGGTCGGCCTCCCCCTCGGCGACGGCCTCGACGATGGCGGTCATCGACTCGGCGAACTCGATGTCGCCGTCGTCGACCGCCTGCGCGGCCCGGTGGGAGTAGGTGCCCGCGGGCCCCAGCGTGATGGTCGTCATACCGTCGGGTAGTCCGCTCGTCATGAAAAGCGCCGCGGTCGGGTGTCACGACGCGACAGGGGTATGCCACTCGGGCACAATAGTCTGTATGGACACTATCGACTACCGACACCTGTACGACGCGACCGTCCCCTCGGTCGTCTCCGTCTACCGCGAGGCCGGCCAGCGCGGTGCCGGCTCCGGATTCGTCTACGACGACGCACACGTCCTGACCAACGAGCACGTCGTCCGCGAGTGCGAAGCGGTCGACGTCCGCTTCCACGACGGGACGTGGCAGACCGGCACCGTCGTCGGCAGCGACGTGTACACCGACCTCGCGGTCGTCCGAATCGAAGACCGGCCGCCGGACGCCGACCCCCTGCCGATCGCGACTGGAGCCGACGCGCCGCGACCCGGCCAAGCCGTCGCGGCGCTCGGGAACCCACTGGGACTGGAGGGCTCTATCACCGCGGGCGTGGTCAGCGGCGTCGACCGCTCGATGCCGATCTCCGGCGGGTTCGCCATCCCCGACGTCGTCCAAACGGACGCGCCGATAAACCCCGGTAACAGCGGCGGGCCGCTGGTCGCCGCGGACGCGGACGGCGACTCCGGAAGCGAGAGCTACCCGGTCGTCGGCGTCAACCGCGCGCGTTCGGGGGACAACATCGGCTTCGCCGTCTCGGCGCGAGTCGTCTCGACGGTGGTCCCCGCCCTCGTCAGCGACGGCCGCTACCGTCACTCCTACCTCCGCATCAGCACGCTCGACGTGACGCCGCGGGTCGCCAGCGCGAACGGACTGGACGAGCCGCGCGGCGTCGTCGTGGTCGACATCCGCGATCAGTCCCCCGGCGAGTCGCTGCGCGCGTGTTCGGGGTCGAAACGCGTCGACGGGACCGAGGTTCCGGTCGGCGGCGACGTCGTGGTCGGCCTCGACGGGGTGCCGGTTCGGTCGCACGAGGAGCTCACGCGGCGGCTGCTGACCGATACGGAACCCGGCGAACCGGTCGCGCTGGACGTGATCCGGGACGGGGCGGAACTGACCGTCGAGTTCGTCGCCGCCGAGCGGCCGGCGGCGAGCGACGACCGACGGCGCGCGGCCGACCGGTCGTCGGCGGTTCCGATAGAGTGAGCGGCCGGCGGATCGAGTCGACGGGAGCCTCGGCCGATCAGGAGAGCCGGTCGAGTTCGTCGTCGCCCAGTTCGATCTCGCTGGCGGCGACGTTCTGTTCGAGGTGGTCGACGCTCGATGTGCCAGGGATTGGCAGGGTCACGTCGGAGTACTGGAGGAGCCACGCGAGCGCGATCTGGTGGGGCGAGGCGTCGTGGTCGTCGGCGATCTCGTCGATGCCCTCGACGTCGTCTAAGTCGCCCGCCGCGAGCGGGAACCACGGGATGAAGCCGATTCCGTACTCCTCGCAGGCTTCCAGCACGTCGTCGTCCTCGCGGTTGGCGACGTTGAACTCGTTTTGAACCGTCGCGATATCGACGATGTCGCGGGCGGTGTCTAACTGCTCGACGGAGACGTTCGAGACGCCGACGTGGCGGATCAGCCCCTCGTCTTTCATCTCGGCGAGCGCGTTGATCGACTCCTCGAAGTCCGTGTCCGGGTCCGGGCGGTGGTACTGATAGAGGTCGATGGGGTCCATCCGCAGGCGGTCCCGCGAGACCAGTTGGGCGTTGCGGAGGTAGTCGGGGTCGCCGTGGGGGAGCCAGTCGCCGTCGGTGTTGCGCAGGAGGCCGCCCTTCGTGGCGACGACGAGGTCCTCGCTCTCCGTGTCCAGCGCCTCGCCGATGAGGCGCTCGGAGACGCCGGGACCGTAGGAGTCCGCCGTGTCGACGAAGTTCACGCCGAGTTCGACGGCCCGCTGGAGGACGCTACGGGCCTCGTCCTCGTCGTCGGGTGCGCCGATGATGTCCTCGCCGGTGATGCGCATCGCGCCGTAGCCGAGTCGGTTGACGGTCAGGTCGCCGCCGATATCGAACGTGTCGCTCTGGTTTTCGACCATCGCCTCGAGGTTGGCGGGCCAGCCTGAAAGGGGGCCGGGTGGGAGAAATCCAGCGGTGGAACCGAGGGGAAGAACGCCCACTACCGCGTGTGAATCGCTTCGCCGCGGGCGGCCATCGCGGCCTCGTGGACCGCCTCGGAGAGCGTCGGGTGCGTGTGGACGGTGCTCGCCAGGTCCTCGAGGCGCGCGCCCATCTCGATGCCCAGGCCGACCTCGGCGATCAGTTCCGAGGCCTCGGGGCCGACGATCTGCGCGCCCAGCAGGAACTCGCTGTCGGCGTCGGCGACGAGGCGGACGAACCCCTCCCTCTCGTCGAGGGTCAGCGCTCGCCCGCTCGCGCGCATCGGCATCTCGCCGACGACGGGGTCGAAGCCGGCCTCCTCGGCCTCTGATTCGGTCATCCCGACGGTGCCGATCTCGGGGTCGGTGAAGACCGCCGCGGGAATCGCCTGCTGGTCCAGCGCGGCCGGTTCGCCCGCCGCGACCTCCGCCGCGACCTCGCCCTCGGCGGAGGCCTTGTGAGCGAGCATCGGCTCGCCGGCCACGTCGCCGACGGCGAAGACGTGCTCGACGTCCGTGCGGGCCTGCGAATCCGTGGAAAGGAATCCGTCGTCGTCGGGTTCGAGGCCGACGGCGTCCAGTCCGACGGTGTCGGTGACGGGCTCGCGGCCGACCGCGACGAGGCACTGCTCGGCGTTGTACTCAGTCACGTCGTCGTTCTCGTCAGTGGTGCTGA
Organism: Haloarcula limicola; assembly: GCF_010119205.1. Taxonomy (NCBI): domain Archaea; kingdom Methanobacteriati; phylum Methanobacteriota; class Halobacteria; order Halobacteriales; family Haloarculaceae; genus Haloarcula; species Haloarcula limicola. The sequence continues at coordinate 1,084,328 of NZ_WRXM01000002.1, forward strand.
CGCGGATGCCGTCGTCGAGTTCGGTCCAGTCGCGGGCGGCCTCGCCGAAGGCGAACTCGATGCCCAGCGACTCGGCGCGCTCGCGGACGATCTCCGCCACGTCGTCCTCGTAGCCCGGCAGCACGTCGTCTAACATCTCCACGACGGTCACGTCCGCGCCGAGCTTGGCGAACACCGTCGAGAGCTCCATCCCGATGTAGCCCGCCCCGACCACCAGCAGGTCGTCGGGGACCGTCTCGAGCGCGAGCGCGTCCGTCGAGGAGAGGATGCGCTCGCCGTCGAACTCGAAGCCCGGCACCTCGACGGGCCGGCTGCCGGTGGCGACGACGGCGTGTTCGAAGGCGACCGATTCCGAGCCCTGGCCTTCGCCGCCGTGGGCGACCCGGACCGTCTCGTCGTCGACGAACTGCGCCGTGCCCTCGATGAGTTCGACGCCCGCGCTCTCACAGAGGGACTCGACGCCGCGGGTCAGCCGGGTGACGACGCCGTCTTTCCACTCGCTCATCGTGCTCATGTCCACGGCGGGATCGGCGTAGACGCCCATGTCCTCGGCCTGTCCCGCGTCGTGTGCTACATCTGTGGCCGAGATGAGGGCCTTCGAGGGAATGCAGCCGTGGTTGAGACAGGTGCCGCCGTAGGCGTCCCGCTCGACCAGCGTGGTGTCGAGTCCGAGTTGCGCGCCGCGGATGGCGGCGACGTAGCCGCCCGGCCCGCCGCCGATGACCAACAGTTCCGTGCCCGTGGTGACGTCTCCTACGACCATAGCGGCCTCTCGGCGGGCCGGGTGAAAAACTACCGCCCTCTGCGCCGAGGCGGACTAAGCTATGTAACGCCGGCGGTCGTACGCACCGACATGGCAGACGAGATCAGCGATTCGGAGGAGTTGCCGACGACGCCGACGCGGTTCGCCGAGGAACAGCCGGCCGTCTGGGAGGCGTACGGCGACCTCGGGGAGGCGTGCTCGGAGGCCGGACCGTTAGACGACGAGACGAAACGGCTCGTGAAACTCGCGCTGGCGGTCGGCGCGCAGTCGGAGGGCGCGGTCCACTCGCACGTTCGGCGCGGGCTGGACGAGGGCCACTCCGCGGCGGCGCTCGAACACGTCGCCACGCTGGCGATACCGACCATCGGGTTCCCGAAGGCGATGGCGGCCAGGAGCTGGATCTCGGACCTGACGGAGTGACTACTCCAGCAGCAGCCGCGTCGGGTCCGCGAGGTACTCCTTCAGGGTGTTGACGAACCGGGCGGCGTCCGCGCCGTCGACGACACGGTGGTCGATGGCCAGCGAGAGCGTCAGCGTCGGTTTCGCCACCACTTCCCCGTCGACTGCGACGGGCCGCTCTTCCAGCGACCCGACGCCGAGGATGGCCGTCTCGGGGACGTTGATGACCGGGTCGGCGTACTCGCCGCCGATAGCCCCGAAGTTTGTCACGGTGAACGTCCCGCCCTGCATCTCCTCGCGGGCGATGTCGCGGCTCCGGGCGCGCTCGACGAGGTCGTTGACCTCGGTCGCCACCTGCAGGAGCCCCTTCTCGTCCACATCGTCGACGACGGGGACGACGAGGCCGTGGTCGGTGGCCGTCGCCACGCCGAGGTTGCGGTCGTCCTTGAAGACGATCTCCTCGGTTTCCGTGTCGAGTCGCGTGGCGAGAATCGGGTGGTCGTCGAGCGCGGCGGCGACGCACTTCAGCAGGAACGGCGTGTACGTGAGGCGGACGCCGCGCTCCTCGGCCAGCGGTTCGAGGCGCTCGCGGGCCTCGACCAGCCCCGGCACGGCTACCCTGTCGTGGTGGGTCGCGTGGGGGACCTCCCGCCGGGAGCGGGCCATCTGCTCGCCGATGGCCCGCCGGACGCCGCGGTAGGGTTCGCGCCGGTCGCCGGCGGCCTCCCTCTCCGCGGCGACGCCCGCCGCGCCCGCCTCCGCGCCGCCCGCCCCCTCGGCCGCGTCGCGCATCTCCGAGACGACCGCTTCGGTGACCTCGCGGACGTCCTCGTCGGTGACTTCGCCGGCCGCCCCCTCGGCGACGGCGCGCACGGCGGCCTCGTCGACGTAGGGCTCGCCGTCGCGGGTCTCGTCGGTCGGGACGGCGTCGATGTCGACGCCCAGTTCGCGGGCGAGGCGGCGGGTGGCCGGCGTCGCCAGCGTGCGGTCGCGGCGCTCGGCCATCGGCTCGTCGCCCGACGCCCGCCGGACGGCGGACTTGACGGGCCGCTCGTCGGCCGCGCCGTCACCGCTCTCGTCGCCGCCGACCTTCGAGACGACTGACGTGGGGCCGTCGTCTTCTCCGCTCTCCCCGTCGCCGACCTTCGAGACCGCCGGTGTCGGTCCGTCGTCGTCGGATTCGCTCCCGGCCGACTCGGCGGCGGCGGTCACGTCGGCCTCGGTGATGCGGCCGCTCGGCCCCGACCCGGAGACGGTCGCGATGTCGACGCCCTTCTCGCGGGCGAGGCGGCGGACGCTCGGCGGCGCGAAGACCCGGCCCTCGGTCGCCGCCGCGGACTCGCTCGCCTCGGTCGTTCCGGACGCGCCCGCGTCGGGTTCAGCGCCGTCGCCCGCCGACGCGTCGCGCTCGCTCTCGGCGGCCGTCTCGCCCGCCTCGGCGTCGCCCTCTTCCTCGATGGTGACGAGGACCTCGCCGGTGGCGACGACGTCGCCGACCTCGGCGTGCAGTTCGCGGACGACGCCCTCGACCGGCGAGGGAACGTCCACGGCAGCCTTGTCCGTCTCGACCTCTGCCAGCACCTGATCCTCGGTGACGGCGTCGCCGACGGCGACGTGCCACTCCAGCACCTCCCCCTCGGCGACCCCTTCGCCGAGGTCCGGGAGCTTGAACTCGAACATGCGTTAGAACTCCACGGCCTCGGTGATACCGTCTTTGATGCGGGCGGGTTCCGGGAGGTAGTAGTCCTCTAGGGCGTAGAGCGGGAACGGCACGTCGAAGCCGGTGATGCGCGTGATCGGGGCCTCCTGATACAGCAGCGCCTCCTCCTGGATCGTGGCGATTATCTCGCCGGCGAGGCCGCCGGTCTTGGGGGCCTCGTGGACGACGGCGGCGCGCCCGGTCTTCCTGAACGAGTCGAGGATGGCGTCGGTGTCCATCGGTTTGAGGGTCCGAAGGTCGACCACCTCGGCGTCGATGCCCTCCCCGGCGAGGTCCTCGGCCGCTTCCACCGTCGGCCGGGTCATCGCGCCCCACGTGAACACCGAGATGTCCTCGCCCTCGCGGCGGACCTTCGCCGCTCCCAGTTCGGTCGCGTACGTCTCCTCGGGCACGTCCTCGCGGAACGCCCGGTAGATGAGCTTCGGTTCGAGGAAGACGACGGGGTCGGGGTCCCGGATTGAGGCGGCGAGCAGGCCCTTCGCGTCGCCCGGCGTCGAGGGGACGACGACCTTCAAGCCGGGCTCGTGGACGTAGAACGCCTCCTTGGACTCGGAGTGGTGTTCGGGGGCGCGGATGCCGCCGCCGTAGGGAGCCCGGACCGTCATCGGGCAGGTGTATCGGCCCCGGCTTCGGGTCCGCAGGCGCGCGGCGTGGCTGACCAGTTGATCGAAGGCGGGGTACATGAACCCGGAGAACTGCATCTCGGGGACCGGCCGCAGCCCGTAGGCGGCCATCCCGATGGCGGTGCCGATGATGCCCGACTCGGCGAGCGGCGTGTCGATGACGCGGTCCTCGCCGAACTCCTCGTGGAGGCCCTGCGTCGCCCGGAAGACGCCGCCGTTCTTGCCCACGTCCTCGCCCATCACGAGGACGTCCTCGTCGCGCTCCATCTCGCCGTAGAGGCCGTCCCGGACCGCCTGGACGAGCGTCAGGCTCTGTGCGTTCTCCGCGCTCATTCGAGCATCACCTCGTCGCCGTGTCGCTCGCGCAGGTCGCGGAGGTACTCGAGCTGTTCCTCGAGGCGGGCGGGCATCTCGGCGTAGACGTCGGCGAACATCTCCTCGGGGTCGGGCCGGTCGGTCGACTCGGCCGCGTCGATGGCTTCGGCCACCTCCTCCTCGATGGACTCGTCGATGCTCGCCACTCGCTCGTCGTCGAGCACGTCCCGGTCGCGGAGGTACGTCTCCAGCCGCGGGATCGGGTCGCGCTTCTTCCACTTCTCGACCTCGTCGTCGTCGCGGTAGACCGAGGGGTCGTCGGCGGTGGTGTGCGCGCCGAAGCGGTACTGCACCGACTCGATCATCGTCGGGCGGCGTTCGCCCGCCGGCGGGTCGCGAGCCTTCTCGACGGCCTCGCTGGTCGCCTGATACACCGCCAGCGGGTCCATCCCGTCGACCTGGACGCCGTCGAAACCGTAGGCGTTGGCCTTCTGGGCGAGCGTCTCGCTGGCCGTCTGGCGCTCGCGCGGGACCGAGATCGCCCACTGGTTGTTGTTACAGAAGAACACCGCGGGCACGTCGAAGACGCCGGCGAAGTTCAGCCCCTCGTGGAAGTCGCCCTCGCTGGTCGCGCCGTCGCCGAAGTACGCGAGGAACACCTTGTCTTCGCCCCTGAGCTTCGAGGCCCACGCCGCGCCGGTCGCGTGGGGTATCTGCGTGGCGATGGGCACGGCGAGCGAGAACACCTGCACGTCCTCGGGCGGGGAGTTGCCCCGTTCGCTGCCCATCCAGTACAGCAGGTCGTCGGCCAGGTCCCAGCCGCGGACGTACAGCGCGAGGTGTTCGCGGTAGCTCGGGAACGTCCAGTCGCCCTCTGATAAGGCCATCGCGCTGCCGACCTGCGAGGCCTCCTGTCCGGCCATCGGCGGATAGGTTCCCATCCGACCCTGCCGCTGGAGGCTCACCGCTCGCTGGTCGAAGCGCCGCCCCAACTTCAGGTTGCGATACATCTCGACCAGTTCGTCTTCGGAGAGGTCCGGCACCGTCGCGCCGTCGACCACCTGCCCGTCCTCGCCGAGTATCTGTACTCTATCGGCCGGATCGCGCTGGAGGACGCTCAGAGAAACCACCTGCCGTGGCGTGACATGTGATAGGTGTTGACTCGCAACGGGTTTAGCGTTTGTGTGGCGTTATACTGGCAGCTCAGAGATTACCGGAGTGTATTTCTCACGAAGGAGCTGGATGAGTTGTTGGGCAGTTCGCGCCCGCGCCGAAGCAGTCCAAAACGGAGGCAACTGGATGTGTCTCCTGATATTATTATACTCACCAGTTAGTCACTATTAGTGAACGAATCTCCGCTCAGTATCTCTCAGAAGAACTACAGTCGGTCGTCGCTCGGCGCCCGCTCGCTCTCCGAACGTATCAGCCATTTTACCACCTGATTAAATAAGATGGATCCGCCCGTGGACCGCCTGTTCCGTCCGCCGGGATGGAACAACGAGTGATGGATTCACCAATGACGAACGACGAAACAGCGAGACGGCGCGGCGAACAGCGCGCGAATATCACCCCCTCCCGACGGGAGTTCTTACAGGCAACCGGGCTGGCGGCGCTGGCGACCGGCACCGGCGTCGGCGCGGCCAGCGCGGAGACGCCGTCGACAGCGGCACCGGATCTCTCGCCGGGCGGTCCCGGCCGGATCCGGAACCTCGACGCCTACATCGAGGACCCGACGGTGTTCGAACAGTACCGAGAACCGACGCACGTCACGTCGACGATCCCCTACGGGTCCGTCGAGGCGGCCCGCGACGCCGACGACCCGTTCACGGCGCTCGAGAGCCGGTGGGCGGAGTCAGCGTACTTCCGGTCGCTGAACGGCGAGTGGGACTTCCGGTTCTACGAGCGGCCGGCGGACGTGCCGGCGTCGCTCGACGGCGTCGACTGGGAGTCGATTTCCGTCCCGAGCGTCTGGCAGACCGAGGGGTACGACCAGCGCATCTACACGAACACGGGGATAACGTGGGACGCCTACGACCCGGACCTGCCGGGCAACCTCGACCCCACGTCGGGCGACATCGACGTTCCGGACACCAACCCCATGGGCGTCTACCGGCGCTCGTTCGGCGTGCCGGAAGACTGGGGCGACCGCGAGGTGTTCCTCCACTTTGAGAGCGTGAAACAGGCGTACTTCGTCTGGATCGACGGGACCTACGTCGGGTTCCAGCAGGGGTCGATGACGCCCGGTGAGTTCGACGTCACCGACCACGTCACGCCCGGCGAGGACCACACGGTGACCGTGCAGGCGTATCGGTTCTCCGACGGCGAGGCCCTCGAGAACCAGGACATGTTCCGGTACTCGGGCATCTTCCGGAGCGTCTATCTCTACTCGACGCCGACGGTCCACGTCCGGGACTTCTACGCGCAGACCGACTTGGACGAGGAGTACGAGGACGGCCACCTCCGAATCGACGCCGAGGTGGCGAACTACACCGACGCGGCACGGGGCCGACACGCGGTGAGGGCGCACCTCTTCGGCCCCGACGGGGAGACGGTGACGACGCGGTCGGCGGCGCTCGACGTGGGTCCCGACGGCGGCACCGTCACGCTGGAAGCGACCGTCTCGAACCCCGAGAAGTGGTCCGCGGAGCACCCGACCCTCTACGGGGTCGCGCTGGAACTCGACGACGGCGAGACCACTACCGAGGCGCTGTTCGACAAGGTCGGGTTCCGGACCTACGAGACGACCCGCGGAAAGCGGGGCGCACAGGTCCTCGTCAACGGCGAACCGGTCAACGTCCGCGGAACGAACCGCCACGAGACGACCCCGGAGGCCGGGCGGACGGTCCCGGTCGAGCGGATGCGGCAGGACATCGAGATCCTCCGGCAGTACAACGTCAACGCCGTCCGGACCTCTCACTACCCCAACGACCCGACGTTCTACCGGCTGGCCGACGAGTACGGCCTCTACGTCCAGGACGAGGTGAACGTCGAGACCCACTGGTGGCAGGGTCTGCTCGCCAACACGGAAGTCTACCGCGAGCAGGCGGTCTCGCGGTTCCGGCGGATGATCCTCCGGGACCGCAACCACGCTTCGATCTTCTCGTGGTCGACCGGGAACGAGGCCGGGACGAGCGCCGAACACCTGGAGATGGCGGCCCTCGCGATGGATTCCGACGAGAACCTGCCCGAGGACACCAGCGACGTCGCCGGCGTCTCGGCCGTCGAGAGCTACGACGGGGACGTCGAGGGGTTCGCGCCGGACCGAATCATGTACCACCAGCCCAACGGCGGCGGGTGGAACGTCGAGTACAGCGACATGCTCGGACCGCGGTACGTCGACGTGGACTCGCTCCTCGAAGTGGCCAGCGGTGAGTGGATCGGCGACGGGAAGCGCCCCGTGGTGATGGGCGAGTACAACCACGCGATGGGCAACAGCCTCGGGCTGATCCACGCGATGTGGTCCGACCACATCCAGCCGCCCGCGCGTCGCGCCCGCGACACGAGCGAGTCGGGTAACGACGGCGTCCTCGTCGGCGCGCCGACGGTGAACGTCGGGCAGTCCGAGGGGATGGTCACGCTCGATAGCGGCGATTACGTCGAGGTAGCCGACCCGTCCGGGGTGAACTTCGATTCGCCCGGCTTCGCGGTCGGGGTGACGTTCTCCGGTCTCGAACCCAACACCGAGGTCGGGTTCCTCTCGAAGGGCGATCAGTACGCGCTGAGCGCCCGCGAGGGTGGCCACCTCGAGTTCAGCGTCGGCGACCGGTCGGTCTCCGGCAGGCCGGGGGGCCGACTCGCGGCCGACGAGTGGCACACGCTCGTCGGCGTCTGTTCGGCCGACGGTCTCGCACTCTACCTCGACGGGACGGAACTCGCGTCGACGAGCGACTCCCCGTCGTCGCTTCCGACGGGGTCCCGCCCGCTCCGCCTCGGCGAGAACACCCAGCGTGGGGCCGACGAGCCGATATCGGTCGACGCGGTGAGCGTCCTCGACTCGGCGCTGGACGCGGGCTCGGTCTCTGCCGTCCACGAGGCCGACGGCGCGGCGCTCCGGTACGACTTCGGCGCGCTGCTGCGCGACCAGAGCCTGATGGGCGGGTTCATCTGGGACTGGGTCAACCAGGACCTGAACGCGACGACCGCCGACGGCACCGAGTTCCAGTTCTACGACGAGGACCCGTTCTGCCTGAACGGGATGGTCTGGTCCGACCGGTCGGTCCAGCCCGAACTCCGGCAGCTCAAACACAGCCACCAGCCGGTCAAGGTCGCCCCGAGGGACCTCGCGGCGGGCGAGGTGTACGTCACCAACCACTACGCGTTCACCGACCTCGGCGCGCTCGACGGCGAGTGGCAGTTGACCGCCGACGACGAGGTCGTCCAGTCCGGTTCGCTCGACCTCGATATCCCGCCCGGCGAGACCCAGCCGGTCAGCCTCGACCTCTCGGCACCCGCGGACCCGTCGCCCGGCACCGAGTATCGACTCGAAGTCGCCTTCACGCGGCCCGACGCGACGTCCTACGCCGACGCCGGCCACGAGGTCGCCTTCGACCAGTTCGAGGTCCCCTTCGACGTGCCGGAGCCGTCGGTCGTCGACCCGGCGGATCTCCCGGCGGTGTCGCTGTCGGAGGGCGACGACGCCGTCGTCGTCGCCGGCGACCGCTTCGAGTACGCGCTCGACATCGAGTCGGGGACGTTCTCGTCCATGCGGTACGACGGGACCGAACTCCTCGACGCCGGCCCGCGGTTCAACGCCTGGCGCGTCCCCATCATGAACGAGACGGTGAGCTGGGGGAGCGAGCAGGCCTCCAGCTGGCGAGAGGCTGGGCTGAACGACCTCTCCCAGACCGTCGAGGACGTGCGCACCGAGCGGCCGGCGGACGGCCTCGCCCGCATCGACGTCGACGCGTTCCTCGAAGGCGCGTCGGCCAGCGACGTTCTGGTGACGCCGGACGAATCCAGTACCGGGAGCGACGGCACCGTCTACGGCGACCCCGAACTCGTCTCGGGGCAGTCGGGCACGGCGCTCGCGTTCGACGGGGAGGACGACTACGTCGACGCCGGCAACCCCGATGCGCTCGATTTCACCAGCCCCGGCTTCACCGTCGCGGCGACGTTCCGGGGGCTGGACACCGGCGGCCACTCGCCGTTCGTCACGAAGGGGGACAAACACTACGCGCTGAAGGTCAACGACGACGTGTTCTCGTTCTTCGTCTACGACGCCGAGGCCGGTTCGTGGGAGTCCGTCACCGCCGAGATTCCGGCGGACCTCGACGGCGACACCTGGCACCGACTGGTCGGCGTCTGCACCGACGGGGAACTCCGGCTCTACCTCGACGGGGCCGAGGTCGCGACTCGCTCGCACGACGTGACGGAACTCGGCCCCTCCGACTTCCCGGTGCAGGTCGCGCACAACGCGGAGAAGCCGAGCCGCTACGCCGAGACGACCGTCGACTCGGTCCGCGTCTTCGACCGCGCGCTGTCGGCCGAGGAAGCGGCCGACGGGTTCGACTCGCCGCCCGAGAGCGCCGTCCTCTGGTACGACTTCGACGAGGTCACCGAGCGCTCCTCGACGCGGATCACGCCCGACGCGACCGACAACGGCAACGACGGGACGCTCCGGAACGGTCCCGACGTCGTCTCCGGCGTCTCCGGACAGGCGCTGTCCTTCGGCGGGCAGAGCTACCTCTCGCTCGGCACCTCGGACAGCCTTGATATAACGGAGGGCGGCCTGACGCTCGAATGTTGGGTCCGGCCGGGCGAACCACAGGAGGGCGCTGGCTCGCAACCCTACATCATGAAGGGCACCCAGTACCTCCTCAAGCGCCGGACCGCCGACCGCGGCGGGGCGCTCGAACTCTCCTTCAACACGGGCGAGTGGCACTGGGTCGCCACCGACGTTCCCGAGGACTGGGCCGGCAACTGGCACCATATCGCCGGTGTCTGGGACGCCGACGCCGGAGAGCTACGGTTCTACATCGACGGGGAGCGCCAGAACACGAAGGCCTACGACGGGTCGCTCCGGCACTCGGACTCGCCGGTGACGGTCGGCCGCGCCGGCGACGGCTACGTCGCAAGCGGCACGCGGATCGACAACGTCCGCGTCTACGACCGCGGGCTGGGCGACGACGAGGTGGCCGCGCGGACCGACCAGCCGATAGACGGCGCGGTCGCGTGGCTGAACCTGAACTCCTTCGAGACCGTCACGCGGCGCGGCCCGGGCTTCTCGGTCACGTACAGCTATCGCGTCTTCGGCTGTGGCGACGTCGCTATCGACGTCGCGGCCTCGCCCAACGACAAGCTCCGGCAGACGGTGACCGACTACCTCCCGAAGATGGGCCTGCGCCTCGACGTGCCCGACCGCTTCGACGAGTTGGAGTGGTACGGCCGCGGGCCGGAGGAGACCTATCCCGACCGCCAGTGGGGCGTCCGGACGGGCCGCTACGCGGGTAGCGTCGCCGACCAGTACGTCCCGTATCTGCCGCCGACGGACAACGGCAACAAGGCCGGCACCCGGTGGGCCGCGCTGACCGACGGCGACGGCACCGGCCTGCTCGGATTGCCCCTCGACGAGTCGATGAACGTCAACACCGACCACTGGGCCAACCTCGACGACGCGGAGTACCAGTACGAACTCGAAGCGAGCGACTCGGTCGCGTTCGACTTGGACCACCTCGTCTCCGGCGTCGGCGGGACGCCGGTCGAACCGCTCGAACAGTACCGCGTCCAGCCGACGGACGCCTCCTTCGGCTTCGTGATCCAGCCGTTCTCGACGGCCGACGCCGACCCGATGGCGCTCTCGAAGCGGCGGTACCCGACGGGGGACTGACGACGGAGGCGAGTCGGCGACCGTACATTCCGGGCCGAGCGTCTCGGTCTCACCCGCTCCGCGCTCGCTCGCGGGCGGCGTCCACGTCGCCGTCTTCCAGCACCGCCTCGACGAACAGCTCGCCCGCGCGATAGGACGACCGGACCATCGGCCCCGACGCGCAGTACAGGAACCCGAGTTCCTCCTCGGCGACCCGCCGCCACGTCTCGAAGGCGTCGGGGTGGACGTACTCAGAGACCTCCAGGTGCGAGCGGGAGGGCTGGAGGTACTGCCCGAGCGTCACCACGTCGACGCCGACCTGCCGCAAATCGGAGAGCGTCTGGTACACCTCGTGGGCGTACTCGCCGACGCCGAGCATCAGGCTGGTCTTGGTATGGACGTCGCTCTCGCGGTCGGCCTGCCGCAGGACCGACAGCGACTGCTCGTAGCCCGCCCGGCGGTCCCGGACCGGCCACTGAAGGCGGTCTACGGTCTCGATATTGTGCGCGAGCACGTCCGGCTCGGCGTCGATGATCTTTTGCACGAGGCGCTCCTCACCGCGGAAGTCCGGTATCAGGCACTCGACGAGAACCGACGGGTCGCGGCGCTTGATGGCCCGGATGGTCTCGGCGAAGTGGCCCGCCCCCTGGTCGGGGAGGTCGTCGCGGTCAACGCTCGTGAGGACGACGTAGTCGAGGCCGATGTCGGCGACGGCGTCGGCGACCTGCTCCGGTTCGTCGGGGTCCAGCGCGTCCATTCCGCCGGTCTCGACGTCACAGAAGTTACAGCCCCGCGAGCAGCGCTCGCCCATGAGCATGAACGTCGCTGTCCCCGGGCCGTCCCGACCGCTCCAGCACTCCCCGAGGTTCGGGCAGTTGGCCTCCTCACAGACCGTGTTGAGGTCCCGCTCGCGGAGGCTCGCTTTGATGTCGGTGAATCGCTCGCCCGACGGCGGCCGAGTCTTCAGCCAGTCGGGCTTGCGCGCACGACTCATTGGTCGTGGGTTGGCGCCTACGCGCAAAAGAGATTGGGTTCAGCGGAACCGCACGACGGCTCTCGACGGTCCCGTCACTCCGCGTCCATCTCGGTCAGGTCCTCGGACCCGCACTCGGGGCACTGGAACCAGTAGGAGCCGGGATCGGAGTCCGATTCGAACTCGTTGCCGCAGTCTTCACACCGGTACTCGGGTTTTTCCTCCGCGACGCCGACCTTCTGCTTGACTGTATCGAGAACTGACATGGGTTCCGGTAGGCGGATATGGATGGCAGATTGTTATAATCCCCAGCAGCGCTTCAGGCCGTGAAGCCCCGGATATCGACGATCGAGTTCACTCGACAGGACCGAGACGAAATTTCCGCGCTCCCCGCGGCGAACGGGCGCGACCGCCGCGAGGTGGGGCTGTTTCAGGTCGTGAAGTCCTGATGAATCGTCCGGACGGCGTCTCCCGAATCGTAACGCCGCCGAGGGCGATTCACGCGTCCTCGTCGGCGGAAAAATCGTCCCGGGGGACGTCCTCCACCTGGTCGACGGTCTCCCGGCGGAGTCGGAGGTCGACCTCGAAGCCGCCGCCGTCGAGTTCGAAACAGATCCGCTCTAAGGTCGTCTCGTACACCTTGTAGTGGTTCCCGTCCTCGTCGACGCGAGTGTCCTCCCGGAGGAGGTCGTACTCCTGGCAGACGTTGACGCGGCGGTACACCGTCGGCTCGGAGGCGTCCAGCCCCTCGGCGAGGGCCGGAACGGAGACGGGTTCGACGTTCGCGACCGCGAGGATCCGACGGACGTCCTCGCTCCCCAGCACCTCGAAAATGGTTTCCGGCTCCCAGTCCTTGCTCACACCTATCGGCGGGTTGCTAGCCACATAAGCCCGCGGACGGTTTCGGCCGTCGCGTGCGCTCACGCGAGCGAGAGCGTCGTCCGTCGTCGGAGAAGAGCGCGGTTAGCGTGTGGATAAGCCGACATTCACGACCGATACCGCGGTCATCGATAGACTGATTCGTGTTAGCAACCCCCTTCCGAAACCGACCGCCGAGAGGCCACCATAGAAACGCCTTTGCCGACGCGGTTCCGTCCTCACGACGTGCCACACAGCGCCGACAGCGAGCCGACGGTGGCGGTCGAGGAGGTGGTGGCCGACTTCGCGGACGCGTTCCCCTTCGAGCGGTTCAACAAGATGCAGTCGGCGGCGCTTCCCGCCCTGTTGAACCGAGAGGACAACGTCGTCGTCAGCGCGCCGACCGCGAGCGGAAAGACCGCGCTCGCGGAACTGGCCATCTGCAAGACGCTCGCGGCCGGCGGGACCGCCCTCTTTCTGGCCCCGCTCCGCGCGCTCACCAACGAGAAGGAGAGCGAGTGGGAGCGCTTCGAGGAGATGGGCTACTCGGTGTACGTCGTCACCGGCGAGCGCGACCTGAGCCCGCGCCGGGCCGAGCGGGCCGACATCCTCGTGATGACTCCCGAGAAGGCCGACTCCGCGACGCGGAAGCACGACACGCCGCGGTACTCCTTCATCACGGACGTCGATTGCTGTGTCATCGACGAGGTCCACCTACTCGACTCCGACCGGCGCGGCGCGGTGCTGGAAGTCACCGTCTCCCGGCTCCGTCGGCTCTGTGACCCGCGCGTGGTCGCGCTGTCGGCGACGATGCCCAACATCCGGGACGTGGCCGACTGGCTGGACGCCCCCGACGAGACGACGTTCGCCTTCGGCGACGAGTACCGCCCGGTGCCGCTGAACGCCGACGTGAAGACCTACTCCCACGGCGAGAACGCCTTCGCCGACAAGTACCGGCGGCTCTACCGCGCGCTCGACCTCGCGGAACCGCACATCCGCGACGAGGGCCAGTCCCTCGTCTTCGTCTCCTCGCGGCAGGACACGGTCCAGGCCGCGAAGAAGGCCCGCGACGAACTCACCGAGCGGGACATTCCGATGGGCGCGCGCGGGGACTACGACTTCCACACCGACGCCGCCGAGCTATCCAACGACACGCTCCGGCAGTCCGTCTTGGACGGCGTCGGCTTCCACCACGCCGGGCTCTCTCGCGAGGACAAGAACCGCGTCGAGCGGTGGTTCAAGGAGGGGAAGATTCAGCTCCTCTTCTCCACCTCGACGCTGGCGTGGGGCGTGAACCTGCCCGCTCGCTGCGTCGTCATCCGCGACACCAAACTGCACGACCCGCTGGAGGGCGAGGTGGACATGAGCCCGCTCGACGTCCTCCAGATGCTCGGCCGGGCGGGACGGCCGGGCTACGACGACATGGGCTACGCGTGGGTGGTCTGTGACCGCTCGGACGCCGACAAGTACCGCCGACTCCTGCGTGACGGCAAGGAGATCGAGTCCCGACTGGCCGCCGAACTGGACGCTCATCTCAACGCCGAGATCGCGCTGGGAACCATCGGCGACGTGGACGACGTGATGGACTGGCTGGAAACCACGTTCTACTACGCCCGCGCCCAGTCCGCGCCCGAGGAGTACGACGCCGGGAGCGACCTGCGAGAGCGCGTCAGCGCGACGCTCTCGGAACTGGTCGCCGACGGCTTCGTGGAACAGGACGGGCTCCGCATCGAACCGACGCGGCTGGGCCACCTCGCCTCGAAGTTCTACCTCCGACTGGAGACCGCCCGCCGCTTCGCCGACCTCGCCGAACGCTGCGAAGCGGAGACGGGCGCAGAAGCGGGGACGGGCGACGGCTCGGCGGCCATCGACGCGGACGACCTCCTCCGCACCGTCGCGGGCGCGACCGAGTTCGACAGCGTCAGCGCCCGGTCGGACGAGCAGGACGCCGTGAACGCGGTCTTGGGGAGCGAGGAGGACGAACTCGACGCCGGCCAGCGGAAGGTGCTCGCCATCCTCCGCTCGGGGATGACCGGGACGACGCCCACCGAGCTCAAGAGCGACGCGTGGGTCATCCGGCAGAACGCCTTGCGGCTGCTGGCCGCGCTGCGGGAGTTCCTCGACAACCTCGCGCCGGCCCGTTTCGCCAACCTCGCCTGCCGGGTCGAGGCCCGCGTCGAGCACGGCATCAGCGCCGACGCGGTGGGTCTGACCGCCATCGACGGCGTCGGCTCCGGCCGGGCGAACAAACTCGCTGCGAAGGGCCTCCGGTCGCCCGCCGACGTGCTGAAGACGGGCGTCTCGGGCCTCGAATCGGCGGGCCTCTCCGAGGGCGTCGCAGAGCAGGTCGTCGCTAACGCGCGGGACCTCCCCGTCGTCGTCGTGGACTGGGGCGAGTTCCCGGAAACGATTGCGCCGGGCGACCGCGAGCTGTGCGAAGTGACGGTCGCGAACAACGGCGGCGGCGCACGCGCGGGGCTGCGCGTCACGGTCAACGGCCGCGAGATGACCGCGAAACCGTCGTACCTTGGTCAGACGACGCTGCCGGTCGCCGTCTTCGGGGCCGACGCGGACGAACTCACCTTCACCGTCGAGGTGACGTTCCCGAACCGCCCGCTCCCGCCGGTCACGCAGTCCCGGACGGTCCGGATCCGGTGAGTTCCTGTCCGAAATTCTTGACGCTGGCACGTCTTTTTGAACTGTCTAAACGGCCGCTGTACCTGTAACGAAACCGGACAGGATAGTTCAGGGAGGGTCTAATTCGATGAAATCGAGGAAACGGTCTGGCGTTTATATGGGGACGTAGCGCCATGGTGATACCGAGGAGGACATGTCTAACGTCTCGCCATTCCGGTCAGCGACCGACACCGTCACCGAGAAACTCGTTGACATCCGAGCGCTCGCTGCCGGACCCGTGCGGTTCCTCGGGTTCTGGACGGCGATCCTCGCCCCGCTCGCGTATCCCCCGCTGCTGCTCGGCGGGCTGGACGGACAGACACAACTGCTCCTCCTCGCCGGCGTCTTCGTCGCGAACGTCCTCGGCCTGGTCCTCGGCCGCGGCTACCGCGCGGACGCCTGACGCTCCATCGGCCCCCCGGCCCCTTCGACCCCTTTCGCTTTACTCCCCGAGTATCAACGCCCGGAGGCCCTCGGCGTCGTCGGCGAGATAATTGACCATCGAGAGGTCCGTTTCGTCGCCGTCGCCGCGGAACCCGACGGTGGTCATCCCCGCCGCCACGGCCGCTCGCGCGCCCGCGGTGGAGTCCTCGACGGCCCAGCACTTGCCCGGAGCGACGCCGAGTTCGGCCGCGCCGCGCTCGTAGATGTCCGGTTCGGGCTTACCCGGCCCGTCGACGTCCTGTGCGCTGACGGCGGCGTCGAAGTGCGAGAGTAAGTCGAACCGCTCGTCGACGACGTCGATCCAGTCCCAGGGGGCCGACGTGGTGAGCGCAAGCGAGACCCCCGCCGCGCCGAGGTCGTCGAGCAGTTCGTGCGCGCCGTCTAAGAGCGTCGCGTGCTCGCTGTAGATCTCCTGACCGGCCTCCTCGAAGAGGGACTCGTACTCCTCGCGGGAGACGGCCATGTCGTACTCGGCGTTCAGGTCGGGGTAGACCTCCGAGTAGTCGCGGCCGGTGATGGCCGACAGCGGGATGTCGTCGTTCGGCGCGACGGTCGGCAGGATGTGGTCGCGCTGGACGGTGACCCAGTGGTCCTCGGACTGGACGAGGACGCCGTCCATGTCGAAACAGATGGCGGGCGGAACGTCGCTCATTACCGACTCTCAGTCGCTCGGGGGTTTTGCCTGTTGTGGGCGAGCCTTCATATACGAGAACGGGACCACCCCGACCCATGCACGACGGAACGCGCGTGATGGCCGGCGAGTGTACGACCGTCTTCGAAGGGTCCCGCGAGCGAGAACAGCGCGGCGACGTGCTGGTGGTCGTCAAACCCGACAACACCGTCCTCGTCCACGACGCCGAGGGCTACCAACCGGTGGCGTGGCTCACCCGCGCCGAGAGCGTCGCCGTCTCGGACGGCACCGTGACCGCGAGAGACGGCGAGGAACTGCTCCGCGTAGTCGCCCACGAGGAACACGGCAGCGCTCGGTTTCCGGCCTCTCACGCGGGCGTGCCGGTCGCCGACTGCCCGGACTGTCCGGGGACGCTCGTCCGCACCCGCGGGAGCGTCACCTGTACCGGCTGTGACCGCGCCCACGGCCTCCCCTCCGACGCCACCGTCACCGGCGGGCGCTGTGACGACTGCGGCCTGCCGACGATGCGCGTCGAACGCGGCGAGGCTTTCGAACTCTGTCTGGACCGCGAGTGCGACCCGCTGGACGACCGCGTAACCGACGCCTTCGACCGCGTCTGGTCCTGTCCCGACTGCGACGGCGACCTGCGGATCATCCGCCGCGGCGGCCTACTGGCCGGCTGCGAGCGCTACCCCGACTGCGACACCGGCTTCTCGTTCCCCTCGGGAATCGTCGTCGGCGACTGCCCCTGTGGGCTCCCCGCGTTCGAGACGGCCGGCGGCCGACGCTGTCTGGACAGCACCTGCGAGCAGATGGGGTAATCGGCTCCTGACTCCTGAACGTTTCAGAACCCAGCAAAACGTTCACGGGGTGGGACTGAGAGCGAGTGAAACTTCCGCGAGGGAGAAGACGCGAAGCGTCTTCCGGGATTGAAAGGGGCCGACCGCTCCGGGAAGACGGCTGACGTAAGCACCACAGGAACGACCATCGGGAGTGACGAGGAGCGCAGCGAAGCCCTCGACTGGAGCGGTCGGGGGCTTTCGAGGTAGTCACTGCGGTAACGGGAGGCGGAGCAATTCTTTCAGCGATTGCTAGCCGTGACCCGGAGGGGATTTGTCCCCGCACGGACCAGACACGGGCATGGACATCACACTCGACGGCGACGTCGTCCGGGCGGGCCAGCGCGCCCGGGAGCGGTTCTACGATTCGCGGGGGTACGGTCGCGTCCGGGGCGGCGAACTGGACCTCGCGCCGGTCGAGGCCGCGCACCTCCTCTACCGCGGCGACATCGAAGGGGTCGACGGGATGGACTTCCGCGAGTTGCTCACCTCGACGGCCGTCTCGGAGGTCGAGTTCTTCGTCTACAAGGACCTGCGGGACCGGGGGTTCTACCTCACGCCGGCCCGCGAGGGCTGGGTCGAGGACTCCGAAGGCGTGGACTTCGTGGTGTACCCCCGCGGGCAGGGACCGTGGGACGACGCGGTCGCTCACCGGGTCCGGGTCGTCGGCGAGCGGGACGGCCTGCCGGCGGCGTCGCTGGGCGACTGCGTGCTGAGCGTCGTCGACGAGGAGAGCGAGATAACGTACCTCGATACCGACCGGCCCGAGGTGGCCGGCACCAGCGACCCGAGCGTCCCGGCGACCGCGGGGGACCTGCTGGCCGAGCGCGCGGTGTGCTGGGACCCGCCCGCGGCGCTGTACGAGCGGGCGTTCTACGGCCAGCGACTCGACGAGGACGCGGTTCAACTCTCGCTGGTCGAGGCCGCCTACCTCGCCCGCGAGGGACACCTCTCGCTCGATGGGGGGGCCGAGGCGGTCGTCGAACGCGGCCACGACGTGGAGGGCGAGCGGTTCGACCGGCGGCTGGCGGTCTACACGGCGCTTCGAGAGTCGGGCGTCGTCCCCAAGACCGGATTCAAGTTCGGCGCGGATTTCCGAACCTACGCCGACGCGGAGTCCGTCGAGAATCTGGGCCACTCAGAGCGGCTGGTCCGGGTGTTGCCGACCGAGTACGTCTTCGAACCGCGGGACCTCGCGCTGGACGTGCGGCTGGCCCACGGCGTGCGAAAGACGATGGTGTTCGCGCTGACCGACGGGGCGGGCGTCGAGTGGGTCGCCGTCGAGCGGCTGACGCCCTGAGAGCAGTCGCCGCGACGCCTCGAAACGAACCCTTTTTGCGCCGACCGGGCCGATGGGTCGGTGTACGATGTCCGACCGCGACACGCCGACAGAGGACGCATCGCCCGACGAGGACCGCCGCCGGTCGGGGCGAGCGTGGCGCGGGTCGGACGCGCCGCTTCGCGCCGACGGGGGCGAAGCGAACGACGAGAGCCGACCCTCGTCGGAGCTTCGCTCTGACGGCGGTGAGGCGAGCGAAGCGAGGCGAGCTTCGTCAGCGCTCCGCGCTGACGGTGGCACGGAAACCGAGGGCGCGGACGACGTGCGACTCGACCCGTGGGGTTCCTCGACGATCGCCGACTACCGGAAACTGTTCGAGCAGTTCGGCATCGAGGAGTTCGACGAGGTGCTGCCGGAGGTGCCCGACCCGCACTACCTGATGCGGCGGGGCGTCATCTTCGGCCACCGCGACTACCGACCGGTCGCAGAGGCCATGCGCGAGGGCGAGGAGTTCGCGTCGCTCTCTGGGTTCATGCCGACCGGAGATCCCCACATCGGCCACAAGATGGTGTTCGACGAGATAATCTGGCACCAGCAGCAGGGCGGCGACGCCTACGCGCTCATCGCCGACCTCGAAGCCCACGCCGCTCGCGGGCTCTCCTGGGAGAAGATCGACGAGCACGCCCGCAGTTACGTCCTCTCCCTGCTCGCGCTCGGCTTCGACCCCGAGGAGGGCGAGCTGTACCGCCAATCCGATAACCGCGAGCTACAGGACCTGGCGTTCGAACTCGGGACGGAGGCGAACTTCTCGGAACTGCAGGCGATCTACGACTTCGGCGGCGAGACGAACGTCTCCTACATGCAGTCGGTCGTCACGCAGATGGCCGACATCCTGTATCCGCAACTCGACGAGCCGAAGCCGACGGTCATCCCCGTCGGCCCGGATCAGGACCCCCACATGCGACTGGCCCGGGACCTCGCGGCGCGGATGCGCTACTTCGGTGTCCGGGAGGCCTTCGCCAGTTTCGAGGCGGAAGCGGACGAGCGAGTCCTGCTCCGGCAGGCCTACGACGCCCGCGAGGAGTACGCCGAGGACGCCGACCTGCCCCGCTGTGGCGAGGCCGCCGACTGGCTTCGAACCCGAGAGCCGGCCCCGCCCGACGCCCGCGAATCCACCGTCGAGAAGTTGGAGAACGCCGGGAAGGAACCGCTCCGTCCCCGGACCCGAATCTTCGACCGACGGGCGACCGACGCGGCCTTCGAGGCGCTCATCGAGGCCGTTCCCGGGGAGAAGCGCGTCTACGACGAGCATATCGACGCCTTCGAGCTAGGCGAGGGAGACGCCGAGGAGCTCGCTCGCGAAGTGGAACTGGACCACGGCGGCCACGGCTTCCTCCCGCCGTCGTCGGTCTACCACCGCTTCATGACCGGGCTGACCGGCGGGAAGATGTCCTCGTCGGTTCCGGCCTCGCACATCTCCCTACTCGACGACCCCGAGGACGGTTACGACAAAGTGAAGTCGGCGACGACGGGCGGGCGGACTACCGCCGAGGAACAGCGCGAGAAGGGCGGTAAAGCCGACGAGTGTCCCGTGTACGAACTGTACGCCTACCTGCTGTCGGGCGACGACGACGAGTTCGCCAAGGAGGTCTACGAGGAGTGCGTCGGCGGCGAACGCCTCTGTGGGGGCTGTAAGGAGCAGGCCGCCGAGCTGATGGAGTCGTTCCTCGAAGACCACCAGGAGAAACGCGCCGAGTGGGAGGAGAAACTGGACGACCTCGACATCGACCTCGATTCCGACCGCAAGCGCGCGTAGCGCTCGGCGGTCGCTTCTCCGCCGCTCGATTTCATCGCTAATCGGTGACGCAACCCTTTTACTGCCCAATCACGACCCTCCGCACATGGCATCCGAATCCCACCGCGCCGGCGTCGCCCGCCAGCCAGATCGCCGTCCGGGGTTCGGCTTCTTCTTCGCCGCCTGACGGTGCGTGGACTCCGACCGCGTCGGGAGGCGCTGTCGGACGAAACCGCCCGGCAGGAAGTGAGAACCGTTAACTGAGCGACCCGCGGTATTTCCCGACAACGACCGAGACACCCGCATGAAACGACCACAGGCACAGGTGGCCGTCCTACAGGCCGCCGACGCACAGGAGGACAGACGGATCGACGAGGTGGCCGAGGACGCCGACCTCAAACCCGAGGCGGCCACGCGAGCGGCCTTCGAACTCGAGGCCGACGGCCTCGTGACCGTCGCCGAGGAGACGCTCGAACACTACGACCTGACCGAGGAGGGCGAACGCTACGTCCGCGAGAGCCTGCCGGAACAGGACCTCTACGCGGCCGCGCTGGACGCCGGGGCCGACGAGGAACCCGCGCAGATGGGACAGGTCATCGGCGCGTCCGGCCTCGAAGGCGGGGCCGTCGACATCGCGCTGTCGAACTACGCCCGCAAGGGGTACGGCGAGATCGACAGCGGCAAGATAACGGCCGATCCCGCGGTCGACGCGGGGGCCGACCCCGAGATGCACGCGCTTGAGGCCGTCGCCGACGGCCGCATCGAGGACGCCGACGCCGAGGCGCTCGACCAACTGGAACGCCGCGGCTTGCTCGAACTCAGCGAGGAGACGGTTCGGTCGGTGCGCCTGACCGACGGCGGCGTCACGGCGCTGATGGAGGGCGTCGAGGCCGCCGAGACGGTCGACCAGCTAACCCCGGAACTGCTCACCAGCGGCGAGTGGGAGGACGTGGAGTTCACCGAGTACAACGTCGAAGCCGACGCCGAGGACGTGAGCCACGGCAAGGAACACATCCTCCGTCAGACCGCCAATCGCGTGAAGGACACCCTCGTCGGCATGGGTTTTCAGGAGATGGAGGGGCCGCACGTCGACGCCCAGTTCTGGATCAACGACTGCCTGTTCATGCCCCAGGACCACCCCGCCCGGACCCACTGGGACCAGTTCGCGCTCTCGCAACCCGACGAGATCAAGGAGCTACCCGAGGATCTCGTCGAGCGCGTTCGCTCGGCGCACTTAGAGGGCGTCGGGCCCGACGGCGAGGGGTACCACTCGCCGTGGGAGGAAGACGTCGCCCGGGGGCTGGACCTCCGCGGACACACCACCTCGCTGTCGATGCGGTACCTCTCGGGACACGAGGTCGGCGAGCTGGAACCGCCCAAGCGCTTCTTCAGCGTCGAGAAGGTGTACCGCAACGACACGCTCGATCCGACGCACCTGCTTGAATTCTTCCAGATAGAGGGCTGGGTGATGGCCGAGGACCTCTCCGTGCGCGACCTGATGGGGACGTTCACGGAGTTCTACGAGCAGTTCGGCATCACCGACCTGGAGTTCAAACCCCACTACAACCCCTACACCGAACCGAGCTTCGAGCTGTTCGGAACCCACCCCGAGACCGGCGAGGTCGTCGAGGTGGGGAACTCCGGCATCTTCCGCGACGAGGTGCTCGATCCGCTGGGCGTCGACTGCGACGTGATGGCGTGGGGGCTCTCGCTCGAACGACTACTCATGCTCATGTACGGCTTCGAGGACATCCGCGACGTGCACGGGACGCTCTGTGACTTGGAACTGCTGCGGGAGACGGAGGTGATGCGCTGATGCCCGTCGTCGACGTCGACCCCGACGAACTGCGTTACCTGACCGGTCACGACGAGAAAGACGACGACGAACTCAAGTCCGACCTCTTCGACCTCGGCCTGGAGTTCGAGGGCTGGACCGAGGACGACGAGTTCCAACTGGAGTTCGCCCCCGACCGCCTCGATCGCCTCTCGGTCGAGGGCGTCGCCCGCTCGCTTCGCTACCACTACGGCGACGACCGGGGCGTCTACGTCCCGAGCACGAACAGCGCCGAGTGGACGATCGAAGTCGAGGACCAACCCGCGGGTCGCCCCTACGTCACCGGCGCTATCGTCCGGGGCCTCGACATGGACGAGGACGCGCTGGAGTCGCTGATCCAACTGCAGGAGAAACTCCACGCGACGATGGGCCGCAAGCGCGCGAAAGGCGCTATCGGCGTCCACGACCTCACCATGATGAAGGGAGACGCCGCGACGGAGGGAACTGGCAAATCCATCACCTACACGAGCGTCGATCCCGACGAGGCGACGTTCGTGCCGCTCGACGCCGACGCGGAGATGACGCCCAACGAGGTCGTCGCCGACCACGAGACCGGACGGGCTTACGGCGACCTCGTCGCGGGCTTCGACCGCGTGCCCGCCATCTTCGACTCCATCGGCCTGTTCTCGTTCCCGCCGGTCATCAACGGCCGCCGGACAGAGGTGACCGAGGGCTCCCGAGACCTCTTCATCGAGATGACCGGGACCGACCAGTGGACCATCGACCACATGTGCAACATCGTCTGCTACGCGCTCGAAGCGCGCGGCGGCAAGGTCGAACGTGTCGAGGTCGAGTACGCCGACAACGCACCCGGCGAGTACGCCGGCCGGACGCTCGAACGGCCCGACTTCGAGGTCAGGTCGAAGACGGTCACGCTAGAGCGGATTCGCAACGTCCTCGGCGTCGACCTGGACGCCCGTGAAGTAATCGACTACGCCGAGCGCGCGGGGCTGGACGCGACGCGGACCGAGACCGACGACGGGGCGGTCGCCTTCGAAGTGGAGGTCCCGCCCTACCGCGTCGACGTCATTCACCCGCTGGACCTCATCGACGACATCGGCCGCGCGCTGGGGTTCAACACGCTCGAACCCACGTACCCCGACGTCTCGACGGTCGGCGGCCGCCACGAGCGCTCTCGACTGGAGGACGCGGCCCGCGATACGCTGGTCGGGCTGGGCTTCGAGGACCTGCTGAACTTCCACATGACCAACGAGGCGGAGAACTTCCGTAGAATGGGCCTCACCGCGGACGACGACGCCGTCGGCGCGGCCGACCCGGTGACGATTCAGGAACCCTACAGCGAGGACTACACCGTCCTCCGAACCTGGGCGCTCCCGTCGCTGCTGATGGTCTTAGAGAACAACACGCACCGGCGCTACCCGCAGGACCTCGCGGAGATCGGCCTCGCCGCCGGTCTGGACGACTCGCAGAACACCGGCGTCGCCGAGCACCGAACCGTCGCGGGCGCGCTCGCGCGGACCGACGCCTCCTACGAGGACGCGAAGGCCCGCCTGCAGGCCATCGCCGAGGCGTTCGATAAAGACCTCCGGACGCCGCCGACGACCCACCCGTCGTTCATCGACGGCCGGGCCGCCGACGTGGTGTTAGACGGCGAGCCCGTCGGTGTTGTGGGTGAGGTCCACCCGAAGGTCCTCGTCGAACACGACTTGGAGCTGCCGGTGGCAGCCTTCGAATTCCGACTGGACGGGCTAGAATAGGGCGCAAGCGACCGCTCTTGCCTCTCTCGCTATCTGTCGCTCGGATAGACGTACTCCACGTCCCTTGGCTGGCTGTCCGCGTTTTCGTCGGTTTCGACGACGATGGTCGACGAGAGCTTGTTGAACAGTCGCAGCCCCTCCTCCTCGTAGGCCAGCCAGCCGATAATGAGGTCGAGGGGTAGCAAGAACGCCTTGCCGAAGCTCTCGATCGCGGCGGTCGCGTAATCGATGGGATCGCCGCGCTCGTCGGTGACAGCGATGTTCATCACCAGTTTCCCGGTCGACTGTCCCTGATAGCCTTCGAGGGCAGTCCAGTAGACGAACAGTCCGACGCCGTTCATCCCGGCGAAGGGAGTCGTGATAGAGAGGCTGCCGGTGAGCAGCGAGAAGACGTTCGCGACTTCGCCGAGACCGGCCAGAATCGCGCCGACGAGTATCACGTCGATCAGCCACGCGAGGAATCGGTCGTCCCAGGAGGCGATGTGGAGCGTTCGGGGCGTATCAGCCATGCCTCGGCTACTCGCACTCCCCACTTCAACGTTGGTTACAGGTCAGCGCCGACCGCCGCTTCGACGCTGTCGAAGCCGTCCGCTTCGAGCAAGTCGAGTAGCCCCTCGTTGATGTCCCGGGCGATAGACGGCCCGCGGTAGACGAGACCGGTGTACAACTGGACGAGCGAGGCCCCGGCCCGAATCTTTCGATACGCGCCCTCGGCCGTCGAGACACCGCCGACGCCGACGACCGGAACGTCGACGCGTTCGGCGACGAACCGAACCATCTCCGTCGAACGCCCTTCGATCGGTTTCCCCGAGAGGCCGCCCCGCTCGCTCGCGTTCGGCGAGCGCAGACTGGTCGGGCGCTCGGTCGAGGTGTTGGTCGCGACGACGCCGTCGAGACCGAGTTCGGTCACCAGATCAAGCGTGTCCTCGACGGCGGGTTCGGGGAGGTCCGGCGAGAGCTTCACGAGCAGCGGCGACGCGCCGGCGTCCTGCAGTTCCTCGAAGATAGCCGTCATCGCCTCGCGGTTCTGGAGTTCCTCGAACCCCTGTGAGTTCGGGCAGGAGACGTTCACGACGAAGAAGTCGCCGCCTGCGGCGACCCGTTCGTACGTGTAGCGGTAGTCCGCCGGCGCGTCGTCGGTGCCGACGTGCTCGCTCTTGGCGATGTTGACGCCGATCGGAAACGGGGCGTCCGTCGCTGCCAGTCGCTCGCCGACGACGTCGGCACCGTCGTTGTTCAGTCCCATCCGGTTGATGATCCCCTCGTCTTCGCGCAGGCGGAACATCCGCGGGCGAGCGTTGCCGGTCTGAGGTTCTGCGGTCACGCCGCCGACTTCCGCGAAGCCGAAACCCAGCGAGGCCAGCATCGTCGGGACGGTCGCGTTCTTATCGAACCCGGCGGCGACGCCGACCGGATTAGCGAACGACTGGCCGAACGCCTCGACGGTGAGGCTGTCGTCCGTAACTACGTACCGGTCGGCGACGGCGTCAGCGACCGGCGTTCCGGCCGTCGCTTCCAACAACGTATGCACGGCGTTATTGGCCGTCTCCGCCGGTAGCGTGAACAGTACCGGTCTGGCGATGTCGTAGAGTCTCATTCGTGAATTCGAGTCTCGTCTCGGTGATACTGGAAAACCAGCGAGAACGGATTAGAAGTCGTGTTCGACCTCGTCTGGGTCCGCCTTCTGGATGATAATCTTGTTGTCGCGCACCCGAACGAACACCTCGTCACCGATCTCCATGCCGGCGACGGCCAGCTCGTCTTCGTGGATGTTGATATGGACGTTGTGGTACTCGCCGTCTTCGTCTTTGGCGCCACTCGGGCTGAGCTTCTTTTTTCGCACCATCGCGCTATCGTACTCCGTGCATCACCGTAGGATACACTTAAGTCTACCGTGCGGTCGACCGGGACAACGCGTGGAGTTTCGGCGCGTGCGACGTCCGACCGGCGGCTAATCCCCCCGAATTTCGGCTGAATCGGAGCGCGTACCCGGTCTGCCTGGAGATGGTATATAAATGTATCCCGGGACGGCAGCCGAATTGGGGGGTATATTTATATTGGGGCATGTGCTGAATTGACATGGAGCGGTGAAAACCATGGCACGCGATAGTGACAAGCGCAACTTTGCGCTCCGTGAGGATGGTGACGAATCGAGCGTCTTCTCAGGCGGGACTCCCCGACAGGCTGCACTGAAGGCAGCCCGACGGCTCGACCCGGCCGACAGCGAAGACGATGCCGAGCGCCAGGAGATACGCCTCCGCGAGAAAGGAACCCACAAGGTCCACATCTACGAGGCGTGGGCTTGGGTCGAGCAGGCCCCCGACGATAAGCCCGACTGGATGCCCGGCGACATCACGAAGGGGAACGTCTCGAAAGAGGGCGTCGAGCACCTAGACGACATCTGAACTGCCGACGGATGCGAGATTTTTCGGAATCACTCCACTACGAGGTGCCACCTTCGCGCGGGCGCGCGACCGATCGCTTCGTTCGTTCCGGCTACGAATTCTCGCTTGTGCCGATCTGCCGTGTGCGACTCTCTCACCCGTGTAATCGCCTGTCGAGGCGGCTTCGGTCCGACGGGGTTAAGTGTGACACTCCCATCGGATATGATGCGAACGCGGTTCGGGGCGACGCTCCCCCGGCCGGGCCACGACCCAACCGATGCCCTTAAGTGGTACAGGGCATTCGGATGGGATGCAAAGGTCGCTTTCGTCGTGCGGTTCGACGGAAGCCCACTCCGATGCCCTTAAGTGGTACAGGGCATTTGGAATGAATGCGAACGAGGCCCGGTCGGGGCCAACGAAACCCGACCGATCCGGACGGTGACGAGGCAACTCGTCGACGGAACTCGAAGCCTTTAAGATGGGTTCGGGGCAACATACAGGTCCGGAGTGAATGAGGATTCCACCCCTGCGGTCCGCCGTCAAGATGGGATCTGATGTTAGCCTTGATAGTTCGGTGACACCCGATCGACGGGTGTCCTCGAACGCCCTTCGATAGCGACCACACCCCATGTGGGTGTGACCCGCCTAACCCCCTGGCATCACGCCAGGGACATTCCGGTTGATCCTGCCGGAGGCCATTGCTATCGGAGTCCGATTTAGCCATGCTAGTCGCACGGGTTCAGACCCGTGGCATATAGCTCAGTAACACGTGGCCAAACTACCCTACAGACCGCGATAACCTCGGGAAACTGAGGCCAATAGCGGATACAGCTCTCACGCTGGAGTGCCGAGAGCTGGAAACGTCCCGGCGCTGTAGGATGTGGCTGCGGCCGATTAGGTAGATGGTGGGGTAACGGCCCACCATGCCCATAATCGGTACAGGTTGTGAGAGCAAGAGCCTGGAGACGGTATCTGAGACAAGATACCGGGCCCTACGGGGCGCAGCAGGCGCGAAACCTTTACACTGCACGACAGTGCGATAGGGGGACTCCGAGTGCGAGGGCATATAGCCCTCGCTTTTCTGCACCGTAAGGAGGTACAGGAACAAGTGCTGGGCAAGACCGGTGCCAGCCGCCGCGGTAATACCGGCAGCACGAGTGATGGCCGATCTTATTGGGCCTAAAGCGTCCGTAGCTTGCTGTGTAAGTCCGTTGGGAAATCGGCCAGCTCAACTGGCCGGCGTCCAGCGGAAACTACACGGCTTGGGACCGAGAGACTCGACGGGTACGTCCGGGGTAGGAGTGAAATCCTGTAATCCTGGACGGACCACCAATGGCGAAAGCACGTCGAGAGACCGGATCCGACAGTGAGGGACGAAAGCCAGGGTCTCGAACCGGATTAGATACCCGGGTAGTCCTGGCTGTAAACAATGCTCGCTAGGTATGTCACGCACCATGAGTGCGTGATGTGCCGAAGTGAAGACGATAAGCGAGCCGCCTGGGAAGTACGTCCGCAAGGATGAAACTTAAAGGAATTGGCGGGGGAGCACCACAACCGGAGGAGCCTGCGGTTTAATTGGACTCAACGCCGGACATCTCACCGGTCCCGACAGTAGTAACGACGGTCAGGTTGACGACCTTACCCGAGCTACTGAGAGGAGGTGCATGGCCGCCGTCAGCTCGTACCGTGAGGCGTCCTGTTAAGTCAGGCAACGAGCGAGACCCGCATCCGTAGTTGCCAGCGATACCCTTGAGGTAGTCGGGTACACTACGGAGACTGCCGCTGCTAAAGCGGAGGAAGGAACGGGCAACGGTAGGTCAGTATGCCCCGAATGGACCGGGCAACACGCGGGCTACAATGGCTATGACAGTGGGATGCGACACCGAGAGGTGGAGCTAATCTCCAAACGTAGTCGTAGTTCGGATTGCGGACTGAAACTCGTCCGCATGAAGCTGGATTCGGTAGTAATCGCGTGTCAGAAGCGCGCGGTGAATACGTCCCTGCTCCTTGCACACACCGCCCGTCAAAGCACCCGAGTGGGGTCCGGATGAGGCCAGCAAGCGCTGGTCGAATCTGGGCTCCGCAAGGGGGCTTAAGTCGTAACAAGGTAGCCGTAGAGGAATCTGTGGCTGGATCACCTCCTACTGATCGGGATTGGGGCTCTGCCCCAACCCACCTATGGCGTTCGAGGACACCCGTCGATCGGGCACCTAAGAACTATCAAGGCTAACAGTTGCGGACGCTGCCGGGCCCATAGCTCAGCGGCAGAGCACCTCCTTTGCAAGGAGGAAGCCCTGGGTTCAAATCCCAGTGGGTCCATGTCACGTGCCAGCCCCGAACCGTGCCCCTTAAGTGTGGGACGGCGATGGGATATGGTACGAAGACCGGTGCACTATCCCGGGTAAAACCGCGGATAGGAAGGGTCGATGTGCACACCGCCTATACCACCTGCGGGTGCACGAATGAAACCGTGTGTACGTGCGATCCAGGCGTCCACTGGACTCGTTCAGTTTAGCGAGTCACAACGACGTTGGCTACT
>NZ_WRXM01000003.1:300000-401141 GCF_010119205.1 Haloarcula limicola
AGGCCAGTGGCGCATGAACGCGCCGACACTCGCCGCGGGTCCCCTTTCGGTGCTCTCTCTGGGCCCGCTTCACGCCGGGCCGGCGGCGGCACCGGCCCCCGGCTGGCTGGTGCTGTTCGCCGCCGTCCTCGGCCTCTGGGCCGTCATCGCGGTCGGCGTCGTCCTCGGCGACAAGCTCCTCGTCCGCCTCGGGGAGCCGAAGTGATAGCAGTCAGTCCCGGACAGTAACAGTGACGCCCAGCGGCTCGTAGGCGTTATTACCGTACCCCTTCTGGTTCCAGGGGTACTCTCCGTCCTCGATGCCGCGACGGCCCGCGTCGGGGTCGGAGACCGTCGCCGGCTGCGTCCGCCCCCGTTCGTCGGTCGCCCTGGAGAGCAGCGTGTGCTCGCCCGCCTCGCACTCCCAGACGTACCGGAACTTCCGGACGGTGTACCGCCCGAGTTCCGGGCCGACGAACGACGCCTCGTCCCACGTCTCGCCGCCGTCGGTCGAGACTTCCACGCCCGCGACCGAATCGTCGCCGGACCACGCGACGCCGGTGAGTTCGACGCGGCCGTCGGACGCGGGAGCGAGTTCCGCGCCGTCCTCCGGCGAGGTGAGCAGCGATTTGACGAGCTGGTCGAAGAAGTAGGCGTTCCGAATCCCCTCCTCGCCTCGCATCTGGTCCTGCGTATCGAAGGTCTCGACATCGGCGTGGCGCTTCGGTTCGTCGTCCTGTGCCGGGAGGAGCCGATAGGAGGACTGCTGGTACTTTGTGTAGTCTCGCCCGTCTCTCGACTCCCACGCCTCGCCGTTGACCATCTCGTCCATCACGTGCAGCCGTTCGACCCACTTCACGCTGTTGTTGCCGAACCAGCCGGGAACGAGCAACCTGACCGGGAAGCCGTGCTCCGCGCTCATCGGCTTTCCGTTCATCTCGTAGGCCAGCAGGCAGTCCTCCAGAGCTTTCTCCATGGGGACCGAGCGCGCGAACACGTCCTCGTCCTCCTTGGCTTCGCCGCCGACGGCGGTGAGCCAGAGTCCGTCGTCGGTGTCGGCTCCGCGGTCCTCCAGAATCGCCCGAACCGGCGTCCCCGTCCAGATGGCGTTGCCGACGGCACCGACCGTCCACTGATCGCCTTCGGCGTCGGGCGAGAAATACGCGCGACCGTTGCCCGAGCACTCCATCATGTGCATCACGGAGTCGGTCGGATAGCCGTGCTTCAGTTCGTCCATCGAGAGGTCGGCGGTCGATTCGACGAGACCGGTCAGCGAGACGGTCCACTCGCTCTCGTCGATGTCCGGCGTGCGATGGTGGTTCCTGATGTAGTGTTGCTCGCGCGGCGTCAGGTAGTCTTCGAGGTGGGCACGCGACGCGGTCTGTGCGTTGTCGGGATCGGCGGAGAGGCGTTCGAGGCCGGGATAGCGGTCCACGAACGAACCCGTCGAGTTCCGAGACGCGCCGTTCTCGTCGCTGTTTTTCGAGGGCATATTGGGGATTCCAGATTCCGTAACTGGAACTACCTAGTCTGTGCTTGCGTGTGAAACCGCGCCATCCTCGGCGCCCGAATACGGCGTACTGAACCCTGCCGCTCGCTGTAACCACCGAGCTGTGTCTGGGTTTCGACTCGACCTCTCAAGTCCTATAAATATCCCTCGCAGGTACAAGGAGAGGTAGTAACCCGTTGGGAGGTGACAGTATAGACGAGAACGAGAGGTCCTACACTGGTGAATTCGAGAACTACCGACCAACAGTTACGGGGGACGGCGCTGTCCGAATCGACGGACAGCCAGTACCTCGTCGTCTCGAACAGGGAGCCCTACCGCCACGACTGGGAGGGAGACGACATCACCGTCGACCGACCGAACGGCGGTCTAACGAGCGGGCTAGACGGCGCGATGCGGCGGCTCGGCGGGACGTGGATCGCCTGGGGCGACGGCGACGCCGACCGCGAGGTCGTCGACGACGAGAACCGCGTGCAGGTCCCACCGGACGCCGACGAGGACCAGTACACGCTCGAACGCGTCTGGCTCTCCGAGGAAGAGCAGGAGAACTACTACCTCGGGTTCAGCAATCGGGTCCTCTGGCCCATCTGTCACGCGGCGCTGACCAAGGTGGAGAGCGAGCGCCGGCACTGGGAGGCCTACCGCGAGGTGAACCGGCGCTTCGCGGACACCGTCGCCGAGCGGGTGGACGAGGAGTCGGTCGTCTGGCTGCAGGACTACCACTTCGGACTCGCCCCGAGCATGATTCGGGAACGGACGGAGCACGACCCGGCGATCGCCCACTTCTGGCACATCCCGTGGCCCGGTCCGGACACCTTCCGCGCGTGCCCCCACGGCGAGGAGATACTGCGCGGCCTGCTCGGCAACGACCTGCTGGGCTTCCACGTCGACCGGTACTGCGAGAACTTCCTGCGCTGCGTCGACGAGCTGATCCCCATGGCGACGGTGGACTTAGACGCCGGCGTCGTCCACCAACCGGACGGGCGGCTCACCGTCCGGTCGTTCCCGCTCGGGGTGGAAGCGGACCGAATTCAGGAGCAGTCCACCGGAGCGGCGTCGCACGCTCGCTTCCGGGAGTTCGCCGACGAGCACGGCATCGACGCCGACGGGATGCTGGCGCTCGGCGTCGACAGACTGGACTACACGAAGGGGATTCCCGAGCGCCTGCAAGCGCTCGAACGGCTCTTCGAAGAGCAGCCGGACCTTCGGGAGTCGTTCACCTACGTGCAGATCGGCTCGGAGAGCCGCTCGGAGATCCCCGCCTACGAAGCGGTGCAGGCGGAGGTCGCCGAGGCGGTCGAGCGCATCAACGACCGGTTCGGGACCGACGACTGGCGACCGGTAGTCTACGAGACGGGCTACGTCTCCAACGAGACGCTGTACGCGCTCTACCGGGCGGCCGACGCCGCGCTCGTCAGTCCGATCCGCGACGGGATGAACCTCGTCGCCCAGGAGTACGTCGCCGCGCAGGCCGAGGATCCGGGCGCGCTCGTCCTGAGCGAGCAGGCCGGTATCCACGACCGGGTCGGCGACGACGTGCTCTCGGTGACGCCTCAGAACACCGACGAGTTCGCAAGCGCTATCCGCGAGGCGCTCGCGATGTCAGATAAGGAGCGAGAACGCCGGATGACCTCACTTCGCCGCGAGATCCAGCGCAACGACCTCGAATCGTGGACCGAGACGATGCTCGACGAGATCGCCGTCGTCGACGCGTCGCGGCACGGGCGATAACTCCCGTGCCCGAGATGACCACGCCGCCGTCGGCGCTCTCGAACCGAGAGCAGATCGCCCGAGCGCTCGACGGGAGCGACGGCCTCCTGCTGGGCGTGGACTTCGACGGCACGCTCGCCCCGATCGTCCCCGACCCCGACGACGCGGCGATAACCGACAGCGCGCGCGAGTCGCTCGTCGACCTGGCGAAGCACCCCCGCGTGACCGTCGCCGCGGTCAGCGGCCGCGAGCTCTCCGACCTCGTCGACCGGGTCGACATCGATGGGCTCGTCTACGCCGGGAACCACGGGCTGGAGATCAGGGCGGGCGAGACCACGTTCGTCCACCCGGCGGCGGCGCGCCAGCGGGCGCAGATCCGGCACCTGAGCGAGCGGCTCCGGGACCGACTGACCGACTTTCCGGAGTGTACCGTCGAGAACAAGAGCCTGACCGCGACCGTCCACGTCAGGGGGAGCGACCACGCGGCGCGGGTCGCTTCGGCGACCGAGACGTTCGTGGCCGAGGCGGAGAACGACGTTCGAGTCGTCCCCGGAAAGTGCGTGCGAGAGCTGCGCCCGGCCGTCGAGTGGGACAAGGGCGCGGCGATGGAGCTGCTGGCCGAGGCCGCATCCGACGGGTACCGACCGCTGTATATCGGCGACGACACGACCGACGAGGACGGCTTCCGGGCGGTGCAACCCGACGGCGTCGCCGCGAAG
The DNA here is from genome assembly GCF_010119205.1 of Haloarcula limicola. Taxonomy (NCBI): domain Archaea; kingdom Methanobacteriati; phylum Methanobacteriota; class Halobacteria; order Halobacteriales; family Haloarculaceae; genus Haloarcula; species Haloarcula limicola. The sequence continues at coordinate 303,916 of NZ_WRXM01000003.1, forward strand.
GTCGGTACCGTCGCCGAGACGGGGACGGCGGCGGACTTCGAGCTACGCGAACAGGCGGCGGTGCCGCGGCTGCTCGACTGGCTGTCCGAGTACGCCGACGAGCGGTGGACGAGTGAGCGGCATGACAGCCCGTCGAGGCAGCAGTTGCGCGCGGACGACCTTCGGGACACGGAAGACGAGTTCGTCGTCCGGAACGAGTAATCCGGAACGTCGGACAGCTGCGCGAGCTACGGAGACCGATCCGCCGCGTCGCTTTCGAGGTGTCTGCTCGTCCACTTCTGAATCGGGTCGTCGGTCTCGGTCATCCACTCGTCCAGTAGCCCTCGCAGTCGGTCCCGCTCGGACTCGTACTCGGGGTGGTCGACGAGGTTCTGCAGTTCGTGCGGGTCCCGCTCGAGGTCGTACAGCTCGTCGACATCGGGGGCGTTGAACACGTACTTGTAGCGCCGGGTCCGCACCATCCGCTGGGAGTAAAGTCCCATCTCGTCGCCGTGGTACTCGGCGAAGATGGCTTCCCGCCGGCCGTTCTCGGGGTCGTCGAGGAGCGGCCACAGGCTCCGGGCGTCGACGCCGTCGGGTTCTGCCACGCCGGCCGAGTCCAGGAACGTCGGCATGAGGTCCATCAGCGAGACGAGGGCGTCGCACTCCCGGCCCGCCTCGACGCCCGGCCCGCGCATCACGAGCGGAATCCGATACGTGTCCTCGTACATGAGCGGCCCCTTGTTGAACTGGCGGTGGTTTCCCGTGAAGTCGCCGTGGTCAGAGGCGTGGACGACGAGGAGGTCGTCGCGGAGTCCGTATTCGTCGACCGCGTCGAGGATCCGGCCGATCTGGTCGTCGATGAGGTCGACGAACCCGAAGTACATGGAGACGGCCTCGGCCCACTCGTCCCACGTCAGGTGGTCGACGCCGCGGTATTCGAGGTAGTTCTCCTGTACCTGTGGCTTGCCCGCGAACGTCTCCTGATAGGACGGCCAGCGCTCGATGTCGTCGGGGTCGTACTTCGACGCGTACGGTTCCGGGACGACGTAGGGGTGGTGCGGTCCGACGAAGTCCGACCGGTGGAAGAAGGGGTCGTCCTCCTCGGCGGCCCCCTCCAGTCGGTCGATGGTTCGCTCGGCGATGTAGTACGAACGGGTCGCCTCGACCGGAATCGAGGTTCGGGCGGAAATGAGGGCCTCTTCGCCGTCGCCGTGTCGGTTGTAGAGGGCGTCTTCGAGTTCGATATCGTCCGGATCGACGCCGAGTTCTTCCCGGTGCGAGCGAAGACCCTTCTCCAGGTGCCCGTCGTGAGCGTCGCTCGCTCCCATGTAGTCGAATCCGAAGTCCGCGGGCGTGGCGTCTCTCCCGACGTGCCACTTTCCCAAGTAGGAATTATTGTAGCCCGCGTCCCGGAGCAGCGTCCCGAACGTCGGGATCGATGTCGAGAGGTCCGTCTGAATGGCGTCCTGTTCGTGGACGTTGTTGAGTAGCCCGTGGTTGTGCGGATAGCGCCCCGTCAGCAGCGACGCCCGCGCGCTGCTGCAGATGCTGATGGGCGTGTACGCGTGGGTGAAGCGCACGCCGTCGGCGGAGAGTCGGTCGAGCGCCGCGGTATCGACCGGGGGGCCGGTCGGTGTCGCGACGTCGTACCGCTCCTGATCTGTCAGGAGGAGGAGGACGTCGTCCGGAGTGTCGTGTCGTGGCATCGCTCGGATAAATGAACTCCGCGGGCGCTTCATCAAGCTTGTTGAGTTGCCCGTACAGGTCACTGGGGTGACGTATCGTGCCGAGAGACCTCACCGGAGATGTTGCGCCGAAAGCGTCGACCGCGGTTACAGATATCCGAGGTCGGCGAGTCGCTGCTCGGTCGACTGCTCGACGGAGACGGTCTCCGTCTCAGTTCGCTCCGTCTGTTCGAAGGACGCGAGCCACGAGTCCAGTGACGCTTCGAGGTCGCTCGCGCGCTCGGTCGCCTCGCCCGAGATATCGGTCGTCTCGCCGGGGTCGGCGGCGACCTCGTAGAGCTCCTCGTCGCCGTCCGAACAGCGGACGTACTTGTGGGTCTCCGTCCGGACCGCCTTGATCGACCGCTGGAGGTCGTAGATGCGCTCGGGGATCTCGTCGAATCGCTCTTCGAGCTTCTCTATCGGCGGTCGAGGTGCCGCGTACTCGGCGAACGCCTTCGACCGCGGGTCGGTGTCGGCCGACGGGTGGAACGACCGGCCCTGGAACTCCTCGCGCGCGTCCGGCGCCTCGATACCGGCCGCGTCAAGCAGCGTCGGCGCGAGGTCCAGCGTCTGCACCATCCGCTCGCCCGTGACGGCGTCGTCGTCGAACCGGCCGCCGCTGAGGACGAGCGGGACGTGAAGCACCGTATCGTACAGCGAGTACTGGTGGCCGAGGAACCCGTGTTCCCCGATGTTCTCGCCGTGGTCGCTCGTGACCGCCATCACCGTCTCGTCCCGCTCGCCCGTCGCTTCGAGCGCGTCGACGACCGTTCCGAGCTGGTCGTCCATGTACGCGATCTCCGCGCGGTACAGTCGCCGCAGGACGGCCAGTTCCTCCGTCGAGAGGTCGAACTCGCCGACGTCGAACTCCCGGGGGCCCTGTGGGATCGCCATCGCCTCCTCGTAGGACCAGCCCTCGGGGAGGAACCGCTCGGCGTACGCCTCCGGCGGTCGGTACTCAAGGTGCGGTTCGATACAGTTGACGAACAGGAAGAACGGCCGAGTCCGGTTACGCGTCTGCAGCCACTCTCGCACCCACTCGATCGACCGCTCCGCGCCCTTGTCGCGCTCCGCCTCCGAGTCGCGGGAGAGGCAGCCCGAGAGCGCCTCCGTGAAGGAGAATCCGGGACCGTCGGACCCGGATGGGTTTCGGAGCAGGTCGCCGAGCGTCTCGCGGTCCCGCCACGACCCCTCGCGGGCGTGGAACGTCTCGAAGCCCCGGGAGAAGCCGAACTCCTCGGTGATCCAGACGTTGTTCGAGACGCCGACCGTCTCGTAGCCCGCGTCGCCGAACAGCTCCGCGACGGTCGGCAGCTCCCGGTCGAGTCGCGTCCGGTCCCCGTTCGCGCGGTGTTTCGACGGATAGGTTCCCGTGAACAGCGACCCGTGAGACGGGAGCGTCCAGGGTGCCGCGGAGAACGCCTGTCCGTATTCGGTCCCCTCGTCGGCGAGTGCCGCTCTGGTCGGCGACACGTCGGCGTCCGCCGGGACCGTATCTAGCGCTCGCGTCGTGTCCATGACGAACACGACCACGTTCGGACGGGACTCTACCCGCCCGTCGTTCGAGTGGGCACTCATCGAGATCCCTCCCGACGGCGTCCCAAGCCGGAGATTGCTTCGGTGAACACGTCGGACAAACGACCGATAGTTCTATCGTGCTACTGCCTGCCTATGCGCGGTCTGTCCGTCCCAGTATTCGGTGTAATAAAGGGAATAGCCACGGAACGGCGCCGAATCCCCGTTCGAGAGGCCGAAGTCCCGCTCCCGGAACGCTCCCAAGTATTCGCCTCGCAAGCCGCAGTTTTTGTGGGTAAATGCGCGAATTATTCCGCCGCACCCGCACAGAGATTATCCGTTCGAGCGCGCGGAGCGTCGACCGGCGGCGACGCCGAATCCGAAAAGCGCGAGCGCTACGAGCGCCGTCAGCGCCGGTCGATCGGCGGCCGCGGCGAACGCCGCTTCGAAGACCGATTCCCGGCGGCCGTAGTAGACGAGCGCCCCCGTGGCGGCGTAGAACCCGGCCGTGCCGATCGTCGTGAAGACGCCGAAGCGCGCCGGGCTCATCTCGGCGAACCCCGCCGGGATGGAGATGACGGACCGGAGGACGGGGAGAAACCGACCCCAGAGCACCGACGACTCCCCCCACCTTCGGAACCACGCCTTTCCCCGGTCGATCCGCTCGTCCGAGACGCTGATCGGCCCGCGCAGCCAGTCGCGCGCGCCGACTCGGGGGCTGTAACAGACGTAGAACGGGAGGAACGCGCCGACCGTCCCGCCGACGGTGGCCGCAAGCACGAAGACGAGTAGCGACGTCGGGCCGGTCACCAGCAGCGCGGCGGCCGCCGGAACGACGACTTCGCTCGGGAGAAACGGGAAGAGCATCGACGTCTCTAAGAAGGTGAACAGACACAGCGCCAGCGGGCCGTAGAGCCGGAGGAGATCTAATGCTACGGCAGTCGCGTCGACCATACGAGCGGTTGGCGACGGTGCCGTAACACGCTTCTGCCCGCGAGTCGCGAGACCGCCGGGGGAGTACGCAGAAGCGGGGGGAGCCGCGGCGTATTCAAACTCCCGCCCCGTTAGTGAGAGCATGGACGTGTTCGTCTACGGGACGCTCGTGCAGGCGCAGACGGCCGCTGCGGTGCTCGACGAGTTCGAGTATCTCGGCCCGGCCACCGTTACCGGTCTGCACCGCGTCGAAGGTCGGTATCCGACGCTCGCTCCGGGCGGGTCGGTTAGCGGTCGACTGTTACGCACCGCCGAGCGAGACGCGCTCGACCGGTACGAGGGCGTCGACTCGAACCTGTACGTCCGCTGTACGCTCCCGGTCGAGACGGGCGAGACGGATGAGACGGACGAAGCGGACGGGGCGAGCGACACCGTCGAGTGTTATCTGGGAGACCCCGCCCCGCTCGACGCGCCCGTCGAGTGGCCGGGCGACGGCACCTTCGAGGAACGAGTCCGGCGCTACTGCCGAGACGAGCGCGTCGTCGTCAGGCGAGAGTGATCACGACCGGTCTCTCACGGACGGCAAGACGCGCCGGGCGAGAAACCCAGCGCGGTCGGGGTGGGCTGCCCCGAAACGATGGGCGGACACGCATGAGAATTCAAGGTGTCCGCGATAGAACCTCGTTTTTAAACGTACAAAATTCTTTGGAATAGTATCAGCTATAATAAGCGCGTGCGCCTGCAGAGGAGAGCCATCGAGAGGAGAGTTCAGCCCGATTCGCGGTCGGTCGCACCGGCCGATGAATTGGAATCGTGACCCGCCGGCTGGCACAATTGATTTACTCCGCGACACCGACGAGCAGGCAATGGGCGGCGACGGACGCAGACAGTCGAAAGTCGAACGGCTCGTCGAGGCCTACGACCTCGGCAGTATCGGGGCCGACCTCGAAGCCGCGTGGCTCGGCGAGGGCCGTGAGCGCCGGAGCCTCCGCGAGTTGGCCGACCGATTCAACCAGGCGCTGTTGATGGGGGCGCTGAGAGAGAGCGAGATGAGCGTCGTCGACGGCGAGCCGGAGAACTTCTACCGGCTCCTGACCGACGACGACGTGAGCGCGGGCCAGCGAGTCGAGGCGCGGAACCGGCTCGAGCGCAACGGCATCGACGTCGACGGGTTAGCGGAGGACTTCGTCACATATCAGGCCGTCCGTCACTACCTCACGGAAGTCCGGGGTGTGACGTACGAACAGCCGAACGAGGGCGAGCGGGTCGAACGCGAGCGCGACAGTATCGACCGGCTCCAGGCCCGGGTCGAGACCGTCGTTCGAGACACGATAGACCGCCTGCGAAACGCGGGAACGCTCTCGATCGGCGACTATCGCGTGTTCGTCGGCGTCGACGTCCTCTGTCGGGACTGCGGCGGCCAGTTCGGGATCGGCGAGTTGCTCGCCGAGGGCGGCTGTGACTGCGAGTAGCGAACGCGATCTCGATACGGCTCGGTTTTAGATGTCCGTGACCCGGGGATACTCCTCGGAGAGCGCCCGCGCGTCCTCCGGCAGCAGCGCGACCACGAGATACGTCGGGTACGCCGCGAAGTACTCGACGAGCGACGCGATGCGTTCGGCGTCGATGGCTTCGAGCGAGTCCAACAGCATGAACGGCACCGTCTCGTGGACGTCGTGGACGAGGTAGCCGGCCAGCGCGAACACCAGCCCCGTCACCTCACGTTCGCTCTCGCTGAGGTGGGCGACCCTGTCCTCGTACACCGTCCCGCCCTCCGAGCTCCGGACGACGTGTAGCTCGAAGGTCGAGCCCTCGACGACGTCGTCGGCTTCGACGGTCTCGACGGTGCCGCCCGGCGTGTCCACCCGTTCGAGCCAGATGCGCTCGACGTTGTCGTAATCGAGCAGCGCCAGCAGATCCGCCATCCGCTCGTTGAACTGCTCGGTCGCCTCGGCCTCCAGCGTGTCGACGCGGGTCCGCAGGTCGATGAGCTCCTCGACGACGTCCTCGCGGCGGGCGAGCAGCGCGTCGTCGCGTCTGATCTCCGCTTCCATCTCCTCGATCTCCTCGTTCACGTCGTCGTACTCCGATTCGAGGGCGTCCAGTTCGAACTCCAGTTCGTTCGCCTCGGCGTGGAGTTCCAGTACCTCGTCGAACTCGTCGGAGCGCAGTTCGGCGACCTCGTCTTCGAGCTCGGCGATGCGCGAGGAGAGGTTGTCGCGGCGTTCGCGGAGGTCCGCCACCGCGGACTGGCGGCGCTCGATCTCCTCGTCCACGTCGTCGATGGTCTCGTCGAGTTCCCGCTGCCGTTCGAGCGTCTCCTGGATGTCGTCGCGCCTGTCGGTGAGGTCGTCCAGTTCGTCCTCGATAGCGTCCACGTCCGAGAGCGTCTCCTGTCGGTGCTCTCGCATGCTCGAGAGCGTCGACTCGATGCGCTCGCGTTTCACCTGCGACCCGCAGGTCCAGCAGGTGGTCTTCGACCCCTGGTACAGCTGGTCGGTGATGTCGCCGACGCTCTCGGGCTTCCGCTTGATGGCGTCGGTGATCTGTGTGTGTTCGCCCGCGAGCAGCTCCTCGTTGAACCCGATGACGTTCTGCAGCCGCGTCGTGTACTGCGAGAGTTCGCGCTTGCGTTCGCGGCGGCGAGTGATCTCCGATTCGAGGTCGGTCAGCCGATCCTCGGGGGCGTCGGCGAGGCCGGCGCGTTCGGCCGCGAGCCGTCCGCGCTCCTCCCGCAGGGCCGCGATGCTCTCCTGTTCGGACTGGACGTCCTCCCGGACGCGCCGGCGTTCGGCCCGCGTCGCCTGCAACTCGTCCAGCGTCGCTTCGAGTTCGTCTCGGCTCTGCCGCGTGACGTCGACGTCTAAGTCCCGTTCCTCGATCCGCTCTTCGACGGACCGGAGGTCGCTTCGGACGTCCTCGATCTCGGTCTGCAGTTCGCTCCGTCGCCCTTCGAGTTCCGGCAGCTCGCGCTTGAGCGACTCGATGCGGTCGAGGTCGTCGTCGATGGCCTCCTTGCGCTGTTCGGCGTCGCGTATCTCCCGGCGGAGCGTCGCCACGTCGACCGGGCGCATGATGATGTCCCGGAGGTCGTCGCCGCGTACGACGGCGCGACGGGCCTCGTTGTCTTCGAGCAGGAACGCGAATAGGTTCGCCAGCGTCGGGTCGGCGAGGATTCCCGATCCCGACCCGACGATACCGTCCTCGGTTCTGGAGAGGGTTCTCGCGTACGTCTCCTCGCCCAGTTCGAGTTCGACGCGACCGCGGTCGGCGTCGCCCTTCACGCTCGTCCAGTCGCTCCCGTGGGCGGCCATGATCGCCTGCAGGAACGACGTTCGGTTGGTCGCGTTGCGACCGGCGAGCACCGTCACGCCCGGAGCCAGCTCGACCGTCGTCGAGTCGATGCCGCCGACGTCCTCGACGGTGAACGTGGCCCGGTCGCCGGCGGCCGTGGCCGGATCCATAGCAGTCCGTCCGTCGGTGACTCGCATAAGTGCTGGGACGCGCATCGGGCCGGCCGGAGAGAAATTCGTCGTCTCGTAGAAAACAGAATAACAGCCATATGTCTGTTTGTCTTTTCGGGACCGCGCCTCAGTTCAGTCGAAAACAATCATCGGTGTCCAGAGTTCCGAGCAAATTCGAAATCATACACACACAAACGTGTACCTTTATCTGAGACAGTCCACGAAGCTGGGAGTGTAGCTCACAATGTCAAGTAACGACACCGCGGACACGCTCCGCGCGTATCTGACCTCCGTCAAGGAGGATCTGATGACCGGCGTATCGTTCATGATACCCTTCGTCACCATCGGGGGGATCTTCCTCGCTCTCGCGTACGCGGTGGGAGATACGCAGACAGTATTCGAGAACACCGGCTCCGCCGGCTGGTTCCTGGCCCAGATCGGCACGGCCGGACTGACCATCATGGTGCCCATCCTCGGCGGGTATATCGCCTACGCGATAGCAGACCGCCCCGGGCTGGCACCGGGCTTCCTGCTGGCGTACCTGCTCCAGCAGGGGGCCGTCATCGAGCAGGCGGCCCTCGTCGTCGGCCTCTCGGGCGGGAGCTCGGGAGCCGGCTACCTCGGCGCGATCGTCGCCGGTCTCGTGGCCGGCTACGTCGCCCGCTGGTTCAAGAGCCGCGACGTGCCGGGCGTCATCCAACCGATGATGCCGGTGCTCATCATCCCGGTGGCGACGATGGCCGTCGCCGCGCCGCTCCTGCTGTTCGTGCTGGGCGTCCCGGTCGCCATCGCCAACCAGAGCCTGACGACGTTCCTCGAGACGATGCAGGGCGGGCAGGCCATCGTCGTCGGCCTGATCCTCGGGGGGATGATGGCCGCGGACATGGGCGGCCCCATCAACAAGGTCGCCTACGTCTTCGCGACCGGCCTCATCACCGAGGGCATCTATGCGCCGATGGCCGCCGTCATGATCGGTGGGATGGTCCCGCCGATCGGAATGGCGCTCTCGAACTTCATCGCGCCCCACAAGTACGAGGCGGAGATGTACGAGAACGCCAAGAGCGGCATCCCGCTCGGGCTCGCCTTCATCACCGAGGGCGCGATCCCCTACGGCGCGGCCGACCCGCTCCGGGTCATCCCCTCGGTCGTCTCCGGGAGCGCCATCGCCGGCGCGATGTCGATGGCGCTGGGCGTGACGATGCCCGCCCCCCACGGCGGCGTCTTCGTCGTCCTGCTGTCGAACAAGCCGCTGCTGTTCCTCGCCTCGCTCCTGGTCGGGACGCTGGTCACGGCGGCCGTCGCCACGCTCATCAAGCCCGACTTCGAGGAGCGCATCAACGCCGAGACGAGCTCGCAGAGCACGCAGCCGACCAACAACTGAACCGCTGAACGACCCCACATCGACACCGCTACACACCAATGTCAGACGCTATCAGTCAGACCGACATCGACGAGTTGATCCCGGCGAGCCACATCTCGCTGTCCGAACCGCCCGCCGAGAAGGACGCCTGCATCGAACACTTACTCGACCTGCTGGTCGACGCCGGCCGCGTCGACGACCGAGAGGCGGCCCTCGACGCGCTGTTGGCCCGCGAAGCGGAGACGACCACCGGAGTGGGCATGGGCATCGGCATCCCGCACGCGAAGACCGACGCCGTCTCCCGCCCGTCGCTGGCGTTCGTCCGCTCCGAGGAGGGCATCGACTTCGGGTCGATGGACGACGAGCCCGCGACGCTGATATTCATGATCCTCGTCCCCGAATCGGGCGGCGAGGAGCACCTGAACATCCTCAGTTCGCTCTCGCGCGCCCTGATGCACGACGAGGTCCGCGAGCGGCTCCACGAGGCCGACGACGAGCGAGCCGTACAGGAGACGCTCCGGGAGGCCATCGCATGAGCCTCGAACGCACCGTCACGCTCGTCCCGGAGGCGGGACTGCACGCCCGTCCCGCGTCGGAGTTCGTCGAGGCCGTCAACGACCACGAGGCCGAGATATCCATCGGCCGCCCGGGCGAGGACCCCGTTCAGGCCAACAGCATGATCGCCGTCACGAGCCTCGGTATCGAACACGGTGACGAGGTCCACCTCGTCGCCGACGGCGAGGACGCCGAGGCCGCGCTGGACGAACTCGAACGGATACTGACCACGCCCGAGGAGGAAGCGGCGACCTGACGATGGCGGAACGCGAACTGCAGGGGACCGGCGCGACGCCCCGCTCCGGCGTCGGCACGGTCGTCTGGTACGGGCAAGACATCGAACTCCCCGACGCCGACGACGTGACGGTAGACGAGGCGGTCGAGCGCGACCGCTTCGCCGACGCAGTCGAGACGGCCCGCGCCGAACTGGAGACCGAACGCGAGGCGACCGCGGAGCGAGTCGGCGAGGAGGAGGCCGCCGTCTTCGACGCGCACGTCCAGTTCCTCGAAGACCCCGCCATCGAGGACGCCGTCGACACGGAGATCGCGGCGGGCGCACCCGCGCCGAACGCCGTCGACGCGGCCTTCGGCTCGCACATCGAGCAGTTCGAGGGGATGAACGGCCGGATGGCCGAGCGGGCGGACGACCTCCGAGACGTCCGGGACCGCCTGCTCCGCCTGCTGACCGACGGCGACCGCGTCGATCTCGCGGACCTGCCCGAGGGCAGCGTCGTCCTCGCCGAGCGACTGACGCCCAGCGACACGGCGCAGTTGGACCCCGATACCGTCGCCGGGTTCGCCACCGTGACCGGGGGCCGAACGTCCCACGCGGCCATCTTCGCCCGGTCGCTGGCGCTGCCGGCCGTCGTCGGCGTCGGCGATGAACTCGACGCTATCGAGACCGGAGCCGACGTCGTCGTCAACGGCGACGCCGGAACGCTCTTGATCGACCCCGACGAGGACGAGCGGTCGGCCGCCGCGACCGATTCCGGTGCCGACGTCGTCGAAGAGCGTGTCGAGACGACCGACGGCCGCGAGATCGAGGTCGCGGCGAACGTCGGGCGACCGGCGGAGCTGGGGCCGGCCGCCGACCGCGGCGCGGACGGCGTCGGCCTCTACCGGACCGAGTTCCTCTTCCTCGACCGGGAGTCGCCCCCTTCGGAGGACGAGCAGTACGAGGCCGTCCGCGAGGCGCTCGATACGTTCCCCGAGGGGCGCGTCGTCGTCCGCACGCTCGACATCGGCGGCGACAAGCGCATCCCCTACCTCGACTTGCCCGAGGAGGAGAACCCGTTCCTCGGCGAGCGCGGCGTCCGCCGCTCGCTCGGTCCGGACGCGGACCTATTCGTCACCCAGCTCCGCGCGCTCTTGCGGGCCGCGGCCGACGGCGAGGGCGACCTCGCGGTCATGTTCCCGCTCGTGGCCTCCATCGAGGAGCTGGAGGGCGCGCTCGACGCGCTCGACGACGCGGCGGCCGACCTAGACGACGCCGGCGTCGAGTACGAGCGACCCGAGGTCGGCGTGATGGTCGAGACGCCCAGCGCCGTCTTCGTCGCCGAGGAACTGGCCGCCCGCGTGGACTTCCTCTCCATCGGGACCAACGACCTCACGCAGTACGTGATGGCCGCCGACCGCGAGAACGAGCGCGTCGGCGACCTCCACGACCCGACGTATCCGGGCGTGGTGCGAGCCATCCACCGGACCGTCGAAGCGGCCCACGCGCGGGACGCGTGGGTCGGGATGTGTGGCGAGATGGCCGGCGACCCCGACCTGACCGAACTCCTGGTCGGCCTCGGGCTGGACGAACTCAGCATGAGCGCCGTCACCGTCCCCGACGTGAAGGCCGCCGTCAGCGAGACGTCGTACAGCACCGCGAGCGAGCGCGCCGAAGACGCTCGCAACGCCGCAACGCGCAGCGCAGTCACCAACTCACAACAATGAAATTCGTCGCAGTCACGTCCTGTCCGACCGGTATCGCACACAGCCAGATGGCCGCGGAGAACCTAGAGCAGACCGCGACCGAGATGGGCCACGACATCAGCGTCGAGGTCCAGGGCGCGATGGGCGCGGAGAACGAACTCTCCGCCGAGGACATCGAGGCCGCCGACGCCGCCATCGTCGCCGCCGACACCGCCGTCGACACGGCCCGCTTTGAGGGGATGCCTCTCGTTAAAGGCACCGTCAAGGACGCGGTCAACGACGTGGAGAGCCTGCTGAACCAGGCGATCGAGGCCGCCGACGGCGACGCCGAGACGGTAGCGACCGACACGACCGAGTCGACCGACGACTCCGGCGACGGCGGGAGCGGCGAGGAGCGAGAGCGCCGCGGCGGCGACCGCTCGAAGAGCCTCGGCGCGCGACTGAAGCGCCTCTTCAGCTAGCGTCGTCATCGGCGAGTTACACAGCGCGGAGAAGCGGAGAAATCGAGACGCAGACGGTAATTCGAGCCGCCGCACCGTCGCGATCGGTGCGGAGGATCGCGACGACGAACGGGAGCGAAATCAGATGCACAGAGCTGTTTTCGCGGTATTTTCGGGCGTTTAAGCGGTGCTTAAGCGACCGCTGGACCGCTGTTTTGCGTCGCCCCGCCGTCGCGCGTGACGAACGAGCGAGGCGACGACGCCGTTACCGCCTCGTCTACTCCGAGTCCTCGCCTCCCGCCGGTGCCGAGAGGAACGGAAGCACGGCCCGCTCGTTTGCGCTGTACGACAGCGCATTCGCCTGCGTCGTCCCCTCGGGAGCGACCATGTCGATGATATTCGGGTCCATCCGGTCGTCGCGGCCGCCGCCGAAGCGCCACTTCGACGCCGAGGCCGCGACCGGCCGAATACGGCCCGGGTCCGACCCCGACTGTCCCAGGAGCAGCGGCATCGTCTCCATCTCGGTCACGTCGCCGATAGTCTCCTTCGGGAACGAGACGGCGATGGCGTCGCGGTCGGCGTAGGCCGCGGCGCTGACCGCCTCGCTGGCGACCGACTCGCCGTTCGCGTCCTCGATCCGGGCGCGCCAGCCCTCCGCCCACACGCGGTAGTGGTACGGGGCCTCGAACTCGGCCCAGACGCCCTCTCTGGCGGTCGTCGTCGACGGAACGGTGCCGTCCGCACTCGGGTCGCGGAGGTAGATCTGCATCGTCTGGAACGAGAAGCCGTTGGGACCGCTCCACGGGTTGACGACCGACGTATCGAGGTAGTAGACGAACTGATAGCGGCCGTCGTCCTCGTACAGTTCGACGCCGGTCAGGTCGAAGGTGCCGTCGTCGAAGGTAGCGTTCGTCGGATACGTGTAGCTCCCCGGCCCGTGGTCGTCGCCCGCCGGGTCCTCCCACCGCTTCAAGAGCGTGCCGTTGAGGCCGTCCATCGAGAGGTATGGGATGGACGCCCGCGAGGACGCCGAGTACGACAGCGCGTCGCCCTGGCTCGTGCCCCGCGGCGTGACGAGGTCGATGACCTGCGGGTCGCTGCCGAGCGTCGAGTCGTCGCCGCTCCCGCCGCCGAAGCGGTACTGGTCCCGCGTGGCGTTCACGCGGCGGACGCCGCCGAGCCCGTAGCCGTCGTAGCCAAGCAGTAGCGGGACGAGTTCCATCTCGCCGAGCCGCCCATCGAAGGCGCTCTTCGGGACGCTCGCGGCGATGGTGTCCTGCGCCTCGACGGTGTAGACGACCACGTCGTCGGTGACGACGGAACCGTCGGACGTTTCCACGGCGGTCCGAATCGGGAGACCGCCCGTCTCCTTCGTCTCCGGCGGCGCGACGAGGCGGTACTGATACGGCGAGTCGAACGTCGCGTTGACCCCCTCCCGGGCCGCCGTGTCGCCCGAATCGGCGCTCGGGTCGCGGACGTACACCTGCGGGAACTGGAGCGAGTAGCCGTTGGCGAGCCCCCACGGGTTCTCGACGCCGCCGGCTATCTCCATCGTGAACGTGTAGCGGTCGCCGTCCTCGTAGACGCCGAAGGACGCGAGGTCGAACGCGCCGTCGTAGAACGGGTCCGCGGTCGGCGCGGTGTAGCTCCCCGGCCCGTGACCGTCCCCGGTCGGGTCGTCCCAGCGTTCGAGGAGCGTCCCGTACAGCCCCTCCGCGAACGTCGCGTACGGAATCGTCGCCGTCTCTGATCCGGTGTAGCCGAGCGCCTCGGCCTGACTCGTCCCGGACGGCACGACGGCGTCTATCACGTTCGGGTCGGTTCCCATCCGCGAGGCGTCGCCGGTACCGCCGCCGAAGTAGCGCGCGGCGTTCGACTCGTTCACCTGGCGGACGCCGCCCGCCCCTTCGGGGTCGTAGCCGAGCAGCAGCGGCGCGACCTGCCACGAGGTGAGCGAGCCGTCGATAGCGGACTTGGGCACGTCCACGCGAATCGAGCGGGTCGAGGGGCTGACGAACACGTCGCCGTCGGCGAGCGCTTCGCCGTCCGGCCCTTCGACTCTGGCTCCCCGCTCTCCGTCGGCGACGACTCGGCGGTGGTACGGCTGGCTCAGCGTCGCGTTGACCCCCTCGCGGGCCGCCGTCGCACCGCCGGTCGCGTCGGGGTCGCGGAGGTAGAACTGGAGGTGCTGGAGCGAGAAGCCGTGGTCTAAGTCCCATGCGTTCTCGATGGGCGCGTCAACGGTGACGCGGAGCTGGTAGGCGTCCGGCGTCTCGTGGAGCGACAGGCCCGTGAGGTCGAACGCGCCGTCGGCGAAGACGTCGTCGGTCGGATACGTGTAACTCCCCGGCCCGTGATCGTCGCCCGCCGGGTCGTCGAGACTGGCGACCTCTTCTCCGAGCCCGGAGAGCGAGTCGGCGGCGAAGACGCCGACGCTGTCGACGGTGACCGTGGTCGGTTCGGCGTCGTCACCCGAGTTGTCGGGGCGACACTGCACGTCCGCGTTGCTCCGCTCTCCGGCCTTCGCGACGCCCCTCCCGCGTTCCTCGCCCCGTTCGCTGGCACGCGGCGGCCGGTTCTCGATCAGGTCCGTTCCGTCGACGGCCCCGCGGAGCGTCACCTCTGCCGGTTCCGACCCGAAGTTGAGAACGACGACCGCCCGCTCCTCGCCCGCGTCGCGGCCGTACGCGACCACGTCCTCGGAGTCGGTCTCGTAGTAGACGCCCGTGAGTTCCGCGGACTCCCGCAGTGCCGGCAGGTCGTGACGAGCGTCGACGAGCGACCGGTAGAACTCGAGATGCTCCTGATCGTACTCGTCCCAGTTCATGAACGCGCGGAAGTGGCCCTTCTCGTCGATGCGGGGCTCCGAGTAGTTCGTCAGCGCCCGCTCCTGCCCGTAGTAGACCATCGGGACGCCCGGGAGCGTGAACGTCGCCGCGGCAGCGGCCCGCTGTGCGGACCGGTCGGCCACGTCGAGATACCGTCGCATGTCGTGGTTCTCGACGTACTGGAGGAACAGGTCCCGGTCCGGGAACCCCTCGTTTTGCCGGTGTGTGACCGTCGACCGGAGCGCGTCGGCGGGCGTGCCGCCCTGCCCGATGCTCCGGAGGGTGTTTACCAGCCAGTCGTCGAAGTGCATGTCGAACTCGTCGCCGCCGAACTCCGCCTCGTAGGGGATCACCTCGTCCAGCAGCATCGCGTCGGGGTTGGCCTCCTTGACGCGGGTCCGGACCTCCGCCCAGAAGTCGTGGGGGACGCCGTAGGCGACGTCACAGCGGAAGCCGTCGACCTTCTCGGCCCAGAAGTCGACGACCGAGAGCATGTGCTCGCGCAGCGCGGGTGTCTCGTAGGCGACGTTGATGAGGTCCGACCAGCCGAAGAAGGAGTAGGGCTCGCCGTCGGCGGTCCGCTCGTACCACTCGTAGTACTTCGAGTCCGTCCCGGCGGAACTGGCCTGCCGGTAGAAGCGGTGTTCGGCCGCGGTGTGGTTGAACACGAGGTCGAAGACGACCTTGATGTCGCGGTCGTGGCAGGCATCGACGAACGCCTCGTACTCCGCGACGCTGCCGAGGGCGTCAGCGGTGTCGAAGAAGTCGGTCGTGTCGTAGCCGTGCGGACCGCCCGGCGAGTCCGGGTTCTGGTGGCTCGTCGCCTCTAAGACCGGCGTGAGCCACACCCAGTCGAGGCCCAACTCGTCGAGATAGTCGACCCGGTCGGAGAGATAGCCGAAGTCCACCTCGCCGGGACCGGTGCCGAACGACCGCGTGAAGATCTCGTAACCGACCGAGTTCGGGAGCCAGTCGGGGACGGCGTTCAGCGACCGGGCGCTCCGGTCGTCGGCGTCGAGCTCGACGGTGACGGAGACGCCGTGGCGGTCGGCGACCGGGACGGCGTGGATCCGTGCCGTACCGTCGACGGCGTCCGCCGGGATCCGGGCGGTGGTCCCGTCGACGGTGACGGCGTCGGCTGTGAGGGACGCGCGGTCGTCGGGAAGGAACTCCACGTCCACGTCCTCGGCCGTCGCCTCGCTGTCGGGCGCGGCGTCGGGATCGGTCTCGACGACGAAGGACTTCGTCTTCGGGTCGTAGCGCCCCTCGGCGCGGAGTCGAGGTGGACCAGCGGCGTCGTCGGACGGTTCGGGAAAGACCCGAACGGTGAGCCGGTGCGTCCCGTCGGGCGCGTCGAGTTCGAGGCCGTAGGTGCCCGGCACGTCCGGGTCGAACTCGACGACGCCGTCGCCGTAGTCGTACTCCTCGGGGTCCTCGTAGAATCCCGCGACGCCGCTGTCCGCCGGCGTCTCGACCACGCGCCACGCGAACGCGTCGTCGCCGTAGTTCACCGGATCGCGCTCGGGATCCGGGATTCGCGGTGCGAGCGTGTTCCGGCCGTCCGGCGAGCCGTCGCCCCGGTAACTCACCGCGAGCGGGTCGACCAGTTTCTCCCCCGCGTGAATGAACCGGGGCGGCCCCGGATGGTGTCCGTCCGTGGCCGACGAGGAGGCGAGAGACCGGATGCCCTCGTCAAGTTTTCCACCGAGCGACAGTGCACCGAGTCCGCCGATACCGCCGAGATATTCGCGTCGTTTCATGGCTGTCTGCGAACGCCAGTCGATGCGTTCTCGGAGCGCCAGCGGCGACCCGAGCCGCGACTGTACCGTTCGTATCCCCCAACAAATTCTATGGACAAAAAGTCTATCACAGATTACACTAGAAAAGTATCCGACAAGTTGCTCGAAAATTCCACGCCGAGGAGGTCATAACTCGCTCAGAACGGTGGTCAGCGGCGGCTCAGTCGGACAGTTCGGGCGTCGAAACGGTCGCCTCGCTCTCGTTCTCACCCTCGACCGTCGCCCGGTCGGGCAGATTGGGGTCGGGTTTCCGGCCCAGCGTGAGGAACCGCTCGGTGAGCGTGAGTTCCTCCGGGCTCGGGCTCGACTTCTGTATCGGCTCGTACTCGACGGCCACGCTCCCGTCGTCCGCGGCGATGCGGACCGCACAGAGCTGATACGACGGGTAGAAGACCGGCGGGAGGAGGCCGATGACGCCGTCGCGGCGGTGAAGACGTTTGAGCCACGTCCCGCTGTTGACCATCAGTCCCTCGTCGAGCGCCCGCATCCGCGGCCGGTGGGTGTGGCCGTAACAGAAGACGGCCGTCTCCTCGCGGCGACCGAGGACCTCGCGGGCGGCGTCCTCGTAGGACGTCTCCGCGTCGACGGTCAGCCCGGTTTCGAGGATGCCGAAGCGGTCGATCGTCTTGTTGATGTCCCGGCGGAGGAGGTACAGCGGGACGCCCACGAGCAATAGGAGACCGGTCACGGTGACGTTGATCGCCAACAAGAACCAGATCGCGGTCCCCGCGGTGCCGAACTGCCCGAGGAACGACGTGGTCCACTCGACGGGCGTCGACCAGACGCCGACGAGGTTGAGGCCCGCGACCACCGCGAGGATGGCGCTGACGTTGAACAGGAGCAGGAACGGCAGCAGGGCGTACCGGAGGAGCGGGTTCATCTCGCGGTAGAAGTACTTCGAGAGCAGCCAGATCGGGACCCGTTCGGTCGGCGTGACCGCCTGCACGTCCTTGAGCCAGTTGTACCGACCGCGGTCGGAGAGCTGGCCCGCCCGGCTGGTGACGAGCGTATTGTAGTAGTAGCCCAGCGGCGCGACGTTGGGGTCGCCCCAGTCGTCGATCCGGTTGTTCGGGTCGTGCTGGTGGCCGTGTTCGAAGTGTATCACCCGGCCGCCGACCGGTCGCGTGAACGACTGGGACTGCAGCAGGTCGACGTTGTACTCGGCGAAGCGCTCGACGTACTCGTCGTAGGCCGCGAGTTCGTGGTCGTGGTTGCCCGGCAGGAGCGTGATATCGACGTTCTCGCCGGTCTCGCGCAACTGCTCGAACAACTGGGGATACGTCGATTCGAGCACGTCGAACTTCGCCGTTCCCTCGACGCGGGTGAACTCCCAGAGCCCGAA
Organism: Haloarcula limicola; assembly: GCF_010119205.1. Lineage (NCBI taxonomy): Archaea > Methanobacteriati > Methanobacteriota > Halobacteria > Halobacteriales > Haloarculaceae > Haloarcula > Haloarcula limicola. The sequence goes on from NZ_WRXM01000003.1 coordinate 321,781, forward strand.
GGCGTCGCCGTTGATCACCAGCTCGGCGTCCTCGTCGGTCTCGGCCAACCGGCCGAGGAATTCGAGGAGTTCGTCGAGGAACTCGACGTCGCCCAGCTGTTCGTCACCGCCGATGTGGAGGTCGCTGATGACGTAGTACACCCGGTCCTCGCCCGTGCCGCCCATTACGTATGATTGTCGGATGCAGCGTCAAAGGTGTTGTTCTCCGGTCGCCGGCCCATCGCCGGCGTGCATCTCCCGTTCGGCGCGAGAATCGCCGGGGCGTCCGGCCCCGGCGAACGGTCGTCTCCAGCCTTCACTCTGGAACGACAGTCGGAGATGCAGACGGAACGTCTGCGCCGTAACGTCCACCATTTTTACGTAAATAATTGGCGGCTGAAGCCGAACAGTCCCGCGGAGTCCCGTCGAAAGTCTTTGGTCCGTAGCGGGCATACGACAGTCGAGTGACCGTGTTCGGACGCGTTCGAGGGAAAAACGGGTCGGCGTCGCCGAGCGAGGCGTCGAGCGCGGCGGCGACGGAGGCGCGACGATGAGCGATACCGACGACGAGCGGCCGGCCGACGACGCGACGGTCTGTCCGCTCTGTGCGGTCGGCTGCACGCTCGCACCGAGCGACGGTGAAGAGGGCCGCGCGCGAGGCGTCCCCGGCCCGGTGAACCGCGACGGGCACCTCTGCCAGCGCGGTATCGGCGCGTTCGACGCGCTCGGGAGCGACGATCGGCTGACGACCCCGCTCGTCCGCCGCGACGGCGAACTGCGAGCGGCCTCGTGGCCCGAGGCGCTGGATCGGGCCGCGGACGCGCTCGCTTCCGTCGCCGACGGGCACGACGCCGACGCGCTGTGCTTCTTCGGCGCGCCCCACTGCACCAACGAGGAGAACTACCTCCTGCAGAAACTCGCCCGCACGCTCGGCACGAACAACGTCGACAACCGCGCGCGAATCTGTCACGCCGCCGGGATGACGGCGCTCGAAACCCGCCTCGGTCGCCCGGCGATGACGAACTCGCTGTCCGGGCTCTCCGACGCCGACGTGCTACTGGTCGTGGGAGCCAACCCCGCGCGCCAGCAGCCGGTGGCGTTCGACTCGTACGTCCGCCCCGCCCTCCACGACGGGACGGCGCTCGTCCACGTCGACCCCCGGGAGAACCAGACGACGAGAGCGGCGTCGGCACATCTCGCTCCCCGTCCCGGAACGGACGCGCTCGTCGTCACGGCGCTCTGTGCGCTCGCGGCCGAGCGCGGCGGAGTCGACGAGTCGTTCGTCGCCGAGCGGACGAGCGGTTACGGGGAATACGCCGACTCGCTCGCCGACTTCGACGCCGACCGCGCGGCGGCGACGGCGGACGTCCCCCCCGAGGACCTCGGAGCGGTCGCCGACCGGATCGCGGCGGCTGACCGCGTGGCCGTCCTCGCCGGGACCGGTATCGAAGGCGGGAGCGACACCGCCGACGCGCTGCTCAACCTCCTCTTACTGACCGGGAATTTCGGCCGGTCCGGGACGGGGATGAACGTCCTCCGCGGGCTGAACAACGAGCAGGGGGCGACCGACGCGGGATGCCGACCGGATCGACTGCCGGGACACCGGCCCGTCGACTCCCCCGAAGACAGAGCGCACGTGGCGGACGAGTGGGGTATCGATCCGCCCGCGACGCCCGGTCTCACGGAGCGAGCGGCCGTCGAGCGGTTCGGCGAGTCGGTCCACGGGGCGCTGGTCGTCGGCGAGAATCCGGCCGTCGAGAAGCGCGACGCGTCGTGGCTCCGAAACCGGTTGACCGACCTCTCGGCGCTCGTGGTCGTCGACCTCTTCGAGAGCGAGACGACCGACCACGCCGACGTGGTGCTTCCCGCCGCCGCGGGCGTGGAGAAGGCCGGCACCGTGACGAACCTCGACCGGCGCGTTCAGTCGCTCGCGCCGGCGGTCGCGCCGCCGGGCGACGCGCGCCCGGACTTCGAGATCCTCCGCGAACTCGGGACCCGTCTCGTCGGCGACGCCTTCGAGTACGAGGACTCGGCCGCGGCCTTCGAGGAGTGGACGCGGCTCAGCCCGGTCCACGAGGGGATGACGCGGAGCGCCGTCGCCGACGGCGGCGTCCAGTGGCCGACGGCGGGCGACGGTTCGAGCGGGACCGCGGTCCTCTACGAGGAGGCGTTCGAGACGGAGAGCGGGCGCGCCGCCTTCGCCGACGTGGAGACGAGTATCGCCGACGCGCCCGCCGACGAGCTCACGCTCCTCGTCGGCAGTCGCGCCGGCGGCGTCGCCGCCGGGCCGTCCGACGAGCGGGTCCACCTCGCCGAGGCCGACGCCGCGTCGCGGGGCATCGAGGACGGCGAGACCGTCGTCGTCCGCAACGACGCCGCCGCGGTCGAGGCGACCGCCGCCGTCGGCGGGAGCGTCCGCGAGGGGACGGCGTACCTCCACGCGGACGTCGCGGACCCGCTCGTCCGGGACGAGAGCGCGACCGTGCGCGTCCGCCCGGCATCGCAGTGAGAGCGGACGCTCCGCTCGCAGAGACGTGTTCGGAGAAGTCGATTTCGCCGTCGGAAGCGGATCGGCCGTCGATCCGTCGCCGCGGTCTCGGTCGGTTTACTCGGCGTGCTGGTCTCGCTCTCGGGTCGACGCCCAGAAGGCGACGGCCCCGCCCAGGAAGGCGACGTTGCGGAGGAAGTTGTCGAGTTCGGCGTCTCGCTCGTCGCCCGACTCGTTCCAGAAGTCGTGCATCCCAGGCGTCACGCCGAGCATGAACGCCGCGATGGCGACGGCCCCCAGCAGCGGCGCGAGACCGAGCGCGAGCGCGATCCCGCCGACGAACAGCAGCGAACTGGCGAGGGGGACGAGCGTCCCGGCGAGCGGCACCCCGACGCTGTCGGCGTAGGCGACCATGTCGTCTAAGTCCGAGAGGTTACTGTAGCCGTCGCGTGCGAACTTCGCACCGAAGGCGGCCCGTGCGAGTACGAACACTGCGTGTTTCAGCATATCGCCTCCAAGCGGTGGAGTCGGAAAACCGCTGTGGCCGTCCCCTTCCATGGCCGATATCTCAGTCGGCGGCGCTCGTCGGACGAGAGCGGTCCCACAGTATTATGTTTAGCGTCAACAGTTATCACAAGTAATGCGCGCAGCAGTGTTCACGGGGCACGGCGATCCACTCGAGATACGCGAAGTCGACGAACCGACCGCCGACCCGACGGGCGTCGTGGTCGAGACGCAGGCGTGTGGCATCTGCCGGAGCGACTGGCACGCCTGGCAGGGCGACCCGGCCTGGGAGGGCCGGGGATTCGAGGACGGACACGTCTTCGGGCACGAACCCGCCGGCGTCGTCGTCGAGGTCGGCGACGAAGTGGAGGAGGTCCGGGAGGGCGACCACGTCACCGTGCCGTTCAACCTCGGCGACGGGACGTGTCCGGCCTGCCGAGACGGTCACTCGAACCTCTGTGACGAGCGGATCCCGTTCGGCCTGACCCCGGAATCGCCCGGCGCGTTCGCCGAGCGGTTCCACGTCCCGTGGGCCGACTACAACGTCGTCCCCCTCCCGTCGGGGATCTCGCCCGTCGAGATGGCCGGACTGGGCTGTCGGTTCATGACCTCGTTTCACGCGCTCGCCCACCGAGCGGACCTCACCGGCGGGGACTGGGTCGCGGTCCAGGGCTGCGGCGGCGTCGGTCTCTCCGCGGTGCACATCGCCGACGCCCTCGGCGCGAACGTCGTCGCCGTCGACCTCTTCGCGGAGAAACTGGACACCGCAAGCGAGTTGGGTGCCGTCGAGACCGTCGACGCCGAGGCGGTGGACGACGTGCCGGCGGCGGTGAGAGCAGTCACCGGCGGCGGAGCGGACGTCTCGGTGGACGCCCTCGGTATCTCCGAGACGTGCCGCAACTCGGTCGAGAGCCTGCGAAAGCGCGGGCAACACCTCCAGATCGGGCTGACGTCGAGCGAAGACGCCGGGGAGATCTCGCTGCCCACCGATAGGATGGTCGCCAAGGAGCTCCAGTTCGTCGGCTCCTTCGGGATGCCCCGTCCCCGCTACGACGAGATCTTCCGGATGATAGCACACGGGAAACTCGACCCCGCCGCGGTGGTCTCCGAGACCGTCTCGCTCGACGCCGTCCCCGAGAGACTGGCCGCCATGACGGACTTCGGGACCAGCGGGATTCCCGTCGTGGAGTTCTGAGACGAACTCCGGTACCGACGCCGATGCCTCTTAGCCGAGCGACACCGCATCGCTTATACTTTAGGTTTGCCTAAATAGCGGTGAGAGCCACGATGTCCGAACCAGACTCCGCGAGCGACGAAACGAACGAACGAACGCTCATCCGGTCGGGACGCGAGTTCGAACAGGAGTACCGGCTCGACGCGAGCGAGGCGGGCGAGTTCCTGATAGCCCTCGGCGAGCAGCTACGCGACGGGGACGAGCTCACCGTTACGACCGACGAGTGGGAACTGCCCTTCGCCTTCGGCGAACCGGTGGAACTCGAACTCGACTTCGAGGGGGTCGGCGACCCCGAGCTCGAGATCGAGTTGGCGCTGCCGGGCCGCACCGACGAGCAAGCGCCGGACGTCGAGTGACGGCGCGGCGATAGAACACTTCGATAGAGGGGTCTCGCCGGGTCAGTCGTCGGCGGGCGCGGCCCCGTTCTCAGCGTGCGTCTCCTCGACTTCGATGCCGCCGAGCAGTTGGGTGTGCGGGTACGGCATGTCGATGCCCTCAGCGTCACAGCGTTCCTTGACGGACTGGACGAAATCGGAGCGGGTCTTCACGAAGTCGGAGCGCTTGGGGTCGTCGATCCAGAACCGCGTCTGGAGGCCGACGTAGGAGTCCGCGAGTTCGGTGACACGGATGGACGTGGCGGGGTCGTCGAGGATACCGGGATTCCGGTCGGCCTCGTCGAGGATGACCTCCTTCGCGTGCTCGATGTCGTCGTCGTAGCCGATACCGAAGACGAACTTCTGGCGCAGCTTGTCGTAGGCGACCGGGTTCTTCACCGCGTTGTCGGCGAGTTCGCCGTTCGGGAGCGTGATGCGCTCGTTGTCGAACGTGCGGATGCGCGAGACGCGCAGGTCGATGTCCTCGACGCGACCGGTGATATCGTTGACCTCGATCCAGTCGCCGACTTCGAACGGTTTGTCCTTTAGGATGAAGATGCCCGCGACGAAGTTGCCGAGGATGTCCTGTGCGGCGAAGCCGACCGCGAGGGCGATCGCGCCGGCGAAGACGCCGAACGCGGCGATCACGCTGCCGAACCCGGCGACGGTGAAGGCCACCGCGAACGCGAGGACCACGTTGACGACGCCGGTCATGCTCTCGGCGAGGCTCTTCACGCTCGGGTCGTGACCCTGTTCGTCGAGGACTCGCCTGATGAGCGGGACGAGCGCGATCTTCCCGAGTATCCAGACGGCGAGGAAAGCGACGACGAACAGCACCGCTGGGACGACGTACTCCGTGACGAGTTGCTGTGTCTCCGGAAGCAGTTGATCGAGTTGTAACTGGAGAAGCGCAGTGGCCAATACCGCGAGGTTTAGCGTCATGAGCATCCCGAATATCGGGGCGACGTCACTTCAACGACATGGCTAATCAGTGGTGTAGCGGAGCAACGGGCGCTCGCGTTTCAGCTCTTCGCCCGATTCGCAGCGAGTTAGAGCGATCGCGATCGAGTATGATATAGCGGTATACGATATATTCGAAGCGGCTTGGCCGTCGTCGACTCGGTCACGTCATCGCCGAACGATACCCGTGACTCTCCAATGCTATTAGAGAGGAGTGTCCCTCCCCCGTTGCGAATCAAACGCCGTTCGTGGAGAGAGTACCCCGTCGTGCCGAGGGAACGGTCGACGACGTGAGATCGTCTTCCAGAATCGTCAGGGCGACCAGTGAGACAAACAGACCGCGAAAGCCGGTGATAGGAGCCCTTCGGAGTCGAGCATCCATTCGTACAGCTATATCAGATAGCTATTCCGCATAACTATATCGAGTAGAGATGCTCGGAGGGGACTTAGCGGGGAATGTAGTCGAACGGATAACGCGACGGACCCCTGTCCCTACCGCGAGCAGTCCAGATAGCCAATCGGACTGGGGGAGCGGGCGATCCCGATCGAGTGGCTGGACCGAGTATCGGACAGCGTCGACGAGACGCATCAGCCACACTATCGAGTCGTGAAGCCCAGCTATTCAAGATAGCTATACTGCCCACCTATACTCATTCACTATGTTATTTCACTATGCTGACCAGCTATGTGAAATAGCTAATATCCATAGTGACATGGCTTCGCCGGAGTATCTACCTCTGTTATCGAGATACCCGCTATAGCGAGAGTAGCCGAGGGGAGGAACTAACTGAAATTCGAGGACGACGCCGTGTCCCGTTCAACGCAGGTCGAACAGACGCCGAAAGACCGGCACGTGAAACCGGGCCTCGACGCTGCTCGGCCGGCGGCCGTGACCGGTCCCGGCTACCGTCTCCACGCGTTCGAGGATCCCGGTTTCGGCCATCTCGTAGATGAACCGTTTGATCGAGCCCTCGGAGAGCGCGGCCGGATGCGACGCGGCGACTGCTTCGGCGGCCGCGGCGACCGACGACCGAGCGGTGGCGTCCGCATCGATGAGTTCCCGGAGGACGACCTGCCGATTGTCGGGTAGTTCGAGCACCCGAGCGAGCGAGACGGCGTCCGTCGACAACCGCTCGGTAGCGGAGCGGACGTCTTCGTCGGCGAGCCGCGTCCGCTCCCGGCTGTCGGCGCGGTCCGCGGCGACGAACAGCGCGGCGAGCGCGTGGTGTGCGTCGCCGTCGGCCCACTCGGCGATCGCCCGGGCCTGCTGGTGGGCCAGTGCTCGCTCGGACATCGCGGCCGACGCCCGCGCGGATAGAACGTCGACCAGCTGCTGGTGGTGATAGGCGTCGAGGCGAATCGCGTCGCCGACGCGGTCGCGGACGGCGGCCGCTTCGGGCGTCGCTCGCCCGATGCCGAGCCAGCAGACGCATTCGGGAAGCGACTCGAAGCAATCGAGGACGGTCGTCTGAGGGCCCCCGTCGTCGAGATGATCGACGGCGACGACGACGCTGGCGTGGGCGCTCTGCCACCGATCTCGCAGGCGGTCTCGTAGCGTCGACGTCCGGACGCCGCTCGACGGAACGGGGTCCGATTCGACGGCCGAGAGGAGCGCGCGATAGAACGCGAACTCGCTGTCGATGCGCCGGCCGTCGAGGTAGACGAAGGTCGGCGACGACCGGCGCTGGACGCGCGTCGACGTGTGAATGACTGGTCGCGTCTCCGTCGGTAGTCGATCGAGGTTCCGCCAGAGCGCGGTCGCGACGGCCGATTTACCCGATCCGGGCGGGCCGTGAAGGTAGAGGTTCGACGGCGTTCGCCCGTCGAATATCGGGTCGAAGTGGTTCAGCACGCGCTCTACGGTCGGTCCCCGACCGACGGGGTTCTCGACGTGCGCGGCCGGCGAGAGCGTTTCGTACTCTCGAAGGAGGGCTGGTCCGTCGTCTCGGCGCTGGCGGCGACGAATCCGGTCTTCGAGGTTCATCCCTTACTCGGTGGCCCAGTTGAGCGAGCGCTCGACGGCGTCGTCCCATCGACTGTACAGCTTGTCCGCCTGCTCGGCGTCCATTTCGGCGCTGAACTCGCGGTCGATCTGCCAGTTATCGCGGAGGCCATCGACCGTCTCCCAGTAGCCGACGGCTAACCCGGCGGCGTAGGCCGATCCGAGCGCGGTCGTCTCGTCGACCTCGGGCCGGGCGATGTCCGTCTGGATGATATCGGACTGGAGCTGACAGAGGAAGTTGTTCTTGACCGCCCCGCCGTCCACGCGGAGTTGCCCCATCTCGACACCGGAGTCAGCCTGCATCGCTTCGGCGACGTCGCGGGTCTGATAGGCGATGGATTCCAGCGTCGCGCGAACGATGTGTTCCTTGCGGGTCCCGCGAGTCATCCCCACGATCGTCCCGCGTGCGCGCCCGTCCCAATGTGGAGCCCCAAGACCAGTAAACGCCGGAACCATGTAGACGCCGTCCGTCGAGTCGACCGACCGGGCGAGCTCGGCCGTCTGTGCGGCGTTGTTGATCAGATCGACGTCTTCGAGCCACTCGATGGCCGCGCCCGTGATGAAGATGGAACCTTCGAGGGCATATTGGACCGGCTCACCGGACATCTGGAACCCGATGGTCGTCAACAGCCCGTGTTCCGATTCGACCGCCTCGTTGCCGGTGTTCATCAAGAAGAACGAGCCGGTGCCGTAGGTGTTCTTCGCGTCGCCCTCGTCGAAACAGGTCTGGCCGAACAGCGCGGCCTGCTGGTCGCCGAGCGCGCCGGCGACGGGAATCTCCTCGCCGAGGAAGCCGTCGGGGTCGGTGTGGCCGTAGTACTCCTCATCCGAGGAGGGTCGTACTTCGGGGAGCATGGAATCGTCGACGCCGAACTCCTCGAGAAGGTCCTCGTCCCACTCTAAGTCCCGAATGTTGTAGAGCATCGTCCGGGAGGCGTTGGTGACGTCGGTAATATGGTTGCCGGTGAGATTGTAGATAAGCCAGGCGTCTATCGTGCCCATCAGAAGTTCGCCCGCTTCGGCGCGGTCGCGGAGGTCCTCGCCGCGGGCGCTCTGTATCTTCAGCGGTTCGGCGTTGTCGAGAATCCACTCTGTTTTGGTCGCCGAGAAGTACGCGTCCGCTTCCAGGCCCGTCTTCTCGCGAATCCATTCGACTTTATCCTCGTCCTGTAGCTCCTCGACGCGGTCGGTGGTCCGGCGGTCCTGCCAGACGAGAGCGTTGTGGACGGGCTTGCCGGTCTCCTTATCCCAGACGACGGTAGTCTCGCGCTGGTTGGTGATGCCGAGCGCTTCGAGTTGGCTCGCCTCGATACCACCGTCTTCGAGGCCCTGCTGGACGACCTCTTGGGTGTTCTCCCAGATTTCGAGGGGGTCGTGTTCGACCCAGCCGGGTTCGGGGTAGATCTGCTCGTGTTTCTCGTAGGCGTTGGCGACGACCTGTCCGCTGTGGTCGAATACCATGAATCGCGTGCCCGTCGTGCCCTGGTCGATCGAAGCGACGTACGTGTCTGACATACTGGAATCCTCCGTGCGAAATACTGGCACTCGGAGAGGCAATAAAGATTGCCTCCGACGCGGTAAGCCAACCTCACCGATATAAATTCCTTCGTGAGAATGGCACGACCGAGCGGTCCCGGGAGCCGCGGCTACCCGCTCGCGAGCGCCGTCCCGTCCCCGGTCACTCGCCGATGATGACCGTCGTTATGCGTTCGTCACACGCCGGACAGCGGGCCGCCGGGTTCTCCGGTGTTCCCGCCGGAACGACGCCGGGGATGTCGGTCCGACACTCGGGACAGCGGACGCTGTCGTGTCCCGGATACGGACACACGTCTGGCTCGTTGTCTGACACGCTAGCCACGAGAACGGATTCCCGGATACCAGTTTCGGTAAGGAGTGCCATTTATGTCGGCGGGGGCAGTGACCACGCGTATGGACCTGAGTGCGATCGTCGAGGAGAGCTGTGCACGCGATTGGGAGACCGTCGAGCCGTCGGCGGTCGAGCCGGTGCGCTTCGCCGTCATCGGATTGGGCTGGTTCACGAAGGGGCGCGCCCTCCCGGCGCTCGAAGCGAGCGAGCGGTGTAGGCCGTCCGTGCTCGTCAGCAGCGACCGCGAGAAAGCAAGCGACCTCGCCGCGGAGACGGCGGGCGCGGAGCGCGGTATCACCTACGAGGAGTTCCACGACGGGGACGAAAGCGACGCCTACGACGCCGCCTATATCGTGACGCCGAACGCCCTCCACCTGGAGTACGTGGAGACGGCCGCCGAACTCGGGAAGGACGTCCTCTGTGAGAAGCCGATGGAGCGCGACAGCGACCGCGCGGCCGAACTGCGCGACGTGGCCGCCGAGGGCGGCGTCGAGTTAATGGTCGCCTACCGGATGCACACCGAGCCGGCGGTCCGTCGCGCCCGCGACCTCGTCGCGTCGGGCTACGTCGGCGAGCCGATGTCCGTCACCGGCGACATGTCCCAGCGCTTGCTGGAGCGTATCGATCCCGACCCCGACCAGTGGCGGCTCGACGAGTGGCTCGCCGGCGGCGGCGCGCTGTTCGACATCGGCCTCTACCCGTTGAACACCGCCCGCTTCCTGCTCGACGCCGATCCGGTGGCCGTGACCGGCAACGTCTCCAGCACGCACGACGCCTTCGACGACGTGGACGAGACCGTCGCCTTCTCCGCCGAGTTCCCCCACGAGGTGTACGCCCAGTGTTACGCCAGTCACAACGCCCGCCAGTCCTCCGGGATCACCGTCACCGGCACCGAGGGACAGGTCCGCGTCGAACCGGCCTTCTTCCAGGACCAGCCCCGGAAGCTCCACGTCTCCCGCGGCGACGGCCGGGCCACCGTCGAACTGGAGAAAGTCGACCAGATGTTAGAGGAGTTCGACTACTTCGCCGACCGACTGCGCGGCGACGCGCCCCTCTATCCCGACGGCGACCACGGCCTCGTCGACATGCACGCGATGGAGGCGATCTACGAAGCCGCCGAGTCGGACCGCTGGGTGACCGTCGAATAGAGAGCGGGAGAGGCGGAGAGACGACAGACACCGGCCGACAGCCGCCGTTCAGGCGTCGGTGAAGCCGTCGTGGAAGCCGACGAGTTTCGCGCGCGAGAAGTGCTCGACGGCGTACTTGATTCCCTCTTTGCCGACGCCCGAGTCCTTGAACCCGCCGTAGGGCATGTGATCCGCCCGGAAGCCGCTGACCGTGTTGATGTTGACCCCGCCGGCCTCGATCTCGTCGGCCGCGCGCTTCGCCCGGTCGATGTCCTGCGTGAACAGGCCCGCCTCCAGCCCGTATTCAGTGTTGTTCGCCTCCTCGATGGCGTCGTCGAAGTCCGAGACGGTGATGACCGGGACGAGGGGGCCGAACGTCTCCTCCTTCGCGGCGCGCATCTCCGGCGTGACGCCCGAGAGCACGGTCGGTTCGAAGACCCGGTCACCGAGGTCGCCGCCGTAATTCCCGCCGGACTCGACGGTCGCGCCGGCGTCGACCGTGTCCTCGAAGATGTCGACGACCGTCTCGAACTGGTCGTCGTCGACCATCGACGCGACATCCGTGTCGTCCTCGAAGGGGTCGCCCACGGTCAGATCCTCGGCGGCGTCGACCAGCGCGTCGACGAGTTCGTCCTCGACGTTCTCGTGGACCAGCACGCGCTCGACGCTGTTACAGACCTGCCCGGCGTTCGAACACGCGCCGCCGACCACCTGCTCTGCGGCCTGCTCGATGTCCGTGTCCTCCCAAACGATGGTCGGGTCGTTCCCCCCCAGTTCCAGCGTCATCTCCTTCATGCCGCTGTTGTCCGCGAGGTGCTTTCCGACGCCGGTCGAACCGGTGAAGGAGATGGCTTCGACGGCGTCGTGTTCGAGGATCGTATCGCCGACTGTCGAGCCGCTCCCGGTGACGAGGTTGAACAGGCCGTCGGGGACGTCCGCGTCGATCTCCTCGGCGGCGTCGTTCAGACACTCGAACAGCGCGATAGAGGTCAGCGGCGTGTTCGAGGCCGGCTTGCCGACGACGGCGTTGCCCGCGGCGATGGCGGGTCCGACCTTGTGCGCCATCAGGTTCAGCGGGAAGTTGAACGGCGTGATGGCCGCGACGACCCCGAGCGGTTCGCGCTGAGTGAAACAGTGGTCCTTGGCGAATCCCTTCTGGGCGTCCATCGGGACGTACTCGCCGAACATGCGCTTTGCCTGCTCGGCGGAGAGGTCAAGCGTCTGAATTCCCCGATCGACCTCGCCTTTCGCTTCGGAAAGCGGCTTACCCTGCTCGCTGGTGAGGATACGAGCGACCTCGTCGGCGCGGTCCTCGAGCTGGCGCGCGGTCTCCGAGAGGAGTTCGTAGCGCTGGTAGGCCGATAGCTCGGCGGCTTCGAACGCCGCCTCGGCGGCGTCGATAGCCTCGATGACTTGCCGTTCACTGGCTTTGGGAATCGAACCCACGACTTCGCCGTCGTAGGGGTGAATGACGTCCGTGCGTTCGTCGGCGTCGACCCACTCGCCGCCGATGAGCATCTGCTTGTCGAGTCGTGTCGCTACTTGCTGACTCATATGGGTGACTCTCGGTTATCGGAGTCATAAGTGTTGCGCAGATACGGGCGTGCGCGGGACCCCGCCGCTCGGTTTCGAGACGAGTTCCGGGACGGAGGGTGTGTGGAGCCATCCCAAATTATAACTGAGTGCTCCTCCATCGCATAGCCATGCACCTCTCGGGAACAGTCGTTCCCATGGCTACGCCTACCCATGGAAACCAGCGAGCAGTGAACTTCGAAGCTCTCGGCCAGTTTACGCGGAGATTGGTCGACGCCGGCGCGCACGGTCTCTTTCCGGGCAGTTCCATCGGCGAGTTTCCCAGCTTCACGACGGCACAGAACCGACGGATCGTCGAGACGGTCGTCGAAGCGGCCGACGGTGACGCGACGGTCCTCGCCGGTTGTTGCGACACGAGCGTCGACGAGATTCTGGACAATATCGAGGCCGCGGACGCGGCCGGCGCCGACGCGGGCGTCGTCGTCTCGCCGTACTACCTCGGGACGACCCAGACCGGACTGGAACGGTTCTTCCGCTCTATCGCCGACGACTCCCCGCTTCCGCTCCTGCTGTACAACATCCCCCAGCTGACGGGTAACGAACTGAGCGTGGACCTCGTCGCGTCGCTCGCGGACCACGAGACCATCGTCGGCTTGAAAGACACCTCCGGCAATCTCACGTATCACCACCGAGCCATCGAAGCCACGCCCGACGACTTCGCGGTCTTTCAGGGCGCGACGGAACTGGCGACGGCCTCGCTGGACGTGGGCGCGGACGGCCTCATCGCCGGTCCCGCGAACGTCTTCCCCGAGCCGACGGCCGAACTCTACGACGCCCACGACCGGGGCGACCTCACGACCGCTCGCCGCCTCATGCGGGAGGTCGTCATGCCGATCGTGAACGCGACCAGCGACCTCCCGACGGCCGCGGCCCTGAAATACCTCGTCCGACTGGACGGGTTAGATATCGGCGAACCGCTTCCCCCGCTCCCGCAACTGACTGACGACGAGCGGACGGCGCTCTCGGCGAGTTATCGACGGGTCGCAGAGCGCGAAGAGCGGACCGTCGAGCAGTAGCGCTTACGCGACGATAGCGGCTTCTCGGTAGCGACGCTTCATCGGCGGTACCGGTCCTCTCACGTGACTGACGAACCCTCGTTTTACTGACGCGCTTCCCAGTAGTCGAATCGCGATCGCCGGTTGAGGGAGATGTGCCGGCCGCTATCGGGAGCGGAGAAAACGGCACGGGAGTGGTGCGACCCGACCGAAAATCGTCGTCGCGGCGCCGGCGTCGAGCTCAGGCGTTGTTGACTTCGCTGTCTATCTCCTGTTGGGCGTCGTCGAGGGCCTGCTGGGGCGATTTCTCCTTGACGAGCGCCGCGTTGCAGTTCGTGTAGACGATCTCGGAGAACGTCGAGTAGTTCGCCGTCGCGGGCCGAGCGCTCGTCTGGTCGACGATCGTCGCGAACGTCTCCAACTGGGGAGCCTGCTCGTAGTACTCGTCGCTGTACAGTTCCTTGCGAACCGGCAGCCGGCTGTGTTCGAGCGCCATCGTCTCCTGTGCTTCCTTCGACGCCATGAAGCTCGCGAACTTCTGGGCCGCGTCGGGGTTCTCGGCGTTGGCGTTGATGAAGAGGTTCCATCCGCCGAGACAGGAGTTCTCCGCGTTGGGGTTGCCCTCCTGTTTGGGCATCGGAGCCACGTCGAACTTGTCCTTGACCGCCGAGCCGTCCTCGTTCATCAGCGAGACGGCGTAGGGCCAGTTGCGCATGAAGATGGTGTTGCCCTGCTGGAAGGTCTGCCGGTTCTGGTCCGTCGACGAGGCCGGGATCGACTCGGGCGTGACGTTGTACTCGTGGATGAGGTCGACGGCGTGCTGGAGCGCCGAGACGCCCTTGTCGGTGTTGACGACGAGGTTGCCGTCCTGTCGGACGCTTCCGCCCATGCCCCAGAGCCAGTTGAGCCACATGATGGTGAGTCCCTCGTTCGCCCCGCCCTGCCAGATGTAGCCGTTGAGCTGTTTGTCGGACTGGCTCTTGATGTCCTGAGCCATGTTGACGAGCTCCATGTACGTCTTCGGCGGTTCGCTGTAACCGTACTCCTCCAGCAGGTCCGACCGGTAGTACAGGGCGTTCGCGTCCGTGTGGACCGGCATACCGTACATCGTCCCGTCGACCGTCACCGAGTCGAGCGGCGTCCGGAGCATGTTCTCGGTGTGGCCCTGCGGGTCGCTCATCTCGGCGGCCCACCCGTTCTGGGCGAACTCGGCGGGCCAGATGACGTCCATGTTCCCCACGTCGAACGACGACGATCCGGAGACGAACTGGTTGACGTAGTACTCCCGCGTCGACGAGGCGTTCGACGGCGTCTGCTGGGACTCGACGGTGATGTTGCCCGCCGACTCCTCGAACATCGGTACCAGGCTCTTCGCGTCGTTACTGAAGTAACCGGGGTAGACGTACGTCAGGGACCCGCCGCCGCTGCCGCCGTCGCCACCGTCACCGCTGCTCGTTCCGCCGCCGTCGCCACCGCTCGTTCCGCCATCGCCGCCGTCACCGCCGTCGCCACCGTCGCCGCCACACCCGGCGAGGAGCGCGACGCTCCCGCCGGCCATCGTTTTGATAAATCTACGTCTGCGTTCGCTCGAAACCTCGTCTGACATACACACACACGTTCAGTACCCCTCCTATTAATTGTTATTGTATATCAAATGACTGTTTGACGAAAGCGGCGTTTCGCTCAGTCGTCGGCGGCGAGCGCCCGCACCTCGTCCCAGAGGCCGTCTTCGATTTCGACCGTCGTCGCGCTGCGATCTCGCTCAACTGAACGCTGTCCCGGTAGTCGAATCTCCTCGACGTGGGCCGCCGCCGGCCCCGAAGTTAGCTCTCGCAGGAACGCGCTCGCGCGCTCTGCGAAGTCGGACGCCCCGAGCGCCTCGGGGTCGATAGCGAGGAAGAGGTCGCCCTTCGTACAGGGATTTTCCGTGTGGTACGTGCCGGTCACGTCCTCGCCCATCGCCGCGCCGACCAGCCCGCCGGCCAGCACTTCGACGGCGATCGCCAACCCCGAGCCTTTCGACCCGCCGAACGGCAAGATGGTGCCCTCAAGGGCCGCTTCGGGGTCCGTCGTCGGTTCGCCTTCGGCGTCCAACGCGACCCCCTCGGGAATCGATTCGCCCGCCTCACGCTTCTCGAGGACGGTCCCGCGGGCGATGGCCGAGGTCGACATGTCGAGGTTGAACACGGGGTCGGTCGGCAGCCCGATGGCGATCGGGTTCGTTCCCAATACGGGTTCAACGCCGCCGTAGGGCGGCATCGCCGGCTCCGTGTTCGTCATCGCGATGCCGACGTAGCCCTCGCGCTGGAGTTGGTCCGTGTAGTACCCCAGCATCCCGAGGTGGTTCGAGTCGTTGACGCCCACCGCACCGACGCCGAACTCGTCGGCGCGGTCCATCACCTCACCCGTTGCCGCCGACGCCACGACCGGGCCCAGACGGGACCCGCCGCTGAGCGTCGCCGCGCCGCCGCGCTCGGCGACGACTTCGATCTCGCCCGCGGGATCGACGTTGCCGTGTTCGATGCCGTGGACGAACCGCGGCAGTCGCAGGAGGCCGTGGGAATGTTTCCCGCGAGCGTCCGCGCTCACCAGCACCTCGGCCGTTTGCTCGGCGTCGGCGTCGCTGATACCGTGTGCGTGGAACGCCTCGGCGGCGACCGACACCGCACGTGACCGATCGAGTTCCATCTTACGTCGAGGGGCCGATGCGGTGGATGGCGAACTGGCTCTCGCCCAGGGCCTCGCTCAGCGTGACCTTGCCGTTGACGACCTCCTCGATCTCGTCCCAGAGCTGGTCGGTCGCCCACTCGAAGGACTCGTCGCCGACCAGCGCCTCGCTGACGTCGACGTCGGTCTCCTCGGGGACGCGCTCGGCGCTGCCCGGGTTCCCGGTAATCTTGATCGTGGGCATCACCGCGTTCGAGAGCGTGTGGCCCTGTCCCGTCGAGATGACCATGAAGTGCGCGCCGCCCGCGCCGATCCCTGTTACGGATTCGGCACCGTGGCCGGGCGTATCCATGATGTACATCCCCGAATCGCGGGGAATCTTCGCGCCGTAGTCGATGATATCTTGGATGGGGCCGTCGCCGGACTTGACGAGCGCACCCAGCGATTTCTCCTCGATGGTGGTCAGCCCGCCGTCCATGTTGTCCGGCGTGGGCTGTGCGCCACGCACGTCGTAACCCGTAGCCTGAAGCCGTTCGTCCCAGTGCCCGACGCGTTCGAGAATCTCTTCTTTGACCTCGTCGTTGACCGCGCGCTCTGCGAGTTCGTTCTCGCCGCCGAAGAATTCGGGCGTCTCCGCGAAGCAACCGCGGCCGCCGTAGTCGTCGATGAGCCGCCAGACCGCACCTGCTGTCGCCTTGTGCTGACAGAGACCGCTCGTCGTATCGGAGGTGGCGCAGTTGATACCGAAAGTGAGGTTCGACATATCCGAGGGGACGCGGCGCTGGGCGCTGGCGTCTTGGGCGATCTCCTGAGCGGAGTTGACCGTCCGCTTGAGGGCGTTCATGACACCTTTCTCTCGGTGGATGTTGACCGAGTCGCTGGGACGGCCGGTCTCGGCGATGTCTTCTGCGAGTTCGTCGCCGTCGACAATCTCGCCGGCGTGGGCGACGACCACCGCGCCGTAGGTATTCGGATGCGTTGCGTACCCCAGCAGGGTGCGATAGGTCTGGAAGACGTCGGGCTTGGTCTGACAGCGCCCGAGCGGATGCGTGATCGGAATCGCGTCCTCGACGATGTCCGCTGCCCGCTTGACCGTATCGTTGGCGTAGGGTGCCGTCGAGACGATGACCGTGTGGTTGCGAATGCCGACGCTGCCGTCGTCGCGTTCGTATCCGAGGAATTCACTCATTGCTGTTACTCACTGATGACTTTCGCCTGGTCGTCGTCGGCGAGGTCGCCGCGACCGTAGTTCGACTCGACGTTGTGGACGTGGACCCACGTGCCCGCGGGGATGTCCTCTGTCGCGTTGCCGATGCTCTTGCCGTACTTCGTGATCGTCTCGCCGGACGCGATGTCCTCAATGGCGATCTTGTGGCCGAAGACGACGTCCTCGGCGATCTCGACGGTCCGCTCCTCGTCGCCGACGCCGACCGAAACGGTCTCACCGGCTTCGAGCTCGCGCAGCGCCGTCGCGACGTTGTCCGTTGGTTCGACTACCTGTAGATACCTGTCGGGCATACACTCCGATGAGGTGCACGCCACCATATAACGTTTTCTCATGTCACCCCTACAGCAGGAGCGTCACCGCGGCGAGCGCGAGCAGGCTCACCGTCAGGAAGTGCGCGAGGACGACGGCGATGGGCCGGAGTCCGGTCGCTCGGAGCCGCCGCGGGTTCAACTCGAAGCCGAGGCCGACGAACGCCAGCGTGAACAGCCAGTCGCTAACGGTGCCGACGGCCGCTTGCGTCTCGCTCCCGACGAGGCCGGCGTTGACGATGGCGGCGACGGCGAGGAAGCCGACGAGGAACTTCGGAAAGCGGTACCAGATCTCGGTGGCGTCCGCCTTCTCGTTCTCGCTTCCGCCCGCGTAGCGCAGCGCGTACGCGACGGCGAGGAGGCCGATGAACGTGTTCCGAACCAGTTTCGTTACGGTCGCCCACTGTCCCGCGGTCTCGGAGACGGCGAAGCCAACAGCGGCCGTGGGGCCGGTCGAGAACAGGCTCAGACCGGCCCAGATACCGAACGCGCGGTCGGGGAGGCCGAGCATCGACCCGAGAACCGGGAAGACGACGAGTGTGACAGCGTCGAACAACAGCACCGTCCCCGCGGCGTAGCTGATGTCGGCCTCGTCGCTGTCGATGCTCCCCGCGACGGCCAGTACCGCCGAGACGCCGCAGACGCTCGCTCCCGCGGCCAACAGCGAACGGGTTCGGCTCTCGATGCCCGCCCGGCGACCGACGGCCTCGGTGAACGCCACGCCGACGACGACGACCCCGGCCGCCAGTCCGACGACGAGCGGCCCCGTACTCGCCAGTTGGCCCAGAGTGAGTTGCGCGCCCAGCAGGACGATTCCGGTCTCTAAGAGGAGCTTGTGTCGGTCGAGACCCGGTTCGGCCCACTCGGGCGCGCCGACGGTCGCCGCGACGGCCGCGCCGCTCCCGATAGCCGCGACGAGCGGGCTCAGCGGGGTCGCGTCGCCGATCGCGCGAGCGACGACAGCCATCGCTACCAGTACGACGAGCCCCGGTAGCGGCCGGACGCCCGGCCGCATCAGAGGACCAGCGTGGTCGCGGCGACGATGGCGACGCCGAGCGCGGTTGCCTTCCAGCCGCGGTCCGCCGCGGCGACCCGTCGACGGCAGCGAGCGACGAGGCTCCGGGCACTGCTGCTCGAACCGATGACGTCCATGTACGAGAACGGGTGCGGGGCACCTACATAAAAGTACGCCGTCCGTGCCGCCGCTCGCGTCGCGCGCGGGTCCCACAGGTTTAATAATCGACGCCGAGAGTGCCATGTATACGAATGGCAGACACAGCCGAAACTGCGTCCGGCGCAGCCGCGCAAGACCCGGCAGCCGGGCGGCAAAACAGATTCGAGCGGTACCGCGACCTCAGATTCACCGAGGAGGAACTGGCGGTCATCCTGTTGACCCCCGTCGTGTCGTTCCTGCTCGCGGTGTCGTTTTACCCCATCTTCGACACCGTGATGGCGAGCCTCCACACCGGCTACGTCCTGGAGATCGAGCCGCGCGAGTTCGTCGGTCTCGAGAACTATCGGAGCCTGTACGGGAGCGGTCCGCTGCTGGATCAGTTCCTGAACGGCGGCGGCTTCTGGAACGCGCTTCGGGTGTCGCTCATCTACACCGTGGTCAGCGTCCCCGTCGAACTCGTCTTGGGGCTGGGGCTGGCGCTCCTGCTCAACCGCGAGTTCAGAGGGAAGTACTTCGCGCAGGCCGCCATCCTGTTCCCGTGGGCCATCCCGACGGTCATCAACGCCCGCATCTGGGCGTGGATGTTCAACGGCCAGTACGGCGTCGTCAACGACCTGCTGGTCCGTGCCGGCATCATCGCCAATCCGTTCCCGTTCCTGGCGAAGCCGGACGCGGCGCTGGGCGCGATGCTCTTTATCACCATCTGGAAGACCAGTTCGTTCATGGCGCTCATCCTTCTGGCCGGGCTCCAGTCGATCCCCGACCACCTCTACGAGGCCGCTCGGATGGACGGGGCCTCCCGACTCCGGCAGTTCAAGGACGTCACGTTGCCGCTGCTGAAGCCCACGCTGCTCGTCGCGCTCATCTTCCGGACGCTCCCGGCGTTCCAGGCGTTCGGCCTGCCCTACGGCCTGACCGGGGGCGGTCCCGCGAGCGCGACGACGACGCTCGTCCTGTTCGACCACCAGCTGACGTTCAACCGCCTCAACTTCGGCGAGGGGTCGGCCGCCGCGACGGTGATCACGCTCATCGCGCTCGCCATCGCCATGCTCTACGTCGGCACGCTGTACGAACCGGAGGTGCGCTGAGATGGCGACGAGCGACCGCGACCGCGGCTTCGAACTCGAGACGTTCCAGTGGGTCGGCAAGAAGGTCGGCTTCTACGGGAGCATCCTCATCATCGCGCTGGTGTCGGTGTTCCCCATCCTCTGGATGCTCATCACGTCGCTGAAACAGCCGGGCAACGTCGTCCAGTTCCCGGTCCAGTACGTCCCCCAGGATCCGACCCTGGAGAACTACCGCGCGGCCCTCGAACAGGCCCCGTTCCTGAGATACCTGTTCAACAGCTTCGTCGTCGCCAGCGGCACGGCCATCTTGGACGTGTTCCTCGGGTCGCTGGCCGGCTACGCGCTCTCGCGGCTCCGCTTCCGATTCAAGCTTCCCGTCCTGTTGCTCATCCTCGGGACGGCGATGCTGCCCTTCATCGCGCGGCTCATCCCGCTGTTCTCGCTGGCCCGCTCGTGGGGGCTGCTGAACAGCTACCTCGGCCTCATCATCCCCTACGCCGCCTTCCAGTTGCCGTTCGCGGTCTGGATCTTCCAGGCGTACTTCAAGGAGCTCCCCGACTCGCTGGAGGAGGCGGGCCTGATGGACGGCCTCTCGCGGGTCGGCGTCCTCTTCCGCATCATCCTCCCCGTCTCCGCGCCGGCGATGGCGACGGCCGCCATCATCGTCTTCATCTACGCGTGGAACGAGTTCCTCTTCGCGCTGACGTTCATGACCGAGGACTCGATGCGGACCATCACGGTCGGGATCGCCCTCTACCAGGGCGAGTTCCAGTACCCGTGGGGCACCATCTCCGCGGCGGTGTTCATGTCCGTCATCCCGCTCATCCTGTTCATGCTGTTCTTCCAGCGGAAGGTCGTCGAGGGACTGACCGCCACGGGCAAGGCCTGAGCCAGCGGCTTCGATCGCTTTTTTCCGTCTGTTCTTCTCTCGTGTGCCGGTCGTCCGGAGTCAGTTCCGAGAATCGATAGGGCCGGAGGTCCCGCTGGGTCGGCCTTCAGCGCGCTCGCCGTCGGTCCAGCCGTGAGAAACGGTAAAACGGCAGCGCCGGCCCTTCTACTCGTTGACGACGTTGTACGGTTCCTCGCCTACGAGCGCGGAGCGGACGATGTCGGTGACGGTGCGGCGGCGCTGGTCGTTGGCCTCCTCGCTGTACCACGCGACGTGGGGCGTCGTGAGCGCCTTCGGGTGGTCCCGGAGCGGGTCGTCCTCGGCCGGCGGTTCGTCGGGGAATACGTCGAGGCCGGCACCGGCGATCTCACCGGCTTCGAGCGCGTCGTAGAGCGCGTCCGTGTCGACGATCGGGCCGCGGGCGACGTTGACGAAGTAGGCGTCCTCGCGCATGCGGGCGAACGCGTCGGCGTCGAACAGCTCGCGCGTGTCGGGCGTCAGCGGGGAGTGGACGGTGACGAAGTCGGCCCGCTCCAGTACCTCCTCGAACTCGACGAGGTCGGCGGGGTCGTCCGCTACGTCTTCCGCGGAGAGGAACGGGTCGCTGGCGACCACATCTGCTCCGAGCGCGTCGGCGCGTTCGCCGACGGCGCGGCCGATCGCGCCGTAGCCGACGACGCCGACCGTCCGGGTCGAGAGGCGGTGGATGGGCGCGGCGACCGAGCGGTCCCACTCGCCGTCGGCGACGGAGGCGTCGTAGGACTTGAGACCGCGGGCGAGCGCGAGGTACAGGGTCAGCGCGTGGACCGATACCTCCTCTAGGCAGTAGTCGGGGACGTTCGTGACCGGAATCCCGCGGTCGCTGGCCGCGTCGACGGCGATGTTGTCGACGCCGATGCCGTACCGAGAGATGACCCGACAGTCCTCTAAGGCGCCGATGGCCGCTTCGTCTAAGTCGTACCGGAGGTTGATCACCGCGTCCGCGTCGGCGAGGGTCTCGTGGGCGTCGGCGGCGTCCTCGCCTACGTCGCCGGTGAGTTCGATTACGTCGGCGATGTCGGAGAGGCCCTCGCGTTCGATGGATAGGTCCTCGAAGTCGTGGTCCGTGACGACGACGGTGTGTCGTGACATAGGGGAAGAGTGGACGCTCCGGGGTTAAATAATCAGGTCGTAGCCGTCCACGAGGTACTCCGCACAGAGATCGCGGTCCAACTCGACGCCGAGGCCCGGGCCTTCGGGGAGGTCGATGTAGCCGTCGTCGAGAATCGGACCGGAGCCCGCGACGCGGTCGACCATGTCGTTCCACCACGGCACGTCGCGGGAGTGCCACTCCATGCAGAGGAAGTTCGGGATGGCCGCCGAGACGTGCGCGCCCGCGACGGTGCCCAGCGGCGAGGAGATGTTGTGCGAGGCGATGGGGACGCCGTAGAGGTCACAGACGGTGGCGATGTCGACGTACTCACCGAGGCCGCCGCACTTGTTCACGTCGGGCGCGGCGATGTCCAGCATCCCCTCGCGGGCGGCGTCGTTGAACTGGCTCGTCGTCACGAGATTCTCGCCGGTCAGGACCGGCATGTCGAGCGCCTCGGTGACTCGCTTCTGGGACTCGGTCTTCTCCGGTGGGACCGGGTCTTCGAGCCACGCGAGGTCGAAGCGTTCGAGCTTCTTCCCGAGCCGGATGGCCGTCTCCGTCGTGAAGTTCCAGTGGAGGTCCATCCCGAGGTCGACGTCGTAGCCGATCTCGTCCCGGACCGCTTCGACGAGGCTGACCTTGTGTTCGAGCGCCTCGTTGTCCATCCGCCGGTTGGCCTCGTCGTACTCGGCGTGGGTCGGCACGTCGAGGTCGAACTTCAGCGCCTCGAACCCCTCGTCGACGACTTCGCGGGCCGCGCGGGCGTACGATTCGGGCGTGTAGACGTCCTGTGGGTCGTGCTGGCTAGCCTCGCCCAGCGATTCGCCGCCGTGGGTGTCGCAGTAGATCTTGATCTCGTCGCGGTACTTCCCGCCGAGCAGTTCGTAGACCGGGACGTCGAACAGTTTTCCCTTGATGTCGAAACACGCCGTCTCGATGGCGGTGAAGGCGGCCTGTCCGATGCGGCCGGTACCGGTGTAGCGCTGTTCGAGGAGTTCGCGGATACGGCTCGTATCGAGCGGGTTCTCGCCCTCCAAGTCTACGTCCATCCGCCCCGCCATGTCCAGCGCCGCTTCCGCGCGGAACGTCTCGCCGAGCCCGTAGACGCCCGCGTCGGTCTCGACCTTGACGATTCCCCAGGTGAAGTTGCCCGCGATGGCCATCGTCTCGATGCCGGTTATCTCCACGTCCCGTTCGGCCGGTCGGTGAGTCTCCTCCATGCCCATGTCCCGCCACGGCACGCCGCCGCCCTGCGGAATGCGATAGTCCGGTTGGTCGTCTTGCGTCATCGTCTGCCCTGTCGCGGAAGCCGACGTTAAAGATTGTGGTGGTCACTCGCGCACGGGTGCAATTCGGCGAGCGGCCGGCGGTCTCAGCGAAGGCGTAATTCCGGGAGGACGGAGTAGATTTATTAGCGAGAGCGCCCCGGTGGAAGGTAGGATGACGAGCGAACGCATCACCGTCGCCGCCGTCGAGGAGTACGCAGTCGAGGACGACGCGGTCCGCTTCGACTGTGCCATCGACGCCCCGGAGACGGTCACGCCCCGGACAGTGCCCGTGACGCTGACGTTCTACGACGAGCGGACCTTCCGCTTCGAACTGCAGGCCAACCCCGAAGTCGCCGTCGAGAGCGAGTACCCGAAACTGGACACCGACGCCGTGTCCAGCGCCGTCTCGCTCGACGCGCGCGAGGACGACGGCGCGCTGACCGTCGAGACCGGCGAGCTAACTGTCGAGGTCGGCTTGGCGGAGTGGGCGTTCTCGGTGACCGACGCCGATACCGGCGAGACGGTGTTCGAGGAACAGCGGGCCGACCCCGACGTGTTCGGCCGTCAGCGGGTCGACGCGCTGGGGTTCACGCAGGAGGAGATCAATCACAACCCCCGAAAGGTGACCGAGACGGGCACGTCGTTCCGCCTCTCGCCCGACGAGAAGATCTACGGCGCGGGCGAGCAGTTCGTGGAGTTCGACCGCCGCGGCCGGGAACTGGACCTCTGGCACGAGGAACCGCTCGGCACCGAGACCGAACGAGCGTACAAGAACATCCCCTTTCACCTCTCGACGCGGGGATACGGTCTCCTGCTCGATACGACGAACCGCGTCCACTACGACTTCGGGAAACAGTCGACGGCGTCGGGGACGATGGCCGTCGACGACGACTCGTTCGCCTTCCTCTTCTTCTACGGGCCGGACTTTACGGACATTCTCCAGCGGTACACCGCCGTCACGGGCCGACCCGACCGGCCGCCCAAGTGGAGCTTCGGGACGTGGATGTCCCGGCTGGGCTACGAGTCCCGCGCGGAGTTAGAGGAGGTCGCCGAGCGTCTCCGCGAGGAGGAACTGCCGAGCGACGTGCTCCATCTGGACCCGTTCTGGATGCGCGACCGTTCCTCCTGCGACATGGAGTGGGACACCGAGCAGTTCCCCGACCCCGAGGGGATGATCGCCGAACTGCGCGAGGACGACTTCCGCCTCTCGCTGTGGGAACACCCCCACGTCCCCGTCGGCACCGACGCCTTCGCCGAGGGCGCGGAGAACGGCTACTTCGTCACGGACGGCACCGGGAAACCCTACGTGATGGACCACACCTGTCAGGGCGACTACCGCGGCGCGCTGGTCGATTTCACCGACCCCGACGCCGTCGAGTGGTGGAAGGACAAACACCGCCGCCTCTTAGAGCAGGGCGTCGCCGTCTTCAAGACCGATTACGGCGAGTACGTCCCCGAGGACGCCGTCTTCGCCAACGGGAAGAGCGGGAAGTCGATGCACAACCTCTACCCGTACCTCTACAACGAGGCCGTCTACGAGACGGTCGGCGAGGTCAACGGCGACGAGGAAGCGGTCGTCTGGGGTCGGTCGGCGTGGACCGGCAGCCAGCAGTTCCCGATGCACTGGGGCGGGGACCCCCAGACCAGTTGGAACGGGATGAGCGCGGCGCTGCGCGGCGGCCTCTCGGCGTCGTTGTCCGGTATCGCCTATTGGAGCCACGACATCGGCGGCTTCCGCGGGACGCCCTCGGACCCGCTGTACGTCCGCTGGGCGCAGTTCGGTCTGCTCTCCTCGAACGCGCGCTGTCACGGCACGACGCCCCGCGAGCCCTGGGAGTTCGGCGAGGACGCCGTGGACGTCTTCCGCGAGTACGCGGACCTCCGCTACCGCCTGCTCCCGTACGTCTACACCTACGCCGAGGTGGCGGCGCGCACGGGCCTGCCCGTCGTCCGCCCGCTCGTCCTCGAATATCAGGACGACCCGACGGTTCACCGCATGGACACCCAGTACCTGCTCGGCGAGGACCTGCTGGTCGCGCCGGTTTTCACCGAGAGCGGGACGCGCTCGGTGTATCTCCCGGAGGGGGAGTGGCGCGACCACTGGACCGGCGAGCGCTACGATGGCGGCCGAACCGTCGAGATGGACGTGGACCTCCGCGAGATGCCCCTGTTCGTCCGGACCGGGAGCGTCGTCCCCCAGCGCGAGCCGACTCAGTCGGTACAGGACGGGACGCCCGAAGAACTCGAACTCGACGCGACGCTCGACGACGGCGAGGCGTCGGGCCGGTTCTACGACGCGGACGCGGACGAGCTCCGCGAGTTCGGTGTGACGGCCGAAGACGACACGCTCTCGGTCGAAGTCGGCGCGGTGAGCGCGGAGACGGTCCGCGTCACCGTCCGCGATACGACGCCCGAGTCAGTCGTCGTCGACGGCGAGGCGGCGACCGAAGTGAGCGAGGACCCGGCGTCGGGCGAGTGGACCGCGACCGAGGACGGACTGCTCCTCGTCGTCTGAGGCGCGGAACACTCGCTCACGGCTCTCGGCGGGAGAGGTGGATTTATTAACCGACGTCGTAAAGCATGGGACACGGATACATGGTGACACAATGGGACGCCTACAACTGAACGACCTGACCAAGGTGTTCGACTCCGGAGACAACGAGATCGTCGCGGTCAACGACCTGAACCTCACCGTCGAGGACGGGGACTTCCTCGTCCTCGTCGGGCCGTCGGGGTGTGGGAAGTCCACGACGCTGCGCTGTATCGCCGGGCTCGAACACGCGACGTCGGGACAGATAACGCTCGACGACCGGGACATCACCTACAAGAAGCCCAAGGAGCGCGACATGGCGATGGTGTTCCAGAACTACGCGCTCTACCCGCACATGACGGTGCGCCAGAACATCGGCTACGGGCTGAAGATCACGACGGACCTCTCGAAAGGCGATATCAACGACCGCGTCGAACGGACCGCCGAGCTGCTGGAGATCGGCGACCTACTCGAGAAGGAACCGTCGGACCTCTCGGGCGGTCAGCAACAGCGCGTCGCGCTGGGTCGGGCCATCATCCGCGAGCCCGAGGTGTTCCTGATGGACGAGCCGCTGTCGAACCTGGACGCGAAGCTCCGGACGACGATGCGAACGGAGATCCAGCAGCTCCAGAGCGACATGGACATCACGACCATCTACGTCACCCACGACCAGACCGAGGCGATGACGATGGGCGACCGCATCGCCGTCCTCAACGAGGGTGAGCTTCAGCAGGTCGGCGAGCCGCTGGTCTGTTACCACCAGCCCAAGAACCGCTTCGTCGCCGGGTTCATCGGGTCGCCGTCGATGAACTTCCTCTCGGTCCACCGCGACGGAGAGACGCTCGCTCACGAGGAGTTTACCTACCACATCTCCGATACGACTCGCGACGCCATCGCGGACGCCAGCGACGACCTCACCCTCGGTATCCGCCCGGAGCACATCCGGCTGGCCGAGAGCGGCGATCAGAACGCCGTCGAGACCACCATCGAGGTCGTCGAACCGATGGGCGAGGTCACCTACGCCTACTTCCAGATCGGCGGGGAGACCTACACCGCGAGTATCGACGGCGAGCGACGGATCCAGGCGGACGAGACGGTCCACGTCGTCTTCCCGGAGGAGAAGATCCACGTCTTCGACGGGCGGACCGGCGAGGCCGTCAAGAACAGCAATCTGGGCGAGACCGTCGACACGCCGCGGGTCTGAAACGTCGTTTACCTCTCGCAAACAATTAAGTGACCGCTGTCCCTAGCCCCGGGTATGCCCGAACCAACGGCAGCGGACGACGCCGGACGGCGGATACAGGCGGTCGATACGTCCTGTGAGATTCTCGAAGCGCTCCGGGACCTCGACGGTGCCGGCATCTCGGAACTGGCGGACGAACTCGACTGGTCGAAGGCGACGATTCACGGTCACCTGGCGACGCTGGCGGACAACGAGTTCGTCGTCAAGCGCGGGGATACCTACGAGATCAGCCTGCGCTTCGTCGATATCGGCGAGTACGCCAAGAGTCAGGTCGACATCCACGATATCGCCGTCAAGGAGGTGGACCGGCTCGCCGAAGAGACCGGTGAAGTCGCACAGTTCATGGTCAAAGAGCACGGCCGCGGCGTCTACCTCCACAAGGCAAGCGGCGAGAACGCGATTCAGACCGCCTCCTACACCGGGAACCGGAAGGACCTCCACTGCACCGCACTCGGAAAGGCGATCCTCTCGCAGCTGCCCGAGTCGGAAGTGGACGAGGTCATCGAACGCCACGGGCTCCCCGCGCGGACGGAGAGGACTGTCACGACCCGCCAGGAACTCTTCGAGAACCTGGAGGAGATCCGCGACCGCGGCGTCGCCTTCGACGACGAGGAGATCCTCCAGGGACTGCGCTGTATCGCCGCCCCCATCGAACATCCGAAGGGGAATCTCCACGGGGCGATCAGCATCTCCGGACCGACCAACCGGTTCAAGGGCGAGCGGTTCCGCGAGGAACTGCCCGAAATCGTCCAGGGCGCCGCCAACGTCATCGAAGTCAACGCCACGCAAGTCTGACCGTTAACGAAGGCCAAACGCGTCGATCTCCCGCCGCTGCTCGATTCGCCCCTCGTGTCCCCCCTCTCCGGCGCTTCGGTCGGGATTCGGTCTCACGGAGCGACAGTTTCGCCAGCGGAATCGTTTACGAGCGGTAAACTCTCGACCATAGCCACCCAAGAGCCCGAATACGCCGCCTCGTTCGTGCATCGACGCCGCATCGACCGCGCTTTTCCGTCGATGATCCGTCCGCGCGGCCGTGGAAACCGGAAAGTTCCCGAATCCGGGTGACGTCTCGACGTTCCGATTTACATCTCGCAAACGCCAGTACGGGGTCGAGTTCCGGAGGATGTCGACTGTGACTCACTCGGCCAGTCCGGGAGACAGGAATAACAAGGGTACAAGAGTTATTACAGACATCAGCAGTGACCGCGTATGCGGTAGCGCGGTGAGACGAGTCGGCGGTCAGCGACCGACGACCGGCGACCGGATCGCGTGACCGTCGTTCGGCCGAGCACGGGAATCGAATCACGCGCTGTCGCCGCTGGCAATCGGTGAGCCGTATCGGAAAATCGATTCGAACATTCACCTGTGAAATCGAGAGAGTGAACTCTATCGATGCCCGTGAGTGGTCGTATATCACAGATATATAGAAACTATTAAGCCGATGTGTGCCCATCTCGTCTATATGGCACACGACGAAGACGAAAACGCGGACGGCGTCTCGGTATCGATGGAAATAACGGGTTCCTACGACGACGTGATCTCGAAGCTAAAATCCAGCAGTACGGAGCGAGACGCGGTCGGTCCGCTGCTGGGCGACGTTCAGTTGCTCTTAGAGACCGTCGAGCGGATGGGCGGCGGAACGCGAAGCGCCATCGCGGACCAGCTGCCGCCGGAGATGACCGCCGATTTCGACGCCGAGGCGGTCGTCGAGACGTGCCAGGTGCTCGAACGGTACGACCTCGTCGTCCTCGAGGGCAACACCTGGAAACCCGGCCCGCGTCTCGGCGAATAGGCGAGAACGGTAGAGAAGCGGCCGCTCTCGCGGTCAGTCCCAGTCGTAGCCCCACTCGCGGAGTTCGTCGGCGACGAGGTCGGGGTTGTTCATGGCGACGACCAGCGCCGCTTCCAGCGCGTCGGTCTTGTAGACATCTTCACCCAAATCGTCTTCGAGCTCGCGGAGGAAGTCGCTCTCGCGCTCCTCGACGTGCGGGCGGACGAATATCGGTCGCTGTGTCCGTCCCTCCTTCACGGAGGAGCGCCGGAACTTGTAGGGAATCGACGGCGCGGACTCGGCGGTCGTACCGCCCCCGCCGGTGTCATCGGCGTCGTCGGCATCGTCGCCGTTGTCGCCGCCGTTCGCGTCGGGCTGGTCGTCACCCTCCCCTCCCAATGTCCCGGTCCGTTGCCCGGTCGTCTCGGCCGTCGCCGCCGCCGCTTCGTCGGCCACGTCCTCGGTTTCCGCCGTCTCCTCTCGCTCCTCGATCTCCGCGAACGGGTCGTCACCGGAGCCGGCTTTCATGCCGTCACCTCCTGTTCGCGCGTCTCTCGAAGCCGGCGAGCGAGCGTCTCGAACCGTTCGAGCGTCTCCAGTTCGTAGTCCCGCTCCCGGCTGCGGTGGTCCTCGACGTAGGCGAACGCCGAACACTGCTGTCGCCAGCAGCCCTCCAAGAGCGACGTCCGCTCGCGGAAGACGACCGGCACGTCGTAGTCCATCGCTTCGAGTTGCTCGAGCATCTCCTCCTGGTCGTTGGTTCCCTTGTATCGGTTGGGCACCGCGGCGAGGACGCCGACGTTGATATCGAGCGTCTCTTCGAGCCCGTCCACGAGGTCGGTGAGGCCGGTGACCGACTGCTGGCCCTTCCCGCTGGGTTCGAACGGGATGACGAGGTTCCGCGTGGCGTGGATCGCGTTGTACAGTTTCACGTCGGCGGTCGCCGGCGGGTCGACGATGACGGTGTCGTACTCGGCGGGCACGTCGGCCTCCTTCAGCACGCGGAGCAACTGGACGTTCGGGTTCCAGTTCTCCCCGAAATCGGCGGCCTCCTCCTCGCGGCGGCGCAGGTGCTTCGAGAGGACTTCGAGCGAGTTGTGCGCCGGGACGACGTCGACGCCCTCGGAGGTCTCGATCAGGTCTTCGAACGGGCCCCGCGGTCGCTCGACGAGGTGTCGGACGAGGCTGTCCGCATCGGAGTCGGTGCGTCTGTCACCCACGTCGAGGAGATACGAGAGACTCCCCTCCTGTGGGTCCATGTCGATCGCGAGGACGTCCCGGCCCGCGCGAGCGTCCGCGACGGCGAGGTTCACCGCCAGAGTGGTCTTCCCGACCCCGCCCGCCTCGCTGTACACCGTGTATGTCAACATATCCGCTCAGTTGCCGCATACGGACATAAAAGTTAGTCAGACGGTATAGCTAACCAGTATAGCTATTCTTTTTCGCCGCCGGTCGGCTCATGGTCGGATTGTCAGCAGTTCTAAGAGTGGCTATCGAGAGCGAGTCGTTCAAGTATTACTCGGTGTAACCACCGGCATATGAAACGACGAGCGTTCCTCTCGCGCGCCGGCGTCGGTGTCACGGGACTGGCGGCGTTGGCGGGCTGTATGGGCGATTCATCGGATCCGGACGGCGGGACAGAGACGACTGACTCGGGCGGGAAGACGGGGACCGCCGGATCGAGCGGCGGGACGCTCACGGTCGCCACGTACTCCTCGTTCACCGGGGAGGACACGGCCGGGAACTGGCTCAAATCGGCGTTCGAGTCCGAGCGGTCGGACGTCACCGTCGAATTCCGGACGCCGGATAGCGGCGTCAACCAGTACATCCAGCGGAAGTCCCAGGGCGCACCGATCGACGCCGACCTCTTCGTCGGGCTGAACACCGGCGAACTGGTGCGCGTCGACCAGCAGTTAGACGACCGGCTGTTCGCGGCGACGAGCGAGCGGATCGAGGGCGCCGACTCGGTGAAGTCGTCGCTCCGGTTCGACCCGAACGGCCGAGTGATTCCCTACGATACGGGCTACATCAGCCTCGTGTACGACGAGGGAGCGGTCGACGAACCGCAGACGTTCGACTCGCTGCTGGAACCGGCCTACGAGGACGGCCTCATCGTCCAGAACGCCCAGCAGTCCGACCCCGGACGCGCGTTCCTGCTGTGGAGCATCAAACAGCAGGGGACAGACGGGTATCTCGACTACTGGCAGCGGTTGGTCGACAACGGCGTCCAGATCCTCTCGGATTGGGAGCCCGCCTATCAGGCATACATGAACGAGGAGGCACCCATGGTCGTCTCCTACTCCACCGACCAGGTCTACTACCACGGCGAGGACGTGGACATGTCCCGCCATCAGATCGGCTTTCTCAACGACCAGGGGTACGCGAATCCCGAGGGGATGGCGCAGTTCGCCGACGCCGAGAACCCCGAGCTGGCGCGCGAGTTCATGTCGTTCGTCCTCAGCGAGGAGGCCCAGGCCGAGATCGCGGTGCGAAACGTCCAGTTCCCGGCCGTCGAAGGCGTCGAACCCGGCGGCACGTTCGGGAAGTACGCGCTCGAACCGCCGGAGGCCGTGACGTTCAGCTACGAGGAGCTCTCGGGTAACGTCGGCGGATGGATAGAGGAGTGGGCGCGCCAGATCGCGAGTAACTGACGATGCGGGTCGGGGGCGACCGAGCGCTGCTGATCGGCGTGGCTGCGACGCTGCTGACGCTCGTCGCGGTGTTCTACTACCCCGTCGGGAGCGTCCTCGCCAGCGCCGTCTCCGTCGGCGGTCGTCTCACGCTGTCCCCGCTCGTCTCGGTGCTCGCCGACCCCTTCTACACGGGCGCGTTCCACTCGCTCGTGACAGCGCCGGCGACGGTTCCGCGCGGTCTCGCGCGCTGGGCCGAGTCCGGGATGCCGTCGGTTCGCCTAGGGCTGTTCGGTTTCACGGCGTATCAGGCGCTCCTCTCGACGCTCGCGAGCGTCGCCGTCGGGTTGCCCGGCGCGTACCTGCTCGCCCGCTTCGAGTTCCCGGGACGGCGGTTCGTCCGCTCGGTGACGATCCTCCCGTTCGTCCTCCCCTCGATCATGGTTGCGGTCGGATTTCTGGCGATGTTCGGCCGGAGCGGCCTGCTCAACGACTTGCTCGGTGTCGTCGGACTCGGTCCGGTCGAGTTGACGTTCACGCTCGAACTCATCGTCCTCGCGCACGCCTTCTACAACGCCCCGCTCGTCACGCGGCTGGTGACGACAGCTTGGGAGTCAGTGGACGCGAACCGCGTCGAGACGGCGCGAACGCTCGGGGCCACGCCCTACCGAGCGTTCCGCGACGTGACGCTCCCACAGATTCTCCCGGCGCTGCTGACCGCGTCGGTGCTCACGTTCGTCTTCACGTTCATGTCGTTCCCGCTCGTGCTCGCGCTCGGCGGCCTCCAGCTCGCGACGGTCGAGGTCTGGCTGTACGCCCGCGTCCAGGACCTCGCGCTGACCGAGGCGGCGACGCTCGGCGCGCTGGAGACCGCGCTCTCGCTCGGGCTCGTCTACGTCTATCTGCGCTTCGAGGCCATGCAGATCAGCGCCCGCGGCGAGGGCCGCGGCCTGGCGCGGACGCCGCTCGTCGACGGGTGGCGGTCGCTCATCGACCCCAGACGGCTGGGACTGCTGGCGTACGGTGCCGTCGTACTGGTGCTGTTCGTCGGTCCCCTGGCGAGTCTCGTCATCGAGAGCGTGACGACGCCGTCGGGCCGACTGACCCTCGAGTACTACGCGTTCTTACTGTCCCAGCAGTCCTCCGCGGCGGCGGGGACGACTCGACCCTTACCGGCCATCGTCAACTCGTTGCTGTTCGGTGCGGGGGCGTTACTGCTGGCGCTGCCGATGGGCGTCGTCGTCTCCGTCGTCGCCACGCGCGACGGGCGCGGCTCGCGGCTCGCCGAGGCGCTGTTGACCGCACCGCTGGCGGTCAGCGGCATCGTCCTCGGACTGGGGATGCTACGGACGCTCGTCTTCGGGACGACCGTCTTCGGTCATCGCATCACGCTCACGGGCCCGGTCGCCATCGTCGCCGCACACGCCGTCGCCGGCTATCCGTTCGTCTCGCGGAACGTCACCCCGGCGCTCTCGGGCGTCGACGACCGCCTCGGCGAGGCCGCGCGAGCGCTCGGAGCCGACCGGACCGCCGTGCTCACCGACATCGAGTTGCCGCTGGTCGCGCCGGCGCTCGTCGCCGGTGCCGCCTTCGCCTTCGCCATCAGCGTCGGCGAGTTCGACTCGACGGTCCTGCTCGCGGAGGGCCTCGACAGCGCGACGATGCCGGTCGCGCTCGAACGCTACATCGGCAACCGG
Source organism: Haloarcula limicola (assembly GCF_010119205.1). Lineage (NCBI taxonomy): Archaea > Methanobacteriati > Methanobacteriota > Halobacteria > Halobacteriales > Haloarculaceae > Haloarcula > Haloarcula limicola. The sequence continues at coordinate 354,508 of NZ_WRXM01000003.1, forward strand.
TCGCTGGGACCCAACCTCGGCCCGGCGACGGCGATGGGGACGGTGCTGCTGGCGGTGACGACCGTCAGCTTCGTGGTCATCGACCGCGTCGGCGGACGGTGGGAACGATGAGAACCGCCGGCGTCGAAGTGGACGGCCTCGCGGTCGCGTACGACGGCGTGACCGCGCTCGAAGACGTCTCGCTGTCGATCGAGGAGGGCGAATTCTTCACGCTCGTCGGCCCCTCGGGCTGCGGGAAGACGACGATGCTCCGCTCGATCGCCGGACTGGAGACGCCGTCGTTCGGCCGCGTCGCCATCGACGGCCGCGACGTGACCGACCTCCCGACGGAGGAGCGCAACGTCGGCATGGTGTTTCAGAACTACGCGCTCTTTCCGCACATGAGCGTGCGCGAGAACGTCGCCTACGGCCTGCAGTTCCACGACCTCGACGACGGGCGCACCGAGGACGAACGCGTCTTGGAGCTGCTCAAGCTGGTCGATCTGGCGTCGTTCGGCGACCGCGACCCGACGCAGCTCTCCGGGGGGCAGCGACAGCGGGTCGCGCTCGCCAGAGCGCTCGCCCCTGAACCCGACGTGCTCCTCCTCGACGAACCGCTGTCGGCGCTGGACGCTCAGTTGCGCGAACGGCTCCGGGTGCAGATAAAGAACCTTCAGCGGGAACTGAACATCACGACGGTGTACGTCACGCACGACCAGGCCGAGGCGTTGGCGATCAGCGACCGCATCGCGGTCGTACAGGACGGGACCGTCGAACAGGTGGCGACCCCGGAGACGGTGTATCGCGACCCCGCGTCCCCGTTCGTGGCCGGATTCGTCGGCGACAACAACGTGTTTAACGGTGAGGTCACGGGGGGTGGGTCGCGACTCAATGTCGGGGGCGCGACCCTGCCGCTGCCGGACTGGACCGACGTGCGAGACGGGGAATCAGTGGCGCTCTCGGTCCGGCCCGAGTCTATTTCACTCGAAGGCATCGATGGCGCGACCGGGGGCGAGACCGCGCTCGACGCGGCGGTCCAGACGACCGAGTTCCTCGGCGACGCCTACCGAGTCCACTGCCTGTGGAACGGCCGAACGGTCGTCGTCAAGACCGGGTCGCCCGAGCCGCCGGCGGGCGACGTGACGCTCCGGTTCGACAGCGCGGACGCGAACGTCCTCTGATATCGGGGAGGTTTTAGCCGCGCCCGCCGGAGCGAAACGCGATGAGCGATCTGGGGAAAATCGACCGCGAGACGTTCGAGGAGGTAATCTACCCCCAATTAGGTGCACACCGGGACGACGTGGCCGTCGGGCCGCGACACGGCGTCGACTTCGGCGTCCTCAACCTCGGGGATCAAGCGGTCGTGATCGCCACCGACCCCGTCTCGCTGCTACCGGATCTCGGTCTCGAACGCGCGGGGAGACTCGCCCTGGAGATAGTGCTGACCGACGTCGCCGTCTCGGGCGTCGCGCCGACGCATCTGGCGATAAATCTGACGCTCCCGCCGTCGTGGAGCGACGAGGAATTGGCGCGAGCGTGGACCGGGCTCGCCTCGCACGCCGAGCGCCTCGGCGTGAGCGTCGTCTCCGGCCACACGGCGCGCTACCCCGGCATCGAGAGCTCGTGGGTCGGGGGGGCCACCGTCCTCGGTATCGGCGACCGCGACGAGATCGTCCGGCCGGACGGAGCGAGCGTCGGCGACGAAGTCGTCGTGACGACCGGTCCCGCCGCGGAGATCACGGGCCTGCTCGCGACGCTGTTTCCCGAGCAGCTGGGGCTCTCACCCGAGACCGTCGCGACGGCGCAGGAACGCGTCGAGGATATCGCGGCCGTCGCGGACGCCCGCGCGGCCTTCGAGGCGGGCGGCGTCACCGCGATGCACGACGCGACGGAGGGCGGCGTCGCCGGCGGACTCGTCGAGATGGCGCGCGGGGCGGACGCGCGCTTCGAGGTCGATACCGAGGCGGTCCCGATCGCGGACGGCGTCGAGGCGGTGTGCGAGGCGGTCGAGGTGGACCCGTGGACCGTGACGAGCGCGGGCACGCTGTTGCTCGCCGTCGAACCGGGCCGCGGGGCCGCCGTCGCCGAGGCGGTCAGCGACCGCGGGACGCCCGCCGCCGTCGTCGGGAACGTCACGTCGGGAGAGGGCGTCTACGCTGACGGCGACCGAATCGCTGCTCCCGAGAGCGACCCCTCGTGGGACGTCTTCGCTCGGTTCTCCTGAGAGGTGGAGAGCGTGTTCTCGAGGGTGAACGCACCTAATATTGCTGTCGTCCCGAGGTGTTGCCCGCGTATGGACGATTTTTGATATCGAACGACCCCATATGGCTCTAAATGGCCCCAGGTTTGGATAGAACTGACACAGATATCGATGAAGGGGGGTATTTTGGTTTATTCTTCGGAAGGTTCGAGCTACGCGTGTATCGGCTCGGCGGCCACCGTCCTCGTCGGGGAGAAGTCGGACGAGGAGCGACGTTACCGGCACGAGCGTCAGAACGGGGCGAACCGGCGGCCGGAAGACGACGACGATCAGCGGCCAGACACTCGTCTCGCCGATCCCGGCGGGCCGAGTCCTGCGTGACCGGTCGCGGTGCTTCTCGTTCCGACCCGCGGCCGTCGTGCCGTCGCCCGTGCCCGCACGTCGACCGCGCGGCGTGGGATAGCACGGCCCGCGAGTCACAGGGCCTCGCGTCCGCCGGTAGTCACGCCGGGTAAACGAGTGCCCGGAGAGAAGAGGGACCGTTCCGCCGATATCGGAACGGTCGGGGTGTTGAGCATGGCGCTTGCAGGTGACTCGCCGTGGCGCTAGAGTGACCGCGTCGAGCGAGGGGCCGAACCACACGTAGTCAAGAAAGATACACGTATTGGATAACGAAAGTACGTCCGTTATCGACTTTCGCGAAGCCGACGTTCGAGACCTGTGGACAGAGATATTAGACACAATATAGTTCTCGCATCCTCGAATAGTTGTATTCTTTACTTTTTGAGTGTCGCTCTGCGTGCTGTATATACTTAGCGTTGCCCACGCCATGGCAAGCAGGGTTCAGGTCGGGGTGGCGTGGCGCTGCGAGAACCCCGAAAGAGCCTTCGAGAGGACTCTCGCGTAGAAGACACCAGCGGCCGAGTACGTAGCGAAGCGGCGAGCGAGAAGCGCACGCTGAATCGGAGCCGTGCGTCGCGGTCCGAGCGACGGCCTCGCTCGCCGGGTATCGGATCGACTGCCCCATACATTAAATACGCTCGCACGCGACGGTTTAGACCGTGACCGGACAGCGAATCATCGAGTCGGACCCAGCCGTTCGTGTTTCCACTGGTAGTGAGAACCACTCGCAGGGTCGAGTGGTGCTCGAGGCGGCGCGGGACGCCGACGCGTCGGTCGCGACGGCGGCCGTCGGGTCGACCGGGCACGTCGGACTGGAGCCGCTCGTTACGGCGACGCTCGACGGCGAAACGGCGTTCTTCTCCGAGTGTTCGCCGGGGCGAGCGCGCTCCGTGACCGAGGCACTCGACGGCGGGACGCTTCCGTCCGAGGACGCGGTGGCAGTAGTCGAACACGAACCGGGGGCCGCGACACTGCCCGTCCCGGACGAAGGGCCGCTGGCCGTCGGTGAACGCGGGGTGCTCGGCTCGTGTGGCTGGGCGGTCCCCGGAAGTATCGAGGACTACCGCGCGGGAGCGGGCTCGCTCCCGACGGACCTCGAACTCGCCGACGCGCTGTCGCGGCTCCGCGAGAGCGGCCTCCGCGGCCGCGGCCGCGGCGACGCGAGCGCCGACGCGCCGGTCGCCGACGAGTGGACGACCGCGAGCGAGGCCGCTGGAGACCCGGTCGTCGTCGTCAACGCGAACGAGGCCGACGACCGCGCCGCCGGCGACGACCTCCTGCTCGAAGGCGCGCCGCTCTCGGTGCTCGACCCGGCGCTGACCGCGGCGGAGGCACTCGGCGCGTCCGACGTCGTGGCCTACCTCTCGGAGGACGCGGACCTCGCCCGCGAGCGAGTGCGGGCGGCCGCCGACGCGCTGGTCGAAGCCCGCGACCCCGAGGCCTCGCTCCGCGTCGTCGTCGGCCCGGACGAGTACAAGGCGGGCGAACCGACGATGGCGCTCGAGGCGATCGAGGGCAACCATCGACTCGAGGCCCGGCGGCGGCCGCCCGGCCCGAGCGAGTACGGGCTGAACGGCCGACCGACGCTCGTTCACACGCCGCGGACGCTCGCACAGGTCGGGCGCGTCCTCGCCGGAGTGGACCCCGGCGGCGTGCCGGCCGACCCCGGGACGCGCCTGTTCACCGTCGCCGGCGACGTCGCCGCGCCCGCGACGGTCGAGCTCTCGACCGGGGCGACGCTTTCGGACGCCCTGCCGGCGGTCGAGCCCGAAGGGTCCCGGAAGGCCGCCTGCGTCGGGGGCGTCTTCGGCGGCGTGACCCGCTCGCTGGACGTGCCCGCGAGCGCGCCCGGACTGGAGAGCGCGCGCCTCGGGACCAACGGTGCGGTCGAATTAGTCGGGGAGTCGACCTGCATGGTCGCGCTCGCCGGCGAGCGAGCGAAGTTCGCCCGCGAGGAGAACTGCGGGCGCTGCGGTCCCTGCCGGGAGGGGTCGAAACAGCTCGTGGACCTCCTCCGGGACGTCTACGACGGCGAGTTCGCGGACGGGATGCTCCGCGAGCTCGGCCGCACCATGCGCGAGACCAGCCTCTGCGGGTTCGGGAGCGACGCCGCGCGACCGGTGACGACGACTATCGACGTTTTCGAAACCGAATTTCACGCCCACGCCGACGGCCGCTGTCCGAGCGGGACGTGTACGAAACTATGATTTCAGCTACACCACGCCGACGTCTCGACGTTTCGAACCGACCGATCAGCAACGCTGCGGTGTGCGAGGGATTCGATGAGTACTGACCCGATTTGGGAGGACACCACGACCGGAGCCGACGTCCCGTTGACAGAAGACATCGCGCCGGGGACGGCGAACGACCCGCCCGCGGGTTCGACGGAGGCCGCGACGCTGACCGTCGACGGCCAGACCGTCGAAGCCAGCGTGGGCTCGACGCTGCTCGACGCCTGCGAGGCCGTCGAGACGGACGGCGACGTGCTCGCGCTCTGTTCGTACGACGACGAGGAGCAGATCGGCCCGCGCAGCGAGTGCCGGACCTGCATGGTCGAGACGGAGGAACACGGGGTCGTCCCCTCCTGTAGCTTCCCCGTCGAGGACGACATGACCGTCTCGACGGACACCGAGTCGGCCAGCGAGGCCCGGGACGTGAATCTCGACCTCATCCTCTCGAACCACAACCTGCTGTGTACGACCTGCGGGGCCAACGGCCGCTGTGACTTGCAGGACGTGGCCATCGAGAACGACGTCGAGGAGCCGCGCTACGGGGTGCTTCACGACCGGAGCCAGCTGGAACCGATAGACGACTCCTCGCCGTTCATCCAGATCGACCGGAACAAGTGCATCCTCTGTAACCGCTGCGTCGAGGCCTGCAACGACGTCCAGGTCGAGGGCGTCCTCCGGATGGAGGAGTCCGGCGGCGAGACCCGCATCGGCTTCCAGAACGACGCCGACACGATGATGGACTCGACCTGCGTCTCCTGTGGCCACTGCGCGACTGTCTGTCCGACCGGCGCGCTCGTCGAGCAGGGACTGGTGGACGCGACGACGCTGCCCGTGCCCGGCTTCACGCACAAGAACTCCGCCGAGGGCATCGTCGGCGAGGACTACGAGCGTCAACGGACTCAGATGACGCCGATGAAGCGGGAGGGCGACACCCGAAACGAGCCGCGAGTGTCGCGGCCGGAACCTGCGGCCACCGCGGAGGACGACTGGCTATGACGGACGACGAGACGCCAGACACGGAGAAAGAGGGCGTCGCGGGCTTCATGGCCCGCGCGCGCGAACAGGCGCAGTCACAGGCGGAGGACGCCGTCGACGAACACGTGAAACCGCGGGCGAAAGACGCCGTCAACGAGCACGTCGTCCGGCCGTTCGAACACGCGGTCTCCGACTTCGCGGGCAACGCGATGTCGGAGGGCCGCCTCTTTTCGGTCGCGGACGCGGTCAGCGACTACCAGCTCAACGAGATCAACGTCACGGACACCACCTGCGAGTTCTGCGCCGTCGGCTGCCGGTTCGACGTCTACTCGAAGGACGGCGAGATACTCGGGACGCGGCCGAACCCCGACAAAGCGCCGATCAACGGCATCTCGACCTGCGTGAAGGGGAAGTTCAGTCACAGCTACGTCAACAGCGACGACCGGCTGACCCAGCCGCTCGTGAAAGAGGACGGCGAGTTCCGCGAGGCGTCGTGGGACGAGGCGCTCTCGCGGGTCGCCGAGGGACTCGACGAGATCCGCGAGGAGGACGGGCCGAACGCGCTGAGCTTCGTCGCGTCCTCGAAGGCGACCAACGAGGACAACTACGTGATGCAGCGGTTCGCCCGCGAGGTCATCGGGACGAACAACATCGACAACTGCAACCGCCTCTGTCACTCCTCGACGGTGTCGGGCCTCTCCAGCACGTTCGGGTTCGGGGCCGCGTCGGTCGGCATGGAGGCGCTTGAAGAGACGGACTGCTACCTGCTCACCGGGTCGAACACGACAGAGGCCCACCCGGTGCTGGCGACGCGAATCAAGCAGAACGTCAAGGACAACGACGCGGATCTGTTCGTCTTCGACCCGCGGAAGGTCCAGATCGCCGAGTACGCCGACCAGTACTCCCGCGTCGAACCGGGCTACGACACGACGTGGCTCAACGGCCTGACCCGCTACATCATCGAGAACGACCTTCACGACGAGGAGTTCATCGAGGAGCGGACCACCGGCTTCGAGCAGATCGAGGAGACCGTCCAGAAGTTCACGCCGGAGTTCGTCGAGGAGAAGGCGGGCGTCCCGCCCGAGGAGATCGCAAACGCCGCCGAGACCATCGCGAACGCCGACTCCTGCGTCTTCGGCTGGACGCTCGGCCTGACCGAGCACTCCCACGGGACGGAGAACATCTACGCGATCGCGAACCTCGCGCTCGTGACCGGCCACATCGGGAACCCCAAGTCCGGCGTCTCGCCGTTCCGCGGGCAGAACAACGTCCAGGGCGGCGGCGGGGACATGGGCCCGCTCCCGAACAACTTCCCCGGCTACCAACCGGTCGCCGACGAGGAGAACCGGCAGAAGTTCGCCGACGCCTACGACATGGACGTCGAGGACATGCCCGACGAGGAGGGGTACCGCCTCACGGACATGTTCCTCGCCGTCGGCGAGGACGACCTCCGCGGGATGTTCATCCAGGGCGAGAACCCAGTCACCTCGGAGCCCAACAGCGGACACGCGAAGAAGGCCCTCGAAGAACTCGATTTCCTCGCCGTGCAGGACATCTTCCTGACCGAGACCGCGGAGTACGCCGACGTGGTGTTGCCGGCCACCTCGTCGATGGAATCCAACGGCACGTACGCGTCGTCGACGCGCCACGTCCAGCTAGTGAAGCGGGTCATCGACCCGGTCGGGAACGCGAAACCCGACTGGCAGATAACGAAGGAGCTCGCCGCCGAGTTCGGCTACGAGTGGGAGTACGACCATCCGAGCGACATCATGGACGAGGTCAACGACCTCGTGCCGATATACGGCGGTGTCACTCACGAGCGACTGGAGAACTTAGACGACGGCGACGGGCTCCAGTGGCCCGTCTGGGACGAGGACCACCCCGGGACGCCGTACACCTACGAGGACGAGTTCCAGACGCCGTCCGGATTGGCCCACATGCACGTCTGTGACACGGTCGATCCCTCGGAGACGCCCGACGACGACTACCCGCTCGTGATGACCTCCGGCCGGGTGCTCTATCAGTACCACACCGGGACGATGACGTTCCGGGAGGAGGGCGACATGTCCTACAACGACAGGAGTTTCGTCGAGATCCACCCCGACACCGCCGCGGAGTACGGCGTCTCGCAGGACGACATGCTCCGGATCACGTCCCGCCACGGCGAGACGACGGCGATGGCGCAGCTCACGACGCGCCCGAGCGAGGGCGAGATCTTCATCCCGATGCACTACCTCGAGGGCGGCGCGAACAACCTGACGAAGGAGGAACCGCTCGACGGCCCGGCGCGGACGCCCGAGTACAAGGTCACGGACGTGCAGATCGCGCTCGCCGCCGACGCGGACACGGACGCGGACGGCTCCGTCGTCCGCGTCTCGAACCCCGACACCGCGGACGAGACGGACGCGGACGCACCGTCGGACGACTGATCAGCGAGGACTTCACAATGAGAGACGTAACAGCGGACGACGTCGGCAAACCCGTGCTCACCGCCGAGGGGAACCGGATCGGCACGCTTCGGGAGATCGACTATCCCACGATCTACGTCGAGATCGACGACGAGATCGACGAGGGACTCCGCAGCGACATCAAGGTCTCCGAGACCACGTCGAAGCGATCGAACGGGAAGGTGCTCGCCGGCGCGCCCATCGGCGCGATAGAGGGCGTCACCGACGAGGAGATCCACTTCTGGCCGTCCTACGCCGCGGAAGCGCGACACGAGGCCGTCGAATACGAGGAGATTCCGGAGGAAGGCGGCCACGAGGAACCCGGGGAGCGGCAGTAGCCGGGAGAATCGAACACCAGCAACGAGCGGGCGGCGCGGCGGCAACGTTATACGACCGCCGCACGCACGGTACGGTAACAGCGAGCACACTAACCCGTGATACTGACCATACTCGATAGGCTGTTCGGCCGAGACGACGACACAGGCATCGGTCACGACGAGCGGACCGACCGCGAGTGCACCGTCTGCGGGACGACGTTCGACACCGCCCGCACGACCTGCCCCGCGTGTGACAGTCAGATATACCGAACGAGAACCAGAACGCCGAACGCGCGGTTCAACCTGCTGTTCGCGATGACGCTCGCCGGCCTCGAAGCGACCTACAACGTCGTGACGGGGAAGTACCCCAAAGAAGGGTCCCGCACCTGAGTGCGGCGGACCGAAGGGGAACCGGAATACACACAACGGACCCGTTCGCTACACCGGGCATGGCACGAACCGTCGACGACCTCCGAAACGAGATCAGACAGGCCGTCGGGCGCTACGAGCGCGTCGAATCGACCGCCTTCACCAAGGAGGCCCTCGCCGCTATCTGCGATGCCGTCGGGTACGACGTCGACTCGAACGCGCTCCCGCCCAAGCCGCAGATGCGAGCCGGGATCCTCTGGCGAATCGGCGAGTTAGACGACGACGACCCGTCGCGGGCGGAACGTCCGTTCCGGAAGACCCAGTTGCAGGCGATCGCCGACGCGTTAGAACGGGAGGAGTGACGGGACACCGGCCCGCCGACGCCGCCGTGGCGTCTGTCAGCCGGACTGGGACTCGTCGCTCGGCTCGGCCTCGTTCAGTATCGCTCGGAAGAAGACGAGCAGCGGGATGATCTCGAGTCGGCCCATCCACATGTTGACGGTCAACATCAGCTTCACGCCGGCCGCCACCGCCGGCTTCGAGAGCGACGAGGGCGTCACGATGCCGCTGACCAGTCCGACGTTCCCCTGGGCGCTGGCGACTGTGAACAGCACGTTCCGCAGCGGAACCCCCTCCGGTCCGATCGGCAGCAGGACGAGGAGGACGAACACGCCCAGCAGGTAGACCGTCAGCCAGAGCAGCGTGATAGTCACCGCGTTGGCGTAGTTCTCGGAGGAGTACTGCCCCGAGACGGACTTGTCGATGGAGTCGGCGAGCGTCTCGTCCGGAAACGGGTCTCGAATGCGCGACCGGAGCCCGCGACTGATACTGATTCCGCGAATGATCTTGATACCGCTCGCCGTCGACCCCGACGCGCCGCCGAGGGCCATCGCCATCGTCAACAGCAGTATCGAGATGGTCGGCCACTTCCGACCGACGCTCGAGACGGTGTAGAACCCGGCGCCGGAGTTCGCGGAGACGAACTGGAAGACCGCGCGGAGCGCCGACTTAGAGAGGGAGGGGTAGACGGTGTGAGTGGCGAGGTTCCCGAGGACGAGGAGCGTCCCGCCGCAGACGGTAACGGCCAGCCACCGGATCTGTGAGTCGGTGAAGAGGTCCGAGAAATCCCGCTTGTACAGCAGGTAATAGGCGGGCAGGGGGATCGCGCCGATCAGCATTATCGGCAGCGCCGCCACCTGGATCTGCGGGCCGTAGGCCTTGAAGCTCGTATCGGTGACGACGAAGCCGCCGGTCGACAGCCCCGTCATCGCGTGGTTGAGGGCCTCCCACGCGGGCATGCCGACGACCCAGAAGAGGGCGGCGGAGAGGAGCGTCACGGCCGCGAAGACTCCCACCAGTAGCTTCGGCGAGTTCGACCGGTCGCCCGACTGGAACTGGCCGAGCGGCGACCGGGACTCGTAGAACTGGGTGAGCATGGAGTTCCCGGACTGGTTCACGATGGCGACCGTGAACACGATCACGCCGAGGCCGCCGAGCCACTGGGAGAGCGAGCGCCACCACAGGAGCGTGTGCGGTAGCTCGCTCTCCTTTCGCGCCATCGTCAGCCCGCTCCCGGTGAGGCCGCTCATCGACTCGAACCACGCGTTGACCGGCCGGCGGAACGCCCGAAGCGTGGAATCGGTCGCTGAGTCCGGTACCGGGAGGACGGCCGGGTCGAGGGCGACCGTCCACGCGACGGCGAGGAACGGGAGCGTCCCCGCCAGCGCGGCGACGAACCAGACCGCCCCCGCGGAGGCGAAGACCTCCGCCTTCGAGGCGTCGTCGGCCGCCGAGCAGAGCCGCGTCAGCGTCCAGCCGACGGCGAAGACGATTCCCATAGTGAGGAGCGTCCCCGGAATCGCGTAGTACTCCCCGTAGTAGAGGGAAACCACGACTAACGTTCCCATCACGGGGGCGAGGCGAGTGAGCGCCCGTCCGACGTTGTGACCGACCTGGCGGTAGTTAGTCATGGTCCCACACCCCTGTTGTAACTGCACTTGTCAGTGAGCATTTGATGTATAGTACCTGCGACGGCTATGAGGGCGAACCGCACCGCGTTCGCGCCGTTCGGCGTCAGTTACCGCTCTGTTCTCCGTCGTCCGAGTCGTCCGCCGAATCTCCGTTCGAATCGCTATCGTCTGAGTCGTCCGAGCCGCCGTCGTCCGAATCGCTATCGTTCGAGGCGTTATCGTCCGAACCGCCGTCGTCCGAATCGCTGTCGTCCGAATCTCCGTTCGAATCGCTATCGTCCGAGTCGCTATTGTCCGAGTCGCTATCGTCTGAACTATCGCCCGAGTCGCTCGAATCGTCCGACGAGTCGCTATTGTCCGAGTCGCTATCGTCTGAACTACCGCCCGAGTCGCTCGAATCGTCCGACGAATCGTCGTTCGAGTCGTCCGAATCGTCGTTCGACGCGTACTCGGCGTGGCTCCCGTAGGCGCTGATGCCGCCCGCGAGCGCGACGCCAACGCCGGCGGCGACGTCGTTCCAGTGGAGCACCGCGCTCGTCTCCCAGAGCACGGCGGCGACGACCAACCAAGCGCCGAATACCGCGATCGCCGCCGCGCTCCACTGACTCGCCGACTGGTCGCGTCTCGCGTACGTGTACGCCGCGAGGCCGACGAGCACGACACCGACGATGAGGTCGCTCCAGAAGTCCGCGAACGGGGCCTCGTAGAGGAAGGGCGGCCCGACGATCAGCCAGCACCCGACCGCGACGACCACGGCCGAGAGCCACTTGATCAGCGACGCCGTGTTCATCGGCCCGACCCTCCGTTCGGTCGTTCGGCCGCCGGTCGCGGCCCGACGGACCCGTGCGTGAGTGCGCTCGTCATATGTCCTCCTGGACCTGCTTGATTCCCTCGCCGATCGCGTCGCGCTTGAAGTACAGCGCTTCGATGGCGAACACTATCACGGCGATGGCGACGACGAGGACGAACACCGAGTACAGCTGCGTGTAGAGGTACCAGAGCAGCGCGCAGAAGAAGAACGCGCAGCCGGCGACGCCGACGAGCGGCGGGATCGCGGAGATGTCGGCCTCGTTGCGGTACAGGAAGGCGAGCGCGCACACCGAACCGAACACCACGATGTACATCAGCGAGGCGAACTCCACGACCGCCTCCAGGCTCCCGAAGCTCGTGAACAGCGCCGTCAGGACGCCGATGATGAGGACCGCGTACATCGGCACCGTCCGGTCGCCGTGCGCTCCCATCTCCTCGGGGAGGATGTCCTCGGACGCTAGGTTGTCCGCGAAGATAGCGCTGTTGAACAGCGTCGAGTTGACCGCGCTGGCGGTCGAGACCAGCGCCGAGATGCCGACCGCGAGCGCGAGATACTGGTTGATCTCCAGAGAGGCGAAGAGCAGCGCCGCCTCCGGCTGCGCGCCGACCGTCGCCGGCGGCAGCAGGCTCGTGATGACGAACCCGACGAGGATATAGATGAACGCGGCGATGCCGATAGACATGTATATGCCGCGTTTCAGCGTCTCTTTCGGGTTCTTGAACTCGCTCTGACTGTATAGCTGTAACTGCCATCCCTCGAAGGAGACGAACGAGACCGACGCAGCGATGAACGCGTTGATGCCGAACTCGGAGAGGCCAACGGTGAGGCTCTGATTGCTGAAGCCGAAAAACACCGCCCAGATGGCGAAGACGCTGATGATGCCGGCCTGTGCGAAGACCAGCCAGCGCTCGATGGAAGTCGACGAACCCGCTCCGAGGAGGTTGATCCCGATGAACAGGGCGACCATTCCGACCGAGAGGATGCGCCGCATCGGGAAGCCCCCGAGATAGGAGGCACCGATCATCATCTCGGCGAACGCCCCGAACGCGTAGGAGTACATCGCCATCGTACCGATGTAACCGACGACGAGCGTCCAGCCGACGACCGCCGCGCCCGTCGACCAGCCGGTCAGTTCCTCGATGTAACTGACCGAGCCGCCCTCGCTGTCCGTGATCTGGTTGATGTTGGTGTACGAGTACGCCGCACAGAGCACGACAATGGTCGCGATGGTGTACGAGAGCCACGTCAGGACGCCGGCGGCCGCCACGACGATGCCGATCGCCGCGTAGATGCCGCCGCCGACGATTCCGCCGACGCCGAGCGCGACGCTCGTCGGCAGTCCGAACTGGTTGCTCATCGGGAACCACCGCCCTGGTCGCTACCGAGGAAGTCGGTGTCGTTTATCGACATCACGTTGTTCGGACTCACGACGCGCGGGTTGAGCTGCGCGTTCTGATGAATCCGGAAGTTCCTGACCGTGTTCTTGTACCCGAAACTGTTCTGGTAGGAGTACGCCGGGAGGATAGCCCGGTCTTCGAGGGCTTCAGTGATGATGGACGCGTAGAGCTCTCGTCGTTTCTCCCGGTCAGTCGTCTTCCGCGCGCGCTTGATGTGCTCCATGAGGTCCGCGTTGTCGTAGAATAACCCCTGGGTCTTCCCCTCCTGATCGTGATGGAGCGTCTGATAGATGAACGAATCGGGGTCGGTGCCACCGTGGGTGCCGTCGATGTAGACCATGTAATCACTCGCCGAACCGCTGACGTGCTTCTCGAGATACCCCTCCCAGGTCGCCGGCGACACGGAAGCGCGCTGGCCGGCCTCGCGGATTCCGGTCGCCAGCTTGCGCCCGATCTCCTTGCGCTTGGGGTCCTTCGGGACGAGAATCTCGATCTCCTTGTTCACTCCGGCCTCGCTGAACAGCTGCTCGGCCTTCGAGGTATTCCGAGGGACCGACATGTCGCGCCACTTCTGTAACGGCATGTCCCACTCCTCGGCCATCTCCTTGGGCAGCGGGCTGTGCACCCGCTCGCCGACTGGCTCGATGAAGTTCTCGACCTCGTTGCCCATATCGATACAGTAGTCGATGGCCTTCCGAACCGTCTCGTCGGTGGTCGGCCCGTCGTTCATGTTGAAGCCGATATGGTAGGTACTGTGCCCCTTTCGCAGACCGACGTTCGTGCCGCTCCGCTTCGCGAGTCGGTCCTGGATCCGGGGAGAGACGGGTTCGATGATCCTGTTCCGCCCGGAGACGAGGCTCATCATCCGGGTTATCGGCGACTCCTGGTGAATGGCGGTTATCTTCGCGATAGCGGGTTTCGGCTCGCCCCAGTAGTCCTCCCAGCGGACGACCTTGGCCTTCTTCTCCTTCGAGAAGTGCCGTACCTCGAACGGACCGGAACCCACCGGTTCCTCCGCGAACTTCTCTCTGCCCGCCTCGCGGACCGACTTCGGCACGATCTCGTGCGTCAGGGAGTGAGTGAACGCCGGGTACGGGTACGCCAGGTTGAACCGGACGGTCCGGTCGTCGGGCGTATCGATCGATTCGATCATGTCGAACCGCCAGCTCTCGGGCGCGTCCTCCTCGACCGGGGCCTCGAACGAGTATTTAACGTCCTCTGCCAACACCGACTGCCCGTTCTGGAATGCGGCGTCCTCCCGTATCTCGACCGTATAGCGCCGATCGCTCCCATCAGTCTGCGGTCGACCGGTCGCGATCTGCGGAACGAGCTCGGTCGACTCGTCGTACGTGTAGAGACTGTCGAAGATCTTCTCGGCCATCTGTGCCGATCCGACGTCGTGGATCTCGATCGGATCGAGCGTGACGGGCGGGTGGAGTGTCCCGATACGGAGGTCGCCGCCGTCGGGCGTCGTCGGATTCGCCGAACAACCCGCGAGCGCCGTCGCTCCTGCCGTCCCGAGCCCCGTCAACAACTGTCGACGACTCAGGCCTTTCGTGTTGTCTGGCGACCGCAGTGACTCCTCGTTCCGGTCGCCGGTCTCACTGTCTGTACTCTCTGTCACGACCTAGTTTTGGAGACCCAACTGGACATGCCCTTTGCTGAATCATTCAGGCTACTTAAGTCAGCACCGCGTTTCAGCCCGGTCGGTTCGCTCGGGACACCCACACGCCTATGTCACTGCTGGCCGTCGCTTCCGATGAGATGGCAACAGCCGCAGAGATCAGTCTCCCGGCGGAGGAGTTCGCGCTCTGGGAGACTTTCACTCGAATACCGGATGTCGTGTTCGACGTCGAACGAGTGGTAGCCCACGGCGAGGCACGCGTGATGCCGATCCTCTGGGCCAGCGGTGCCGAGCTCGACGAGATCAGCGACGCGTTCGACGCCGACCCGAGCGTCGAAGACGAGGAGTTGCTCGTCGACCTGAACGACGAGTGGCTCTATCGGATGGCGTGGGTCGACGATATCGCGGCCGTGGTTCAATCGCTCGTCTACGAGGAGGGGACGATCACGGACGCCCACGGGAGAAACGACCGGTGGAGCTTCCGAATCGTCTTCCCCGACTCGGACGCGCTCTCGCGGACGTACCAATTCTGTCAGGAAGAGGACCTGACGATGGAGATCGAGAGCGTCACACAGATGGAGAGCGAACCCGGCACACAGTTCGGGCTCTCCGAGGTCCAGTACACGACTCTCATCACAGCCCACCGCGAGGGATACTTCGAGGTACCGCGTGAGACGACCGTCGAAGAACTCGCCGAGAAGCTCGACGTCTCGGCACAGTCGGTTTCCGAGCGACTCCGGCGTGGACACGAGAAGCTCATCAGCAGCGCGCTACCGACCGCCGTAGAGGAAGCGAGCGACGACGAGTGACTCTGTTTCTTCCTAAAGAGACCTGAATATTCGCACGGAAGGTTCGCGCCGACGCGTACCGTAGCTTCGGCCGGAGGGCACTCGTGACAGATCAGTATCAGTGTCAGTACTGCGACGCGGCGTTCGAGAGCGTGACCGAGCTGAACGACCATCGAGACGAGAACCACCAAGAGAAACTGGGCCCGTAAAGACCGGAGAGCGCGCTCCACCGGCTGCCGCCACCCGATCCAAATAATTACTATAATAATAGTAAATCGAGGCCAGTATTTTACGTCTCGGTCGTTTCTACGCGAATAGAATGAGCGCAGAACCCACGGCAGAGCGCGCGGACGCGGAACTGGAGACGGTGCTTCTCGCTATCGGAGGCCGCGACGATGCGCGTATGGACTCGCTCGTGACGACCGTTCGCGAGATCGCCCCGCCGAACGACGCGACCGTCGTGATCGCTCACGTCTTCGACAACGGGTCCTACCGAGAGGCGGTGGAGCGGATACTGGACGCCGAGACGGCGGACATCGAACCGGACGAACTCGCCGCGGAGATGGGCGTCACGCGGGTCGTGACCGAAGAGCTGGCCGACGACTCCATCGACTGTGAAGCGCGCGCCACGACCGGGAGACGCGGCGAGGGGATCGTCGAAATCGCCGAGGAGGTGGACGCCGACCGCGTCGTCGTCGGCGGTCGCCAGCGGTCGCCGGCCGGCAAAGCGGTCTTCGGTAGCACCGCCCAGACGGTGATGCTAAACGCTCCCTGCCCGGTGACGTTCGTCCGCGACCGAGCGTAATCGTTCACCACCTCGCAGCGTATCTATCAGTTATTCTGAAGAGTCGAGCCGGCCCGTATCGAGAGTGATCGTCACGCAGCCATAGAGATATGTTGTCAGAAATATACTGTGTTTCGTCCAATAATGAAACGTCTAAAGGATTCTTAGAGGGTTTCAGACGTTATCAGAAAGCGGCTAAAATGGGGTGAAACGGCGTTCTCTTCGTAAACAAATCCGAAACAGTACCAATCATCTGGCGCTTATATGATGATATGCGTTGATAGGTCCGAGTAAGGAAATCACCTATGTCGACCGCATCCTCCTCGCTTCCACGCCCGCCCGCGATCATCACCGTCGTCCAGTCGGCAGCAGTCACCGCCATCGAGGCGCTCGTGACGACCGTTCGGGGCCTCGCCTTCTGGGCGGCCATCCTGCTCCCGATCGTCATCTCTGCGACGCTGCTGGCCGGCGTCGTCGCCTCCTCACCCCACTTCGTGGGTAGTCTGTTCGTTCTGAACGTCGTGTGTGCCGTCTTCGGACAGAACTACTCGCCGGGCAGATGAGTCTGGAACGACCACGCTCACGAGAGCCGGATCGAAGAGATTCGAAGACGGTCCTGTTCTGTCCTACCTGCAACCACGAGAGCCCGATAGACGGTGAGTGGTTGTCCGACCGCTCGAGCGATTCCGACCGGTTGCTCTGTCCGCGCTGTGAAGCTGTCGTGGTCGACCGGTCACTCCGGTGATCCCACTCGTTTCCGGCTTTCTCTCTTTCTCTCTGGAGTCGCTCTGTTTTCGTTCGTCTCTCGGACCTGCTCCGGCCCGTCGATATCGAGATCGAACGGGGTCACACACCCCTCTATCGAAGTGTTGGGTAACCGGGAACGACCGCCGGCGAAAATTTCGATTGCCGGTCGATGGATCGAGAGCGGGCGAACCAGTATCGAACAGAGACGAGCGCAGTGACCCTCTTTCTACCGGTTTCGGACGATCACGGGGTAACAGTAGAAGAGACCGAACACTTCGATAGAGGAGAGACCGTCCGAACGAACTCGTCGAAAAGACACTTCGATAGAGGAGGGTGACTGCTCGGAGAAATCGCCGAGGAAACACATCGATAGTGGGGAGCGGGGCGGAGTGAAACTGATCAGCGAAAACACTTCGATAGAGGGGGGCGACTGTCAGAGCAAGCCGGCCGACACGACCCTCGACGGAGAGGTCGACCTGAGCGTTATTCTATCCGAGAAGGGAGCGCGCCCCGATCTCGCCTATCACTATCGGGAGGCGATAGGTCCGACATTCTGAACCGGTAGATATCGATGTCAGAGCGTCTCTGAACCGGTTCTACACTTCGATAGAGGGGTGTGGTGACCCGACGAACCACTCGGTCGGATCAGTCGGCTCTGTGAGCTAATCGAGCGACACCGGTGGGGTAAAAGAGGTGAAACAGAGGGGGAAATTTGGATAGGAGAAACGGGGAAGAAGAGAGTGAGACGTTCGATAGAGGAGGGTGACTGCTGGAGAATACCTGAGGAGACCGAGTACACGGAGACGACGCCGGTTCGAAACCGCTCAGTTATGACAGAACACTTCGATAGAGGGGTCTGTCGAGTCCGGCGTGTGTGAGTTACGCCTCGTTTCGGATCTGTGCCCTGACGACGGACTGTACCTCGTCGGCGGCGACCATCTCCAGTCGAGAGTCTTCCCTGAGAGTTTCGAGGATGGTTCGTGGCCGCTCGCCGAACTGGAACTCCAAGAACATCCCCGAGCTCGGACCGTGGCTCCGCCGCTCGAAGTCCACGAGCGAGTACGTCGTCATCTCCTTCATCTTGTTGACGTACGTCTCCTGGTGATACTGGTCGGCATCGATGGACTCGGTGAGGAACTGATAGACGCGATACCCCGTCGTACTCCGGGCGGTCTCGTCTTCGGTCTCGGTCGCTACCGCTGCGGTCGCGTACAGACAGAGCTTCTTCTGCGTGCTGATGCCGCGGACGACCTCTAATACGCGGTTCTTCTCGACCTTGTCCTGAGCGGCTCGAACGTGTCGTTCGCGGACGTTGGAATCGCCCTCCCGCTCCGCGAGTTCGCCGGCGACTCGAATCAGATCGATGGCTTTCCGCGCGTCGCCGTGAGTCTGTGCGGCGAAGGCCGCCGCCAGCGAGATGACGCCGTCGTCGAGGACGTCCTCGTGGAAGGCGTCCTGTCGCCGTCGGAGGATCGACTGCAGTTGGTTCGCGTCGTAATCGTCGAAGTGGACGTCCTCGGGCGTGAACGAACTCAGCGCGCGGCTGCCGACCAGTTCCATCATCTTCGTGTCGTTGGAGATGGCGACGACGGAGATGTGAGCGGTCATCTCGTCGTTGGCACCCGCACGCGAGAGCTGATAGAGGAGCCGTGAGAACGCGGGGTCCTGTTTGTCACGGCGGCCGACGAGCATGTCGAGTTCGTCGAGAACGAACACCACGGAGTCGAAGTTCTCGTTGACGATGCGATACAGCTCGTCCCACTTCTCCTTCGTGGCGACGCCGTGTTTCGGCACTTCGATGTCGACGTCCGCCTCGTCGGCGGCGCGGCGACCGAGTTCGTAGACGGCGATGCCGAGCGTATCGAGGTCCTGGCAGTTGACTTCGACCGTCCCGAATCGTATATCCCTCGACGAACAGATCTGGCTGATGTTCTTACAGACGGCCTTGGTGATGAGGGACTTCCCCGTCCCCGAGGGACCGTATAAAAAGAGATTCGGTGGTCGGTTGTCACCGAGTGCGACCCGAAGCATCTTCGTTACTTCTTGGAGCTGTCGGTCGCGGCCGACGATGCGGTCCTCCTCGACGACGTGATTGGGATCGAGCAGCGAGCGGTCGCGGATCAGCCCCTCCTGCTCCTCGAACTCGAGAAGCATGTCCTCGATAGACTGCGAGCCGTCACTGTCGCGAGCCGACGATTCCTCCGCGTCGAGAGAGACGGACTCGCTATTTTCGGTGGAGAGTGACACACCGGTATCGGGATCTGACGACTCGCTCTCTTCGGGAGACGACGGATCTTCTTCCACGGGTGACGACGCTCTCTCTTCAGGTGGTGACGACTGTTCCTCGTTGGACTCGGTCGCAGGTGCCAGTTCTGTGTTCGTTCGGGTTGTATTCGGATCAGAAACCGGGTCGAGTTCGTCTGTGGACTCGCCCTCGTCGGTCGTGGTCCGCTCGTCCGCGCTCGCCAGGAGATCAGACTGTGTCGTCTCTTCGGAATCGTCCGGCTCCGACGACTCGGTGGTGTCGTCAGCCTCGGAGTCGTCAGCGTTCATGACCGAACCGAGACGCCCGGGAGGGAAAAGCGTTACCCACCTCTATCGATGTGTGATTCCGTTATTGAGTTCGTCAGTAGCGCGTTACTGCGAGTTCGCGCTTTCGAGATGTGAGAGAGGACAAAAGTAGCGACGATGTGTTCGAGAGGAGGGGGGAACACAGACACCCCTCTATCGATGTGTTCGAGGGAAAGGAAGGGGTGGGGGTTTCAGTCGGACTCGTCGAGGGAGGTGCCAAAGTAAATTCGGTGAAGCAAGTCGCGTCCTCGTCTATAACGCTAGAAGCGGAAATATAGGATACAGAACCGTTCACACTTCGATATTCGTTCTTCTTCTTCTAGCTTACTAGCAACAACACACACACCCCTCTATCGATGTGTTCGATGTGTTCCGAAGGGAGAGATCTTCACTTTGGAAGGAGCGTGAAACAGGCGGGTCGTACATTTCCCGTTTAATTTTCGAGACTACTGTAGAACCACGCTTAGAACTGCTTCGTCGTTCCTATACTCTCCCAGGTTGTCCCTTGCCTTCTGGCACACTCTACGAGCTGCGTTACGTCGTTCGCTGCCGGCTCTCTGTTCGATGTCACCCTTCGTAGTCGGCCAAAACACATCGATAGAGGGGTGTCTGTGTCCACAACTGTTCGAACACAGCCTTCGATTATTCTGTGCTTCCACGAGTTCCCAGCTGGTACCACACTCCCTAACAGCCAGAACACATCGATAGAGGGGTGTCTGTGTCTCCCCTCGAACGCGGTCACCGATCAAATCAGTTATTTACTGCTTTCGAAAGCGGTGTTCCTACAAACCACTCTTCGACTCGTTTTACCCCTTTCATCTGCTAACAATTATCAGTCATCCGGATATCTGTATAGGTTCAAAAAATTACTGTTCATATCTATTTTACCACCTGAAAAAGACAAAGAACCTCCTTATTTTTCAGAATAGTCCTATAATATCCGTTTTTCTTCCTATATAGGCAAAGACTATATACAAAATGTCCGTATATAAATTCTTCTCTTCCCTAAAAACACGCACTTATGGGCTTATGATTACACCTCTTCCTATCCTCTGTGGCTACATCGGCAGTTCTAGGACACTGTTCCGACCGATAGTTTCCTCTCCGACGATAGCGGTCGGACGAGAGACCGGCTACACTGCGATTGCCCGAAATCCCGACGTACCACAGGTTTAAGAACGCTGGCGGGTACATTGCTGGTATTACGCGCTATTATGGGACCCGGGGAAGGGACTGACGGTACCGTCGCGGACACGCTAGCGGTCTTCGAGCGACTGGAACAGCCATCGACGCCGCTGACGACGGCCGAGGTCGCCGATGCGCTCGATTGTCACCGTCAACGTGCCCGCCGCTCGCTCGCTCGACTCGCAGATCGAGGCGTGCTCGAAACGAAAGAGACGGGTTCCGAGAGCCGTATCTGGTGGCGTCCAGTAGAAGCCGACGCGACCACTAATATCGATTCGCCCTGGGACGAGGACGACCAATTCGCCGAGTTCGTCCGCTCGGTGGAAGATTACGCGATTTTCGTCCTCGATCCGAACGGGTACGTCGCCAGTTGGAACGACGGGGCCAAGCGGATCAAGGGGTACGACGCGGACGAAATCGTCGGCAAGCACTTCTCGACGTTCTACACCGACGAGGACACCGAACGCGGGGTCCCGGCTCGGAACTTGGCGGCCGCCGAGAGGAGCGGCCGTATCGAATCCGAGGGGTGGCGCGTTCGAAACGACGGCTCGGAGTTCTGGGCGAACGTCACCATCACCGCGATCTGGGACGACGACGGCTCGCTGAAGGGATTCACGAAAGTCACCCGAGACCTGACCGAGCGAAAGCAACGCGAGGAGGCACTCCGCCGAGAGAACGAGCTGACCGAACATCTCCTGAAGACGGCACCGGTCGCCATCACCGTACAGGACGGCGATGGCGAGATGGTCATGGCCAATCAGCGCGCACAAGACGTCCTTGATCTCTCCGAACAGGAGCTCGTCAGTGACCCCGGGGTTCGCGACGAGTGGGAATTTTACGACAGCGACGGCAACTCCCTCGCTCCCAGCGAAACGCCGATGGCCCGCGTCTACGAGACCGGTGAGCCGCTGTTCAACGAGGAGATCGCCATCGACCGCCCCGACCGCGACCGCCTCTGGGTCTCGGTCAACACTGTCCCGCAGTTCGACTCCGAGGGGTCGCTCGAACGGATAATCTCCGCCAGCGAGGACATCACCGAACTCAAACGTCAAGAGGCCCAACTCCGCCGGGAACGGGATTTCGTCGATCAGATTCTCGCTGCCGCCCCGCTGAGTATCCTCGTCGTGAATCGCGACGGGAGTATCGAGAAACTGAACCAGCGCGCCCGGAACCGCCTCGGTCTCGAAGAATCCGACGAGTACGCTATCGGTGACCAACTCGTCTACGATGCAGACGGCAACCCGGTTCCGCCGTCGGAGCGACCCTACATGCGGGTGTTCGAGACCGGCGACCGGGTCACCGACTGGGAGGGACAAATCGACCTGCCGGGCGGACGCGCGTGGATGTCGGTGACCGCCGTCCCGTTCGGCGACGAATCGCCGCCCGAACGCGTCGTCCTCGCCGTCAAGGACATCACGAAACTGAAGACGCAGGCCAGGCAGCTCGAACGCCAGCGCGCCGAACTCGAGGCCGAACTCGACGAGGTGTACGACCGGATCACCGACGGGTTCATCGCTCTCGACGAGGAATGGCGCTTCACCCACGTCAACGAAGCCGCCGAGGAACTCATCGAACGGGAGGAAGCGACGGTGCTCGGCGAGAGCGTCTGGGAGGCGTTCCCCCAGGCGGAGACGGGGATCGTCTGGGAAAAAGCTCACGAGGCGATGGAGACACAGGAGCCGGTCAGTTTCGAGTGGTACAACGAATCGCTCGAAGCCTGGGTAGAGATTCACGCCTATCCCTCGGAGACGGGACTGTCGATCTACGTCAGGGACGTGACCGAACGCGTCGAATCCGAGCGGGAACTCGAAGCCCGCGCCCGACAGCAGTGGGTCGTCTCCGAACTGAGTCGGCGCGCGCTCGAAGACACGGACCTCGACGTGCTGTTCGACGGGGCCGCTCGCCTGGTCGCCGACGTTCTCGATAACGAGTACGCGAAGGTCCTCGACCTCGATCAGTCCAACGACGAACTGCTCCTTCGGCAGGGCGTCGGCTGGGAGGATGGAACCGTCGGTACCGGGACGGTCTCGGCGTCCGAAGACGACTCGCAGGCGTCGTACACGCTCCACTCAAAGGAGCCCGTCGTCGTCGACGACCTGGCGACCGAGTCGCGCTTTTCGGGGCCCGAACTGCTTCGCGCGCACGACGTCAGTAGCGGCATCAGTACGATCATCGGCTCCTACGACGATCCGTGGGGTATCCTCGGCACGCACGACACCGAACGGAAGTCGTTCACCGACGAGGACGTCACGTTCGTCCAGAGCGTCGCGAACATCCTCGCGGAGGCCATCGAACGCCACGCCTATCAGACCGAACTGGAGGAGCTGGTCGCCGAACTCGAAGCGTCCAACGAGCGGTTAGAGAGCTTCGCGAGCATGCTCGCTCACGAACTCCGAAATCCGGTCACGATCGGCCACATCTACAGTCGACAGCTGCCCGACGAGACTGATTCCGACGCCGTCGAATACGTCACGGACGCGTTCGACCGCATCGAGACGATGATCGACGTGATGTTGGTACTGGCCCGCGGAAACGACGCCGTCGATACGACCGGGTCGGTAAATCTGGCGGAGATGGCGCGTGAAGCGTGGGACGACGTCGACACGCTGGAGGCGACGCTCGATGTCGACCTCGATATGACGGTTCAGGCCGACGAGACGTACCTCCAGCACCTGTTCGCTAACCTCTATCGGAACGCGGTCGAACACGGCGGCGAGGACGTTTCCGTCGCCGTCGGCGAACTGTCGTCGGGATTCTACGTCGAAGACGACGGGACTGGAATCCCGGAAGACGAGCGGGACTCCGTGTTCGAAGTCGGCTACACGACGGCTGCCGAAGAGGGCGGCACCGGCCTCGGATTAGCGTTCGTCAGGGAGCTAACCGATGCGTACGAGTGGGGCTGCCGTATTGCCGAGAGCGAGAGCGGCGGCGCGCGCTTCGAGTTCAAGTGTATCGGAGGGGACACGTAGGGTGCGTTCGTAGCGCTACGCTGTCGGCTCTTTGCCACCATCTGCGTAACCATCCATATGTCTCCGCCTATGCGACATCTATGAACAGATATCGGAGAAATATGCACGAAAGACGGTTATGCGGATACCGACTCGGATACGATATCAGAGACGGCCTGCGAGTCAGCCTCTCAGCTACCACCCTTCGACTTCGTGGAAGTACTGCTCCGCGCCGTCGTGGACGACCGCGACGACCCGCGCGTCGTCGTTCTCCTGCGTGATCGTCTGGGCGACTTCCATCGCCGCGCCGGAACTCAGTCCCATCAGAAGGCCGTTGTCGGCGCTCTCGTGCTTCGAGCGGGAGATCGCCGTCGAGTCGGGCACGGTTCGAACGTCGTCGAGAGCAGCGAGGTTGCCCACGTCGGTCACGCGCCACTGCCCCAGTCCCTCGATATCGACGTCGTACCGGCCGAGTTCGTTGTCGTGAAACGTGCGGTGAACGTTCGACTCCTCGCCGTCGACGCCCACCATCCGAATCGCCGGCTCCGTCTCCTTCAGGTACTCGGCCACGCCGGTCATGAATCCGCACGTGCTGACGGCCCCGACGACGTGCGTGACCCCCTCTCCCTCTATCTGGTCGTACAGCTCCGGTCCGGTCCACTCGTAGTGGACGTGGCGGTTGAGCGGCCGTTCGTACTGGTTGAGGTAGACGGCGTCGTGCTCGTCGGCGTAGCGGCGTGCGACCTTCTGGTAATAGAAGTGCTCCTCGTGGCCCACGTCCGGAGCGGTGACGACTTCGGCTCCGAGCGATTTGACGAAGCCCTGTTTGACGGGGCTGGTCGTCTCGCGCATGACGATCGTACAGGGGTGTCCGAGGCGATTGGCGGCGAGCGCCACGCCCCCGGCCGTGTTGCCGGAACTGGCTTCGACGACGCGCTGGCCCTCGCTAAGTTTCCCCATCTGTCGGAGCCCGAGTATCATCCCCGCACCGAGGCGGTCCTTGTGACTCAGCGTCGGGTTCTCGCGCTCCATCTTGCAGACGATCTGCTCGTTCTCGGGGTGGGGGACCAGCGGCGTGTTTCCGATCTCGCGGAGCACCGGGTCGCGAGCGATGCGGGGAAAGGGCACGTCGTCCTCCGCTTCCACGTCGAGAAAAGTTACGTCGAGATCGTCCTCGGGGTCTACGTCGGCGTCGGAGCGACCGCGAGCCTCCGATGCATGTCCCATCGTTTCAGCGGAGCCGCTACCGTTCAGTACGTCGTCGTACGAAGACTCCTCGCCCATTGTCGATATACTACCCCGGTCTCGGGATAAATTCTTGGGCCAAGTGACGATATAAAGTGTCCGGCGAATAGTACGTCTGAGAGACACATCTGCGGGTAGTCATCCCCCGTTTGCCTCGTCCGCGGAAACGGCGACGATCCATATCTATCACTATCTTGACCCAGATGCGGAAATAAGAAAGATAAGATAGTAAAATATAGATATATTCGGAAATTATGAAGATGTATCACAGAATACAATTCTAGATGTGGTGAAAAACACATAGACTTGGTATAAAATGTCTATATATGGAAATCAATCGATGGAAATAGGGACGACCCGTTACCACCCCTCGCTCGGACTACCGAAAACGATAACTGTCTGTTTCCTCATATCGAACTATGCGAACGTGCGTTCTCTCTGACGTCGGTGAGCTAAGCGTAATCGAACGAGACCGACCGGATCCCGGCCCGGGCGAAGTGCTCGTCCGCATCGATCGCGTCGGAATCTGTGGGTCGGACCTCCATTACTACCAGAACGGAGAGAACAGCGGGAACGTCGTGCAGTTCCCACACGTTCTGGGACACGAGTCGGCGGGGACCGTCGTCGAAGTGGGACGCGACGTCACGGCTCTCTCCGAATCCGACCGCGTCGCTATCGAACCGGGTATCTCGTGCGGCGAGTGTTCGTACTGCGAAGGCGACGAGTATCACCTGTGTAAACGGATGGAGTACATGTCCTCCCCACCGGTCGACGGCGCGCTGACGGAGTACGTCGCGTGGCCCGCCGAACTCGTCTACCCGCTCCCCGAGGGCGTCTCGCTCCGGGAAGGTGCGCTCGCCGAACCGTTGAGCGTCGCGATGCACGCCTGTGAACGCGGCGAGATCACCGAGGGCGACACGGTGCTCGTCACCGGCGGTGGTCCCATCGGACAACTCGTCTCTGAAGTCGCCATGGCACAGGGCGCAGAGGTCGTGCTGACCGACGTCGTCCCGGAGAAACTCGAACTGGCCGAGCGACGCGGCGTGGCTCACACGGTCGATGTCACGTCGGACGATCCGGTCAGCGTGATTCACGACCGAATCGACCCTGACGGCGTCGACATCGTCATGGAGAGTTCCGGTGCGGACAGCGCCATCGAGCTGACGACCGAGGCCGTCAAGCGAGGCGGGACCGTCGTCTTCGTCGGCATTCCGATGGACGCGGCGCTCCCGACGGATGTCGTCGGGCTCATCGGCGAGGAGTACGACCTGAAAGGGTCGTTCCGATTCTGCGGGACGTACCCGGAGGCCATCGAGGGTATTCGGACGGGGCGGTTCGACGTCGACAGCATCGTGAGCTTCGAGCAGTCGCTGACGGAGACGCAGGCGGCGTTCGACCGGGCGATGGAGCCGGAGAACGTGAAAGGTGTCGTACGCGTCAGCAACGGGTCACAGGAACGCTAAACGACTGACGACCGCGCCTATCAGAGCGAACTGTCGTCGTACCCGCCGTCGACTTTTATCATCTCGCCGGTCGTGAACGACGCCGCGTCGCTGGCGAGGTAGACTGCGGCTCCCGCGATCTCGTCGGGCTGGGCGACCCGTTCCAGCGGCGTCCGCTCGTCGATCTGTTCTCGTAGCTCCGTCCCTTCTTCGAAGGCGTCGCCGGCCAGCGGCGTCTCCACGAAGCCGGGTTCGATGGCGTTGACGCGTACCTCGGGACCGAGGTCGGCGGCCGCGGCGCGCGTGAGGCCGTTGACGCCGCTCTTGGCCGCGCAGTACGCGGGACGCTGTTCGCGGGCCTGCCCGGCCGACATCGAGGAGATGGTGATGATGCTTCCCGAGTCCATCTCGCGGCCGAACACCTGGCACGCGCGGAAGACGCCTGTGAGGTTCGTGTCGATGTCGCGCGCCCAGTCCGGTTCTTCCATCTCCGTAACCGGTGCTTTCGCCACGGATCCGGCGGAGTTGACGAGAACGTCTATCTCGCCGAGTGCGTCGGCGGCCACGTCGTAGAGGTGCTCGATCGACTCTTCGTCTCGCACGTCACAGGTGACGGTCGCCGTCTCCGCGCCGCGTTCTCGGAGCTCTTCGGCGGTCGATTCGACCGCGTCTTCGTGACGACTCGTCGCGACGACGTCGGCCCCGTCGTCCGCGAACGCGAGTGCAATGGCCCGACCGATACCGCTCGTCCCGCCGATGACGACGGCGTTCTTCTCCGCGACGCTGACTGTCGGCGTTGCTGGCTCAGTCATACGATACCAACGACCACCCAACGCTCCGTTACTCTTACGATGTCCCCCTCGGAGACGAGAAATATCCGGACGGAGACTCAGGCGAGTCCCATCGTCCGCGGCAGCCACATGACGACGCCCGGGAAGACGATTGCGAGAATCAGCGCGATCAGTAGCGGAACGTAGAACGGCACCATGTTCCGCGTGATCCGTTCGAGCGAGACGCCCGTGACGGCGTTGAGCACGAACAGGATGACGCCGAAGGGCGGCGTCAGCAGGCCGATCATCAGCGTGATGATCATGATGACGCCGAAGTGAATCGGGCTGATGGCCGTCTGCTCGATTATCGGCAGGAAGACCGGCGTCAGAATCGTGATCGCGGCGATAGTCTCCAACATCAGGCCGACGATGAACAGCACGCCCGCTATCAGCAGCAGGACGACGAGCGGGTCGGTAGAGACGTTCATGACCGCGTTAGCCAGAACTTCCGGCAGTTGCGCGCGCCGGATGAGGAAGCCGTACAGTGCCGCGGCGGCGACGATGAAGGTGAGCGACGCCGTGCGCGTCATCCCGTCTTCGAAGCTATCTACGACTTCCTCTAAGCTGAGCGCGTCGTAGAAGACGGTCCCGATGAGCAGCGTGTAGAACAGCGCGACCGCTCCGGCCTCCGTCGCAGTGAACCAGCCGCCGAGGATACCGCCGATGATGAGTAGCGGCGTTCCAAGCGCCGGGAGCGCACGGTAGCCGGTTCTGGCGATTTCGCCGGGGTTCCACCACTCGCCGCGTTCGTACCCGCGTCGGTGGGCGTACACCGTACAGAGGACCATCAGGCCGACCCCCATGATGAGACCGGGGACGAGGCCCGCGATGAACAGCGTCCCGATGGACACCTGCGCGATGACGCCGTAGATGATGAGCGGGACGCTCGGCGGGATGATGGGGCCGATAATCGAGGACGACCCCGTGACGGCGACGCTGAATCCCTCTTCGTAGCCCTCGTCGCGCATCGCCTGATACTCGATGGCACCGAGGCCGGCGGCGTCGGCCGCGGCGGTCCCGGTCATCCCCGAGAAGATGATGCTCGCCACGATGTTGACGTGGGCGAGGCCGCCGCGGATCGGCCCGACGATGGCCTTCGCGAAGTCGAAGATGACATCGGTGAGACCGAGCGCGTTCATCAGCAGTCCCGTCTGGAGGAATAGCGGAATCGCCAGTAGGACGAAAGAGTTGCTCCCGCTGACCATCGTCTGTGCGACGAGCAGCGGCTCGAAGGGGATCGACGTCGTCCACATCAGGATGAGGCTCGTCAGTCCCAGCGCGTAGACGACCGGAATCTCGAACAGGTAGAGTCCCAGCAGGACCCCGACGAACAGGGTCAAGAGGACGATGTCTGCCATCAGCGTGTCACCCCCTGCTGGTGCGTGGCGGGTCGGCCCGCGGGCGTCTCAGTTCGCATCGTCGTCCCCTTTGGTCTCCGCGATTATCGTCTCCGGCGACGCGATGACTTCCCAGAGGTCACGGACGCAGTAGACGGCGATGATGGCCCCGCCCACGACGACCGGGACGTACAGCCACGCCTGCGTGAATGGCGGATAGGTCGGCAACGCCCCGATGACCGAACCCCGATTCTGGAGGTACAGCGGGTACGCGCCCGAGACGAGGACGCCGATGAACACGAGCACGAGTATCGCCCGGAGCCCAGCGAGCGCTCGAACCGCCCGGTCCGGAAGTCGCGAGGACAGCAGGTCAAGTGAGATGTGTTCTCGTTTCTCGCTCGCAACGGCCGCGCCGATGAACGTGATGTAAACGAGAAGCATCTGTGAGAGATTGACAGTCCACGGCAGACTACTGCCGATGAACGACCCGAGTACCCACCGAGTCAGTATCTGCAACCCTACGACCAGTATCATCAGGCCGTAGAGCAGCAAGGCCAGCGCCTTGACTCCCCGGTCGAAATAGCGCATTGGTGTCGATTTGGTGCTGTTCTCAACCATAGTTCACTGTGTTTCGCGGGGGGTCTCAAATGTTTCGCACTTCTTCTAACGACGGCTCCCAGTTCGCCTCGAACTGGGCCTTGAGCGGCTCTTCGGCCGCCGAGAGCCACGCGTCGCGATCCGGTTCGACGATGTTCATCCCGTTGCTCTCCAGTTCGTCGATAGCTTTGGACTCTGAATCTTTGATGCTGCTACTGAGTTCCTTGATGTCCTGCGTGAGCGTGTCGGTCAACACCGTCTGGTCGTCCTCGGAGAGGCTGGAGAAGGTGTCGCTGTTGAACGTGAACCAGCCCGTCGAGGCCAGGTGCTGTGTGAGCGTGTAGTGACTCTGGACTTCGTACAGCGACGCCGACAGAACCGTCTCCGCTGGGTTCTCCTGTGCGTTGACGACGCCCTGTTGAAGCGCGCTGTACAGTTCGTCGAAGGCGACAGTCGTCGGGCTGGCTCCGATACCCTCCCAGATGTTCACCCACGGCGAGAGGTCCGGAACGCGCAGGTTGGTCCCCTGAATCGCGTCCGGGGTCTCGTAGGCCTTCTTGCCCGACGTGTGTCGATAGCCGCGGTAGATGGGCTGGTTGACGAGGTGCTGATTTCCTTCTTGACGGAGCGCTTTCTTTCCATCTTCGAGATATTCCGTCTGGAACGCTCGTCGCTGCTGTTCCCAGCTATCGAAGACGAACGGCGACTCGACCCAGAAGTTCTTCGGGTCGTAGTCGATGACCCATCGAGTCCCGATAATGGTCCCGTCGATGGACCCGATACGCGTCTGTTCCATCACTTCGGATTCGCCGCCGAACGCGGGTTCGATGGTGACCGAGACGCGGTTGCCCGTTTCTTCGGAGACCGTCTCCGCCCACGACTTCGCCATTTCGTTGATGACGTGACCGCTCGGGAAGACGCTCCCGATGAGCATCTCCTGGCTCTCGCCGCTTCCGCCGTCTCCGGAGGTGCCGGTCGTCCCGTTGTTTCCGGACCCGCCGTCCCCGCTCCCGGACCCGCCGTCGCCGGAACATCCCGCGAGCGAAGTGAGCGTGCCTGCGCCGCCGAGCACACCGAGCTGTTCGATGAAGCGTCTTCGACTCTGTTGTGACATACATTCACCCACTTTGGACGCTACTACTTATATCTTGCTCAATAATATATGATAATCATCGTCCACTGATGTTGTATGACGCGAGCGCGGACTCGACGGCGACGACCGGTCTCGACGTCTCCGCAAAAACGCGCTTCTGCGAGCGGTAGTTCCGGTTCGCCTCGCTCGCACCGACACAGCGACAGTTACGCCGTCTGCTCTAGCAGGCCGCGAATGTAGCCGATAGCGAACAGCCGGCCCATATCGGTGTAACCCGCGTGGACGCCCTCCCGGTCCTCCTCGCCGAGCATCTTCGGGACGTGGTCGGGTCGAATCGGTCCGTCGAATCCGACGTCTCGGTACGCGTCGATAGCCGCCTTCATATCAGTTGGGCCGTCGTCGTGCCACGTCTCGACGAACGACTCGGGCGTCCCGGCGACGTCTCGGAAGTGGACGAAGTGGATTCGGTCGCCGAGCCGCCGTATCGCCGAGGGAACGTCGCCGCCCATTGCGGCGAAGTTCCCCTGACAGAAGGTGACGCCGTGGTTCGGGCTGTCGTAGAGATCCAGAATCCGCTCGTAACTCTCGACGGACGTAACGAGACGAGGCACGCCCCGGACGGGCGAGACCGGCGGGTCGTCGGGGTGAAGTGCCATCTTCACCCCTGCCTCCTCGGCGACGGGAACGACCTCTTCGAGGAAGTACCGCAAATTCTCCCAGAGTTCCTCCTCGGTGATGCCCGCCGCGGGGTGGTCGCCCGCTCGCTGACTCAGTTCGTGATCGTAGCCCGTCAGCAGCGAACCGCCGCGGTCCGGTACGGAGTCGGAGGTCCGCAGGACGCCGACGGGATTTTCGGTCCAAACCCAGCAGTACGTCCCGATGCCCAGCCGCCCCAGGTTCCTGAGTAGCTGCTTTACCGTCGCTATCTCCTCGTCACGGCCTTCCTCGCCGAGGACGGTCCGGGTCATCGGCGGTCTGTCCTCGACGACTTCGAGGGGGATGTCGTGGTCCTCGAACCGATTTCGCGTCCGCAAAAGCGTGTCATACTCCCACCAGTCGTCGACTCCCCAGAACCGGACGACGCCGCGGTCCACGCCCAACTGCTTGGCGAGGGTCCATCGTCTATCCGGGGAGGGCGGCAGCATCAGTGCTGGATTCATACGCCCGAAGTGAGAGACTCCTCCTATGTAAACTTTGCTTACAAACTTCCCAGTGAGCGACCTCCCGGGGCTTGTGAGACGACCACACGGGGCACTCCACTAATAGTAGATATTACTCACACGTCATCGAGCTCTTGTCGGTGTTGAGTGTTTGGCTCTCGCGCCACCGATACTCTCGAACGCCGGGCGAGCTACGCACCCTACTCGTATGCAATTTTTACCTCGACGACGTTCGTTCGGTCCTTGAGTGCCGGCAACAGTTCGTCTTCGATTCGGTCGTCGTCGAA
This sequence comes from Haloarcula limicola, assembly GCF_010119205.1. Classification (NCBI taxonomy): domain Archaea; kingdom Methanobacteriati; phylum Methanobacteriota; class Halobacteria; order Halobacteriales; family Haloarculaceae; genus Haloarcula; species Haloarcula limicola. The sequence continues at coordinate 386,244 of NZ_WRXM01000003.1, forward strand.
TCGTTCTTTCGGTCCCGAGAGCGAGACGGCCCCGACGACGCGGTCTTCTACCTCGAGTGGAACGGCTATCGAGCGAATGCCGGTGCGCCGTTCCTCGTCTTCGAGCGCGAATCCGCGCTCGCGGATGGCCGTCAACGTCTCGAAGAGCGCCTCTGGCGTGTCGATCGTGTTCTCCGTGGCCGTCGGGAGGCCGTAGCTGTCGACGATCTCCTCCACGTAGTCGTCCGGAAGTTCGGCGAGGATTGCTTTCCCTAGCGCCGTCCAGTGCATATTGGTGTACTCGCCGACGAGGGCGTTGTCGTAGACCGCCTCGCTCCCCTCTGCTTGATACACGATGACCCGCTGTCCGTTCTCCTCGACGCCCAGATTTGCGACTTCACCCGTGCTCTCGGCGAGGTTGTCGATCTCGGATTTCGCGGTCGAGTACGCGCGCAGTTCGCTTCTGGCGACGGCGCCGTCCCTGAGGAACTGCAGTCCGAGTCGATATCCGTCAGCGCCCTGGACGACGTAGCCGGCCGATTCCAGCGTTTTGAGATGGACGTGTGCCGTGCTCGTCGGGATATCGAGTGCGTCTGCGACATCGCTGATCCGGACCGTTCCGGCGTCTCGCAGCACGCTGACGACTTCGAACGCCCGCTGTACGGCGGCCACTCGCTTTCCGCCGTCGTCCGGGTCGTTTAGGTTCATGCGACTACCTACGGCAGCGGGAGTGATAAAATCTACCATGAGTGGAATCCCATTCTCCGAGACGGAAGTCGGGAACTGCACCTCATTGGCCCGTTGTACGGACCTGTCTCGCGTAACTCGACACATCCATCCACTCATAGTGGATTACATCTCGCCTCCAACAAATAACGGTCGTACCTGTGTTATCAGATGTCGGCTGTTTCTCCCGAACTATACGACACCGCGACGAGTATGGTGAGCCCAGGATCGTCGTATCACGGTTCGGAATAATGCCAAACTCACAAACCCGAGAATCAATCGGAGAGAGACAGAGGCATATCGTGAATTATCACCCAACAAAGGGTTTAAATATAGATAATAGTGTAATAGAGCCAAATTATAACTCTATATCTGTCGATATTGTGGCTTTATCTGGAAAATCTATATGCGACTGTGCAAATCGTGTAATAACCATTACTATTCTGGCAGATATCCACTCGATAGGGATAGATATTCTGGGAAGTACACCGAGAAAACCTATTCTCTCGTAGAGCGGCGGATTACTACCACTTAATGTCGGCAGAGCCAAATCCGGCGTTGTGACATAATCTTTTATACTATCCCCAGATATACCGGTACACATGCGTCTGTTAGCAGCGTCTCGGGCACCGAAAGTACTCGAACTAAACCGGCCCGACAGCGATCAACGCGCTCTGCGTTGCCCAGTTGAACCCGAAGCGTCGAGGCACTCCCCGGAGTCTCTCTCGAAAGCAACCGATAGCACCCACGTCACCGTTTCTGCCCCGGAATTTCTCCGGGCACGAACACAGGCCGTCGACGGAGTTGAAACGAATGTCGCCAACTAGCTATCCGGATTCCCAGACGCGTGATGCCGTGGCGTCGTGTCAGAATCACCTCCCGACGGAACTGAGCGGTGGGACGGTGGTGTTCGGCTTCGACGGCTTCGTCGATAACGTCCGACAGGCGGGAACGAACGCCGGTTCGTCGGGCGACGAACGCATCACGACGCTTCGCGAGTTCGGCGAGGAGATCGTGACGTCGGCGGCCGCCGACAGCTCGCTCGCCATCTCGTGGGAGCGCCACGGCCAGCGAACCGGCGGGCACGTCAGCCACCTGTCCCGTGCGTACCAGACCCTCGGGTTCGATACGACGCTCGTCGGGATGTGCGGCGACCCGACTCTGGACATCTTCGAACGGGAATTCGAAGCGTCTACTATGTACTCGCTGGGAGACCCGGGAGTCACCGACGCCATCGAATTCGACGACGGGAAACTCATGCTGATGGAGAGTGGCGGTGCCGCGACGCTGGACTGGAAGACGATCGAGTCGCGGGTCGGTATCGAGACGCTGGTCGACGAACTCGATGGCGCGAAACTCCTCGGCATCGGCTACTGGGCGGTGATTCCCGAGCTGGCGGGTATCATCGACGGACTGCGAGAAAAGGTCTTACCGAAGCTCGCAGACCCACCGGAGCACGTCCTGCTCGACCCCGCGGACATCCGAGAACTCGACGAGGAGGCGCTGGAACCGATCGTCGCGGCGACGCGCCGTCTCGCAGCGGAAATGGAGGTGACCGTCTCGGCGAACCGCTACGAGACGAAGGAACTCGCGTCCGTCCTCGGCGCGCACACGAGCGACGATATCGTCGCGGACGCCCGCGTCGTGTTCGACTCCCTGGCCGTCGACCGGTTCGTCGGTCACAGCGTCACGGAGTCCGTGGTCGTGAGCGACGACGGGACGACGAGCGTGAGCGTGAACCCCGTCGACTCTCCGGAGCTGACCACCAGCGCCGGCGACCACTTCAACGCGGGACTGTCCCTGGGTCTCGTCGAGGGACTACCGGAGACAGCTGCCGTCGTGCTCGGCAACGCGCTCGCTCGCGAGTTCGTCCGGACCGGCGAGACGCCGTCGTACGACGACGTCGCCTCGGCCGTCACGACCTACGACGCACAGTTCGAGTAGTACGCGACCAGTTCTCCAGTCGCCATCCCCGTCTACGACAGTAGGTCCGGAGCCGGCGAGCTGACGAGGCGTTCGTAGCCGAGAGTCGACGCGGTCGGCTTCGAGACAAAGATGTTTCGTCGGGGGTCAGAGGTCCGAGAGTAGTCGGCCCCGGAACCGCTGGACGAAGGTGTACAGCAGGATGGCTGCGAAGAGCACGAGTCCGTTGATCGTCTGGACGATCTGCGGGTCTATGTTCAGCATCACGAGGCCAGCCGCGATGGTGCTGAGCAACAGGACCCCACCGAGTGCGTTGAAGACGTTTCCTCGGCCGCCGAACAGGCTAACCCCACCGATGACGGCAGCGGTGAAGGCGGGGAACAGCTGTGCGGTCCCGAGCGTCGGCGTTGCCCCGCCGTTGAACCCCGTCAGCAGCAGGCCGCCAGTGGCGGCCAGCATGCCCGAGAGTACGAAGACGGCGATGACGATTCGGTCCGTGTCGATACCCGCTTCGGCGGATGACTCCTCGTCGCCACCGACCGCGTATATCGCTCGACCGAATCGGGTCTTCGTCAGGACGAACCACACAGTGACGAAGAGACCGAGCATGAAGAGGACAGCGACGGGAACCGACTGGGGGAGGAGGCCCCCGAGCGAGACCTCTTCACCGCCGAGCCACAGGTAGCTCTTCGGTAACTCGTAGACGGACCGCGTGGACAGGACCAGTATCCCGCCCTCGAAGACGATGAGCGCCGAGAGCGTCTGGAGGAACGGGTTCACGTCGAACTTCGCGATGAAGAACCCGTTCATCAAGCCGATCGCCCCCCCAACCGCGAGGACGATCAGGATTCCGACGACGCCGGGCACCGACGGGAACCAGCTCGTGAGGAACAGCGCAGTGAACATCGACGAGAAGCCAGCGACCGACCCGACCGAGAGGTCGAAGTTCCCGCTAATGAGACAGACCGCTTCGGCGAGCGTTATCGCTCCGAGTCCGGCGCTCGTGTACAGCAGGAACTCGATGTTTCGGTATTGGGTAAAGATCTCGGGAAGGAGGACCGAGAAGACGATAAATGCCACTAACAGGATCGGCCAGATGAGGTTGTCCAGCGCGAACAACATCATCCGCGTCCGGTCTTCCTGGAGATCGGAGATGGTCGAACCTACCTTGGATAGTGTGCTCATCGTATCTTCGTGTGAAGTGACTCAGTTCGACCCCTCTATCTCTCGGTAGACGTTCCCGTAGAGGTAGGAGGCGTCGGCGTTGTCCTGTGAAATAGTAGCATGCTGACACTTCATCCACGGCCACCAGGCCTTGTCTTCGGCCTCGTACTCGGTCATCTCGGCCGGACCCCAGAACTGATTGGACCACGGCTTGATGCCCTCGACCGTCTTGTTCTCGATGGAGAGGTCCTCGCCGGGCTTGACCGTGTCGCCGACCTTCGGGAGAGCGCTCTCGCCGCCTTCGAGGTAGTCCCACATCAGCTCGAGTGTCAGCGGCGCGTACATGTGGAGCGGCTGGTCGATCGCGAAGTCGTAATAGCCGCTCCCGATGCGCTGGTTGAGTTCGGGGCCGCCGTCGATACCGAAGGCCATGACGTGGTCTTCGTGGTCTTTCTTGTGATACATGTCCATCTGCTGGAGCGCCGTCAGGGCACCCATCCCGCTACCGACGTTGTTGGAGTAGATGGCGTCGACGTCGGGGTTGGCCTGGAGTGCACTCTGGGTCGCCGGGGCGGAGTCCTCGGGCGTCCCGTCGCTCTCGATCCGGTTGACGACTTCGACGCTGTCTGGGATGTTCTCCGTGAAGCCGTACAGGCGCGCCTGACTCGTCGTCGACTCGAAGTTGAAGACGCTCGTGATGACCTTCGGGTTCTCGATGCCCTTCTCGTCTATCATTTCCGTGAACCGCTCGCCAGCGACCTGCCCGCCGGCGTACTGACCGAAGAGAGCGCCCATGACGATGTCCTCGGACAGCGTCGCCGTGTCGAAGTTCATGACCGGGATGTCCTCTTCGGCCGCTGCCTCGACGATCTGTCGCGACGCCTTGGCGTCGAAGGGGTTCAGCAGGATGCCGTCGAGCCCCTGGTTGATGGCGTTGATGGCGTCTTGGGTCTGTTTTGACGCGTCGAACTGGGCGTCCAGGATGACGATCTCGACGTCGTCGCGGTCCTGCGTGTACCACTTCGCGGCCTGACCCTGCACGTACAGCCCGGCCTGGCCCATCGACTTCATCGACACCGCGAACCGCTGGGTGTTGCCGCTCGAACCGTCACTGCTGTCGTCGCCGGTCGAGGTCCCGCCACTCGAACCGCCGTCGCTGCCCCCTGACTGGTCGCTGTCTCCGCCGCCAGAACAGCCGGCGATACCGGCGATACCCGCTGCTCCGACTGCTCGGACAAGGTTGCGTCTACTAATCATGGTCTTTGATTAATTTCCAACCTTAGCTCTCGAGCAATGATACTTAAAGGTTTCGTCGAGGCGCGACGGGAGCTCGTCCCTGTCTCCCGGGGCTTGCGAGCCGTCCACCACTGGATTCTTCGGCTCGCAGCCGTCCAAGTAGCGACCCCTCTGAACGCCGTCGGTCGGTGTCGAGGAGACCCCTACGAGCGACTGGACAGGCGCTGCTCGACGCGGAGCGTGGTGGACGAGGCGACTGAAGCCGAAGGTACCGGAGTTCGAGAGACCGATGAGTAACGTGGCGTCGGGTGAGACGTGTACGCCACTGAGCTCGGATGGGACAGAACTGCCGTCTCACCCGATAGAACTCAGGCTGTGGACGAACGCGACGAGGAAACGTCCGACTCATCTCCGGCCAGTTCGTCGTCAGTATCCTCGTTGGCGCGGTGCCCGGAGACCATCATACTGACCACGTCGTCGCGGGTGACGTCCGCGGCATCGACCACGTCGACGATTCGACCCTGAAAGAGCACCGCGACGCGGTCGCTCATGGACAGGACTTCCTCGAGGTTGTGATCGATGAGGATGACCGAGTGCCCGCTATCGCGCAACCGCTGGACGAGCTCTTCGACGTGCTCGACGGCCGCTTTCGAGAGTGCCGACGTCGGCTCGTCGAGCAGGACGATATCCGGGTCGGTAACCAGAGCGCGTCCGATGGCGACTGCCTGTCGTTCCCCACCGGAGAGGAATTCGACCGGCGTGTCCGGGTCGACGTGGATGTTGAGGTGCTCGCTCAGGATGCGCTCGGCCTCCTCGGCCATGTACTCCTGGTCGACGACCGGGACGAGTCCGCCCACCTTCTTCACCGGCATTCGGCCGAGGAACAGGTTCTCCGCGACGGAGAGTTCGTCGACGAGCGCGAGGTCCTGATACACCGTCCCGATCCCGAGCTTGCGGGCGTGTTTCGGGCCGTCGATGGTGACCGGTTCACCGTCGAACCGTATCTCGCCGCCGTCCGGCTGGTGGATGCCGACGAGCGTCTTGATGAACGTCGACTTGCCGGCGCCGTTGTCGCCGACGAGCGAGAGGACTTCGTTGTCTTTGAGCGTGAGAGAAACGTCCGAAAGCGCCTCGACGGTGCCAAAGCGCTTCTTGACGTGTTCCACCTCGATTCGTGGATGTGAACTGTCTGTGGTCATGGCTGGTGGTTATAGACGAGTCGGCCTGACACCATATCCCCACTACCAATATAAGTAAATTTTGGTGATGGAGTCCGCATTCCCGTCCACAGTATCGTCACTCCGCCGTTTCTTTGCGGCCGTCGATGACCGTACGACGTTAGTCCCAGTCCATCGCGAGTTCTCCGTGCTCGTCGAAGTGCCACGGTTCGTCCTCGTGGACCTGTATGTCTTCTCGATCGGCGAGTTCCTCGGCGACCGGCTCTGACACCCACAGCTCTCCGGGTTCCATCGTGCTCTCGATACGGGCGATTCGGAGGTCGCTCGCGCTGGCGACGCCGGTCATCGACGCCGAGAGGACGAACGCCGTCGCGTCGCTCGGGACGACGAACGGGAGCTTCGCCCGGTTCGGCTCGCCGCTGGTCACGATGTTGACGTACGTGTCCTCGAAATCGACGGCCGAGGCGACGTCGCGGTGGACGAGGTCAGCGAGCCCCATCCCGAGGGCGTTACCGTGGGACGCCGGTGTCAGCGACCGCACGTAGATCCGAGTGATCGACGGCTCGTCGACCTCCGCCTGATTGTGGAACCTGACCCGACCGACGACGTTCGTATCGAGCCCGGTCCCGCTGATCTCCTTGCCCATCGCGTCGACGACGAGCAAGTCGAGGTCGTCGACCGGGAGTTCGGGGAAGAACTCCTTCGAGCGCTCCAGCAGTTTCGGCTCCTCTTCCAACAGGTCGGCGGCGGAGACGCCGTGGATTTCGGCCGCCCGTTCCGCGGCGTTCTCGATGATGCCCACACCACCGATTATCGGCGTCTCCTCGATCAGAATGCCGGCCCACTCCGGGATGACCTCGTGGAACCCGCGTTTGAGCGCGGCGTTGTGCATGTTGTCGGCACCGCGTTGTTTGCCCAGTCCGACGACGGCCATCTTACAGAGCCCGCTCTCGACGTCTCCCTGGAAGTCAGTGTGGAGCTTGATGCGGTTGACGAGCAGGACCGCGTCGGCTTCGAGCGCGTCTTCGGCGGCGTACACCGGCCGCCCGGTCGAGTCGGATCCGACCTGTTCGACGGCGAGCGAAGACCGGATCTCACAGCCGAGCCGGTCGGGCGTGATACCGAGCGTCGCGAGCGTCTCGCGCTGGCCCTCGGGGGTCGCTCCGCCGTGACTGCCCATCGCGGGGAAGACGAACGGTTCGAGGTCGCGAGATTGTAGCTCGGAAACGATCGCTTCGAGGACCTCCGGGAGGACCTCGATACCTCTGCTCCCGGCGGTGATGCCGACAGTACTCCCCGGTTCGAGTTCGTCGAGTTCGGGAACGTCGGTCACGGCATCTGTCGAGGCTTCCGTGACGTCCGGGATAGTGGGATGGTCGCGGGTGCGACTGACACGGTAGGCGCGGGGCAGGTCGGCCACGTCGGCGTCGTTGGCCGCCTCCAAACGGTCGCGGTCTGGAAACTCGAACTCCATGGATACGCGTACTAAAGCCCATCTCGACCTTATGTGTTGTCCCTCTCGCGTAGCTGTCGGTTCCCGTGCGAATGTTTCTTTACGGAGCGCCGCGCCATACGGATCATGGACGCTCGCATTCCAGCCCAGCGTACGCGATCGCGGGAGGGGATTCACCGATGACCCGCTGTGTCGTCGTCGCGGACGACCTGACCGGGAGCTGTGACGCCGGTCACGAGTTCGCGACGCGCGACTGCGACACCCGCGTCGTCCTCTCCGCGCGGACCGATACGACGACGGGGGGAGACGTCGCCGTGTACAACACCGACTCACGCTACGAGGAGCCCGCTGTCGCCGCCGAACGCGTTCGATCGGTTCTTCAGGACACCGATCCGGCAGTCGCGTTCAAGAAGGTCGATTCGACCCTCCGCGGGAACGTCCGCGCGGAGGTCGACGCCGCGGCGCGAGCGATCGCTCCCGACCTCGTCGTCGTCGCGCCGGCGTTTCCGGACAACGGGCGTCTGACGGCGTGTGGGTATCACCTCGTCGACGGCCAGTTGGTGACCGACTCTCCGCCCGGTAAAGACGAAGAACGACCACCCACGCACGACTCGCTTCCCGAGTTCTTCGCGTCGAGCGACCACCCCGTCGAGCGGATCGGTATCGAGACCGTCGCTCGCGGCGCGGCCGCCGTGCGCGAGGCTTTCGAGTCGACGACCTCGAGCGACGGTCCGGTCGTCGTCACCTGCGACGCCGTCACTGACAGCCACCTCGCGGCTATCGCCACGGCGGCCGATACCCTCTCTGAGCGAGTCCTATACGTCGGTAGCGGCGGTCTCGCGCGTCACGTCGCCGTCCCGGGGACGCCATCCAGAGCCGGAATCGACGTCGACCGAACCCGGCCCGTGGTCGGCGTCTCGGGTAGCGTCGCGCCGGAGACGCTCGAACAGATCGAAGCGGTCCCACGGAGCCAGCGGCGACGCCTCGATATCGAGACGGCGGTCACGGACTCGTCTACCGCCGCGACCGATCTGGCCACTCGGGGGACGGCCGCCGTCGACGAACACGGCGGTGTGTTACTCCACAGCGCCGACGAGCGCGGCGACGTCGACCGGGCGATGGCGGCCGGTGAGCGAGCCGGCGTCGACGGAGCGACGGTGCGACGGCGGATCACGGAGGCGCTCGCTGCGGGCGCTGTCGAGGTCGTCGGCGACGGACAGGCGTCGAACCTCTTTCTCACCGGCGGGGAGACCGCTCGGGCGGTTCTCGACGGCCTCGACGCGACGGCGCTCCGCATGGCAGGCGAAGGCGTCGCTCCGGGAATACCGCTCGCGACCGTCGAAGGGGGCGTCGCAGACGGGGCGACGGCCGTGACGAAAGCCGGCGGCTTCGGCGGCGAGCGGGCAATAATTAAGTCCCTCGCTCGTCTCGGTCTTCGTGATGAGTGATCGAACTCCCACCGTAGGGGTTACCATGGGTGACCCCGCGGGCATCGGAAGCGAAGTCATAGTCAAGTCGTACCCGACGCTGGTCGAGACGGCGACCGTCGTCGTCATCGGCGACGCCGCCGTCTTGGAGGACGCAGCAGACCGGTTCGCCTCCGGCCTCACCGTCCGTCGCGTCGACTCGCCCCTGGAGGCGGAGGCTGACCCCGCGACACTGCCGGTGATCGACCTCGACAACGTGGCCGCTCACGAGTACGGGAAACTCTCGCAAGCGAACGGCGCGGCGAGCCTCGAGTACGTCGAGCGAGCGATCGAACTGGCACAGGCCGGCGAGATAGACGCGATAACCACCGCCCCGATCAACAAGCAGGCGACCCGGATGGCCGGCAGCGAGTACGCGGGCCACACGGGGATGCTCGCGGACTACACCGGGACCGACGACTACTCGATGATGCTGATCGAGGACGACCTGATGGTGACGCACGTCAGTACGCACGTGCCCCTACGGGAGGCCTGCGAACTCGATGTCGACGATGTCGCGTCGACGATCGCCGTCACAGACGAGGCGCTGCGCGACCTCGACATCGACGACCCGTCGGTCGCCGTCGCCGGGCTGAACCCCCACGCGAGCGACGGCGGCCTCCTCGGCGACGAGGAAGCAGAAGTCATCGAACCGGCTATCGACCGCGTCGCCGAGTCGGGTGTCGACGTGGCTGGTCCCCTCCCGCCGGATACGGTCTACGTCCGGGCCGCCTCTGGTGAGTTCGACTGCGTCGTCTCCATGTATCACGACCAGGGTCACATCCCCATCAAGATGCTCGGCTTCACCGGTGACGGCGACGCGGTGAGCGGCGTCAACGTCACCATCGGACTTCCGATAGTCCGGACGAGCGTCGACCACGGCACCGCGTTCGACATCGCTGGTGAGGGTGTCGCCTCTGAGCAGAGCATGATCGACGCGGTGTCGACGGCTGTCAGACTCGCGCGATAGACGCGGTTCCCTTCTGGTACCTCCGTCCCGTCGCGCTGTCACCTCCGGCGCGGACTCGCTCGACTGTCTACACCAGTGCGAAGGCGCGAACTGAGCACCCGCCCGCCCCCTGCACGTTGAGCGGCGGGAAGAAGAAGTCCGCGCGCCGACTGTCCGCGCCGTCGAGGACCTGATCGAGGTTCCGCAACTCCTCGATGGGGATGACGTCGTTCTCCAGCAGGGGCAGATGCGAGTCCGCCGGGTGGACGTCGGTCGACGGGCCGTGGGCGGGCACCTCGTCGTACCAGCCGCCGACGCTCGCCCCCTCCGTCCCGACCGCCTTCGGGTCGAGCGAGACGACGTACTCCGCGGCCTCGCCGGTCAGATAGGGGAACTCGAAGAGGTACTCGGGCGTCTGCCCGTAGTGCTCGTCCCAGCCGGTGTGGAGCATCACCACGTCGCCGGGCCGGATCTCTGACTCGTACGCCTCGATGTCGGCGCGGGTGATCGCCTCTTCGGGCTCTTTCGGCGTCAGGTCGACGACCACGCCCTCGCCCATGAACCGCTCGATAGAGAAGTCGTCCACGGTCTTGCCCTCGGGGATGAAGTGCGCGGGAGCGTCGATATGCGTCGCCGTGTGGCTCCGCATCTCCAGTCGTTCCATCGTGAACCCGTCGCGTGCGGCGAGAGACGTCTGCTCGAGTTCGATCGGCGGGAAACTCGGCCACACCGGACTCCGCTCGCTGATCGGGTTGGACAGTTCGACGACTTCCGTTGAATCGAACATGATAGAGCCGACAACCCACTGAAAAATAAGCGTTGTGCTCACGCGGATGCGAGAGGGAAGCGCGTACTGCTCGCTTGGCTCGGAGAGTCTCTCACCGCTAATTCTGCCAGATACTACTCGTGAGCGGTCGGTCGGATTCGCTTCCAGACAACGGGATCGTCAGTGTCCGGAGTTCTGCCGGTCACGACTGGTGAGCGGTTACCGCCCGTTGGGATAGATCATCTTCTTGAGTCCCTCGTTGTTCTCCATCTGGTCGAACGCGGTCTGGAGTCCGTCGAGACCGAGCTCGTCAGTGACGAGCCGCTCCGTCTCGATGCGGTCGCCCTGCAGCAGCGTCACCGCGCGCGAGAAGGTGTTCTGCGTGAGCGCGAACACGCCGACCATCTCGAGCTCTCGGTAGTAGAGTTCGAACGGGTCGATTTCGATGCTCTCGTTCTGCGGCGGGACGCCGAATACGAGCGTCGTCCCACCGGGAGACGTGATCGAATGCGCCTCTTCGATCGTCGTCGGGAGCCCGACAGCCTCGACGGCGACGTCGACTCGGTCGACCAATTCGTCGACGTGGTCCGCCAGCGCTCCCGCCGACGGATCGACGACGTGGTCAGCGCCCAGTTGGGTCGCGATTTCCCGACGCTCGTCGACGAGCTCGGAGACGATGATCGTTCCCGCGCCGCTCGCGCGAAACGCTTGGAGCAGGAGCAACCCGATCGGCCCGGCACCCACGATCACGACGGTGTCGCCGCTCTCTATGTCGGCCCGGTCGACGCCGTGAATGCAACAGGCGAGCGGTTCCGCGAAGGCGGCCGCCGAGTACGAGAGGTCGCCGATATCCTGGAGGCACTGGGCGGGTGCACGCAGGTACTCCGCGAACGCGCCGTCGAGAATCTCGTCGCCCGCGCCGCCCATCGAGACCGTGTTCTCACAGAGGTTCTGTTTCCCCTCCTTACAGAAGTCGCATTCGCCACAGGGGATCCCCGGGAAGACCGCGACCCGGTCGCCCTCTTCGAAGTTCGAGACGCCGTCACCGGTGGCGACCACTTCGCCTGCGCTCTCGTGACCGGGGACCACGGGGAACTCCGCCGGGAACGTCCCGTGGTACAGGTGATAATCGGTCATACACACGCCACACGCCCCGATCTTGACGATAACGTCGTCGTCTCCGGGAGTCGGGCGTTCTCGATCCGAAACGGTGACCTCTCGCTCGTCGGTCAGTACTGCGCTCTTCATACTGAGATCGAGTGGAACGTGACCGCGACGAGTTATAAAGATACCGGCAAAGCTCGGGTATTTCTATTACGCAGGCACGAGCGCGGCGATACTTCCGGTATCGTCGCTGCGAGTATCGTGCGGCTGGTCCCCACGGATATCGCCATTTGCAGAAGCAGCAGCGACGTGACGGAAGCGACTCGCCGACAACTCGGCGCGGCGCTCTGATATCTCGAAGACCAATCGACAGCCGCTCGGTCACGAACGGCTCAGTCCGAAGAACTCACCGTCTGCATCCGCTCTTCGAGGGCGACTTCGGCTCGCTCATCCAGTTTCCGCTGATGGACGGTCTCACCGGATTGGGCGTCGAAGAGGTGGACGTCGCTGTCGGGGATCTCAACGTAGACTTCCGACCCCTCGCTGATCGGCCGCTGGCCGTCCGTCTCCGCGATGAACGTCTGTTCGTGGTCCTGCTGTCTCGGTTGCAGGTAGACGTAGGAGATGCTGCCCATCGGTTCGACCACGTCGACGACGGCCTCGAACTCGTGGCCGCCGGTCGGGTCGTCGTGGAGCGTGAGGTCCTCCGGTCGAATCCCGAGGACCAAATCGTTCCGACCGTTGGCAGAGGACTGCATGCGCTCGGTCAGGTCGTAGTCGAAGCCGTCCGTCCGGAGTGTCCCGCCGTCGAGGCTTCCCTCGAAGAAGTTCATCGAGGGCGAGCCCAGGAAGCCGGCGACGAACTGGTTTTCCGGCCGGTAAAAGCACTCCAGGGGCGTCCCGACCTGCTGTAGTTCCCCGTAGTTCAGCACGACCAGCCGGTCGCCCATCGTCATCGCCTCGGTCTGGTCGTGGGTGACATATAGCGTCGTGACCCCGAGGTCGTTCTGTAACCGGTTGATCTCTGTGCGCATCTCCGCGCGCAGTTTCGCGTCCAGGTTCGACAGCGGCTCGTCCATCAGGAAGACGTTCGGGTCGCGGACGATGGCGCGACCGAGCGCGACGCGCTGTTGCTGGCCGCCCGAGAGCTCGCCCGGCTTGTTGTCCAGCAGTTCCCCGATGTCCATCATCTCCGCAGCCGATGTGACCGTCTCCTCGATATCGCTGTCGGACATGTCCGTGGACATCTTCAGGCCGAAGGACATGTTCTCCTCGACGGTCATGTTCGGGTACAGCGCGTAGTTCTGGAACACCATCGCGATGTCTCGGGCTCGGGGCCCGAGCTGGTTGACGATCGCATCGCCGATCTCGATGTCGCCTTCGCTCTGCGTTTCGAGCCCGGCGACGATGCGCATCAGCGTCGACTTTCCACTACCTGATGGACCGACGAAGACGACGAACTCGCCGTCCGCGATGTCCAGCGAGACGTCGTCGACCGCGACGATCGCTTCGTCGTCCTCACCGAACCGCTTCGTAACGTCGTCTATCGTGATCTTTGCCATTAGCGGACCTCCGTTGCGCAGCTAGTTGAAACTATCCCCGCCGCGCGGGCATGGTTCGCGAGCAGTGCCTCTCGTCCGTGTGTAATCGCTCTCATTCTTTGATCACCACGCCGAAGCTGAGACCGGCAGCGAGGTACTTGTTGACCGCGATCAGGAAGACCACGATGGGGACGATCATCGCCGTCGAAGCCGCCGCGAGCATCGACCACTCGATGGAGCGCGAGCCGATGAACGAGTAGACGAACAGCGTCACCGGCACGGCCTTGAAGCTCGTCAGCACCAGCCCGAACAGCAACTCGATCCACGCGAAGATGAAGCTGATGATGGCCACCGAGAAGATGCCGGGTTTGGCCGCCGGCAGGACGACCTTGCGGAAGCCTTGGAACTGGGTCGCGCCGTCGACGCGGGCGGCTTCCTCCAAGGTCTCGGGGATGCCGTCGAAGAACGCCTTCATCACCCAGACGACCAGCGAGAGGTTGATACTGACGTACATCAGGATCATCCCGATTCGCGTGTCGAACAGATTGAGCTCTTGGAAGATGATGAAGAACGGCAGCACGACGGCGATGGGCGGGAGCATCCGCGAGGAGAGGATCCAGACGAGGACGTCCCGCTCCATCGGGATATCGTACCGCGAGAGGACGTACGCCGCGGGCACGCCGATGAGCAGCACGAGTATCACCGACGCGCCCACCATGAACAGGCTGTTGGCGAACGCCGCGAGAAAGTCGGACTGCTGGACCAACTGGATGTAGTTGTAGACGGTCGGCAGGAAGATCCAGTCCGGTGGCAGCGAGTTGGCCTGCCCCGGCGGCTTCAGCGACATCGAGACCAGCCAGTACAGCGGGAACAACACCACGAACGACCACGTCAGCAAGACGGCGTGGCGAATTACCGTGACGAGTTTCTCCCGCGTTTCCTTATCTAAGCGCTGGGACGCTCCCGGTTCGATATCTTGCGTCGCCATCAGTCCCACACCCCCTCGAAGCCGACCTTCGCGATGACGATATTCGCGATCGCGATCACGAAGACGAGGTAGACGACGGCGATGGCGGCCGCCACGCCCATCTGGTTGTTGATGAACATCTGTTCGTAGATGTTGATGCTGACGAGTTGGGTCGCCGTCCCCGGGCCGCCGTTCGTGAGACCGTAGACGACGCCGAAGGTGCGGAACAGGTCGATGAGCCGGATGAGGGTGGCGACGAACACCACGGGCTTCATGTAGGGGATAATGACGTGGACGTAGCGCCGCCACAGCGGCGCACCGTCCACTCGGGAGGCCTCGACGAGCGTGTCGGGCACCGACGAGAGACCCGCGTAGAAGATGATGAACATGAACGGCGTCCAGTTCCACGTGTCCAGCAGGATCACCGTCAACAGCGGGATGTCCGA